>DJVC01000139.1 GCA_002440765.1 bacterium UBP3_UBA6266 | reverse complement strand
ATCTTCCGGCTTTTTCATTATCGGGATCTCTTTCCAGTACTTCCCTGAACATTTCAATAGCTTTTTTGTAATTTTGTTTCCTGTATTCAAGCAAAGCTTCTTTATAAAGCTTATCGGCATCTTCAGGATTTAAAGCAACTTCGGCAGAAGCAGTTTCAGCTTTCACATCCTTTTCCCTGTCAACGGAAGAGGCCAACTGTTTGGATTCCTCATTTAACGCTGTTCTTTCCGCCGGATCTTTTCTTTTTTCTTCTTCCTTTTTCTGCCTTGCCACTTCTTTTTCTCTGATCCTTTCTTTTTTCGCTATCTTGTCATCGCACCTTTTAATATATCTCTTCGCTTTTTTATTCGAACTGTCTGAAGAAAGGACTTGTTCAAAAATCTCTTTCGCTTTTTCATACTCATTGTTTCTATAACAGCTTACACCTTCATCTATAAGTTTGGCTGTTTGAACCGAAAGCATAACTTCTTCGGAAGTTTCCCCGGGCGCTGCACTATCTTCCCCATCGCTAACTGATATATCATCCGGAGCTTCCCCTTCCGCAATCTCCTCTATGGCATCGGATTCGGCAATCACTTCGCCGGATTCGCCGGTTTTTACCGTTCCATCCTGATCTTCAACGTTTTCGGGTTTGATTTTCTCCTCACACTTAAGCGCGTATCTTTGAGCTTTTTTATTATCCGGATCAAACTTTAATATTTTATCGAACTCAGATTTTGCCGCGCTGTAATTACCGGATTGATATTCGCTAATGCCTATCTCATAACACTCAATTATAATTTCCCTTTTTTCCTTTTCGGTGTACGCCTGCTTTGAAAGGCAATCCTTATTACACGCAAAAACCATAAAAATCAACAATAAATATTTACCGTTCTTTAACATGCTGTGCGACTTTGTCATTTTATTCCCTTCCCTTTTTTCTTAATATAATCCTCTCAATGGATTTTCCGGGGCCAAACCTCGTAAGATTAATAATAAAAAGCTGTAATAATCTCCCGATAACCTTTATGTCTTTCGTATCTTCGTGCTCCCATACCAATTTGGAATCAATTATCTTTCTGCTCATTAGCTGAATGCCTTTTGTGGATTTACCCGCCACTTTCCACATCTTATTCAAAAATCTCACAAAAACATCTTTTGACGCCAGGTCTTTGACATATTTATCTTTGCTGCAGAAATATATCCTCAAAGCAAAAGAGAAAATCAGATGGACAGGCGCTCTTCCCGTATTCGCCATATACTGTCTTACTGTTTCCAGAAAATCACGCGCCGGGCTTATGCTCCCGTTTATTAAAACAAATGACTTTCCATCGCCTATATAAGGGTTGTTCAGCCTCTCGATAATATTTTCGGAATCTTTGATGTGTTTTTCCCCCACTTCTTTAACGGATGGCAGAATCTCATGAAAAACCATATTTTTAATAAATTTTGAATAAATCCTGTTATTGCATATTTCCGAAAAATTTTTCGCGTTAAGCAGGGTCTTCAGCAGATAGACAAAAGTCAAAGTTTCCTTATAAATTTTCTCTCTTATCTCATAATAATAAGAAATATCATCCGTATAAAGAACATTCAAATAGGGCTTAATAAAGGGTATTTCTTTGGCGAGCTTCTTAGGTCCTTTGATTACCCACCGGTAAAAAGGTTCGGCCTCAAGTATTAAACGGTCGGAATACCCCATTTCCCTTTTAATACGCTCCGCTTCCCCGAAAGGGAAACCCGTCACCATCCTGTCACACACCGTAGAAAGAAAAAAACAACTTGTATTCAGCCATTTAAGGAATCCTTCGCCAAGACACCAGTATTTTGCCGTTTTAATGACCGAATTTTTCAACAATTCCCCGTTGTTGCCGGTATCTTCGCATGGAAGCAATATCATTCCCTTATCGCTATTCCCTTTAAAGTGCTTAAACCTCTTAAAAAGGAATAATGCTATTTTACCGGCAATATTTTCCGGCGGTTTTGCCGTGATCTGCTCGTTGGGTTCGGCATGGCACTTATCCGATTTATCATCCGAGATTATGAAACGCAGATCGTCTCTCTTATAAAGCTCTGAAAAACTTTTATAATCAACATAGGGATTTATTGATTCGGATATGCAGTTAATTATTTCTTTTCTATCGATACGGCCCGTTTTGGAATTTCCCCTGAGCACCAGGGTATACAGATTACTCTGGTTCTGCAGTTCCTTGACCCTTCCCGAACGGTGCGGCTGTATAACTATTACGGAACCCGCCTGCTCCTTTTTGTTAAGCTCATGGACAATGGGATCAAAAAAAGCTCTTATAAAATTACTATCTCCAAATTGCAGAAAAAGCTGTTTCATAATCTATAAATGATATCAAATCGTAATTTTATAGTCATCAACTAACTTGCAATTATAAACGGGAAGATATATACTGCCTTACAAACAATAGGAGGTTATTATGAAGCACATTATTTTCTTCCTGGTTTTAGTATTTGCCTTTTCGTCCGCTTATTGCGCAGACAAATCCAGGGCAAAAAGAGAGAAAGAGTCATCTCTTCAGGAAAAAGTCTCTACAGGAACCAATTTCGGCAGCAGCAAAATAAATGTTATTTCCAACAAAGATATTCAGGATAACGTCACGGAGGCCTTAAGAAAAGCCGATATAGTTCCCGTAGGAGAATTGGATATATTGGTAAAAGACAGCATTGTAACCATCAGCGGAAATGTGGATTCGCTGGAACAGAAAGAAAAAATCCAGCATACAATAATGTCTGTGCCGGGAGTCAGGGGATATAAAAGCAACTTAAAAATAAAGAAATAAAAGTTATTTTCCGTTATACGCGCCTGTTGTGAGTTTGCCGCGGTATTCCTGCCCGGAGAATTTATCTTCGGAAACGGTCTGTGTTATCTCTTTCGAGCGCTTATTGCTATCGGAATACCTGATTATATAACCTTTGTTCCCTTCATCCGTGTTTTCGTCCGGATCAAATGTTTTGGCCGTAGTCTCCAGGACATTGCCGACGGCTTTGGTGGTTTCCACAACAAGGTTACCGACACTTTTTACGGATTCCGAAACTACATTATCATCATCGCAAAAAGCACCCGGCATGCAAACAAACAGCAGTAAAATACCCGATAAAACAATAAATTTACCTGTCATTATTTTTTTCTCCTTATTCCCCTTTATATTTTCTTGGCAAACTTTTCCTGGGTTCATGTATGATTCCCAGTTTTTCATCCCTGATTTTGAGAAGTTTCCCGATTCTGTCCATTATAGCCACGCTAAGAATTATCCCGGACGCCGGAGCGGTTTCCTCTATTTGCTTCTTATTGCGTGTCCCCGTGATAGCCGCTGTAACAGCTTCCCTGTTAATCACCCAGGCAAGCGACAATTGGGCAACGGTAATATCAAGTTTATCAGCAACTTTTTTCAATTCTTCTATCAGCCACAGGTTGACTTCCAGTTTGGGTTCTCTGAACTCGCCGTTTTCTTTTTTCCTCCAGTCATCTTCAGGAAGAGAGCTTATTTTAGCCCCGTCATATTTACCGGTTAAGAGTCCGCAGGACATCGGACTATATGCGACAATTCCGATATTACTATCCGCGCAAAAATTGATTATATCCTTCTCAATTGCCCTGTTTAACATATTATAAGGCGGCTGCAGCGACACAACAGGCCCTATTTTCAAGATTCTCTGAATCTGCGGCACATTGAAGTTAGACACTCCCCCATACCTTATTTTGCCTTCATCCTTAAGCCTCATTATCTCTTCCCATGCCTCTTCAATTTTGTCATCGGGAAAAGGCCAGTGAATCTGATAAAGATCTATGTAACTTATTTTTAATCTCGCAAGACTGTTTTCCACTTCTTTTTTCACGCTTTGCGCGGATAAATCATACCCTAACTTGCCTTTCGCGTCCCATATGAGCCCGCACTTTGTAGCTATATAAAACTTATCCCTTAAGCCCTTAATTGCTTTTCCCACTATTTCTTCGGAATGTCCCAAACCGTAAACCGGAGCCGTGTCTATCCAGTTCACTCCCAAATCCAGGCTTCTTTTAATGGCTTCAACTGAATTTTTATCGGACTGGTCTCCCCAGCCGTAAGCCCATCCCGAACCTCCAATCGCCCATGCTCCAAGGCCGATTACACTTAAATTAAGATCTGAACTTCCCAGTTTCCTTGTTTTCACAAAAACCTTTCAACCTTTCCCGTTCGCGAAGCGGGCGTGTCCGCGGAACGTGGATAAAACATTTATGAGATTTTGTCCACACGCCTGTGCCCGGACCTCAGCGTGAACCTCATCTTCAACCCAAACTTAATTCAATCTCTTTTTAAGCTACACCTGCTTGCTAAGTTAAGTAAGTATTTTGACACGGATTCGGGAGCTTTTTTATCTCAGCGACAGCATCACAGTCCTGCCTTTGGCGGGACGGGAATGAGTGAAAAACACTTACTTAACTTCCTGTGCTCATCCTTAACCTAATTTCTCCCGCATAATTCTTTATAATTGCAAAACCTGCAAATATTCAGGTTGTCCGTCATCTTAAACTCATCTTTCCCTACGGGAATATTATTTTCAATGTCACCGCAATACTTATACATATTTTCTGTTTCTTCCTTAGTCTTGTCCTCAAAGCGGGAGATATCATACTCATTTATGACCGCTTTTAATTCATTATAGTCTTCTCCCAGATAAATAATATATGCGTCAACCTTATCCGCGTGGGGATAAAATCCGAACTTCATCATTGCGTAATAAACATACCCTATAAGCTGGTTTTCATGCTTGTCTACATCTTTTTTCCCGGTTTTCCAGTCAAGAACGACGAATCTCCCGTCTTTCGGAAATAAAAAATCTACTTTAAGATAAGCTTTAAGGCCGTTAACCCTGGTTTCGCCAAAATCTCCAGGCTCTATAATCCACTTATCGCTGTTTTTTATCCCTTCAGAAAAAACCCAATTTTTCCAATTGCTGTTTAAAAAAGATTTAAGACAGGTTTCAACCTTTGGATACAAATCAGAAACCAGAATTTTCTCTCTTATACTGTAATATGTTTCAAAAAAAACTTTCCTTTTGATTTGCTTTTCGGATTCGCGGCTCGAAAAATCTATAAATCTTTCAACATCAAGCTGCTCCTGTGTTTTTTTCAGCCGGTTAAGAAGGACCGCAATCACGTCATGGACAACATTCCCTATTTCCAAAGGAATGCTTGTAAGATATTTCAGGAAATTTATCTTTGATTGGCTTACCTCTTTATCGTATTTGCCGTAATACTGATAATAATACTGCCGTTTACACTTTTTAAACGTGTCGTATCTGCTTACGGACCATCCCAAAACCGGAGTGAACTTATATTTGCTTTTTTCTGGCATAAAATATATCCCGTCTTTAATGGAATAGATATAACACATTGAGTACTCAAAGACAAACATGTTTTCTTGATTGGAACTTTTTAATATTTTAGGATAAACTGATATAATAGAGAAATGGGAATGGGGACAATGAAAATTACTTTTACAGGCAGCGACTTTAAAAAAAGTATTCAGGTAAAATCAAAAAAGCCTATTTTCAGGATTCTTGAGGAAAAAGGCATAAGGCTGTCTCCGCCGCCTATCGCCGCCATAATAGACAACTGCCTTTTCGACCTTGATTATAAGCTCAAAACAGACTCTGTTGTCGAACTTATCAGTTATAAGGACAGAGTGGGCGCTTCGGTTTACAGGCGCAGCCTTTCGTTCATACTTCATGCTTCGGTAAAAGCCCTCTTTCCGGAAAGCCGGCTGGAAATCGGACAATCCATATCAAACGGTTATTACTATGACTTCGGAGACCCAAAAATAAAAATGACGGATTCCGCGCTCAAAAAAATCAAAAACAGGATGCGCGAAATAATAAATCAAAGAATTCCTTTTATCCACGAGCTTTATCCCAAACAATCAGCCATAAAGCTTTTTATGAAACTGGGGTATCCGCAGAAAGTAAAACTTCTCGAAACCCTTAAAGGTCCTGACACGAGAATTGTAACCTGTGCGGGATTTTCAGACATATCCTATGGGCCTATGCTTCCCCATACCGGATTTGCCCGGATATTCGATCTCCAGTTATATAATAAAGGCTTTATACTTGTATTTCCCGACCCTGAAAAACCGGACCTGACACCAAAAATTCCCCCCAACCCCTCCCTGTTTAAGACTTACATGGAAACAAAAGAATGGAACAAGATTATAGGAGTAAGAACGGTAAGTGACCTCAATAATATCTGTATAAACGGAAATATTTCCGAGGCAATAAAAGTGGCTGAAGCTCTTCACGAAAAAAAGATAATACAGATATGCGACAAAATCAAAAATAACAGAAAAATAAAAATTATACTTGTTGCAGGTCCTTCCGCTTCCGGGAAAACAACTACCATAAAGCGCCTTTCCGTGCAGCTTGCGGTAAACAACATACACTCCCTCCCCATTTCACTTGATGATTATTTTCTGGACAGGGAAAAATCGCCTCTTGATGAGTATGGAGAATATGACTTTGAAACCCCCGGTGCTCTTAACATCAAATCATTTAATAAAGATGTTGCTAACCTTCTTGCGGGCAAAAAAACAATACTTAATAAGTTCAGTTTCAGCGAGGGCAAACAGGTGGCGGGAACTTCCTGCCGTATCCCCAAAGATAAAGATTTTGTAATAATAATTGAAGGCCTGCATGCCATTAATCCGGGCATTCTGCCTGATATAGGCAAAGAGAAAAAGTTAAAAATATATTTAAGCGCGTTGACTCAATTGTGTATTGACGATCACAACCGGATATTTACATCCGATACAAGGCTGCTGCGCCGCTTAATAAGGGATTGCATGTTCAGAGGTTATACAGCCGCCGACACATTATCAAGATGGTACTCGGTGCGAAAAGGCGAAGAACAATACATTTTCCCATATCAGAACAGCGCGGATATAATCTTCAATTCCGCTCTGGTTTATGAACATGCCGTTTTGAAGATATTCGCTGAAAGATTTCTCCTTGAAGTCCGCGCCGACCGCAGGGAATACGTTGAAGCCACCAGGCTTCTGGATTTTCTCAATTTATTTGTAGCCATATCCCCGAATCAGACTCCGCCCGCATCAATCCTAAGAGAATTCATCGGCGGAAGCGCCTTCGATTATTAATTTTTATATCCCGCCTTTTTTTACCTTTATTCAATGCAAACTATTTCGATAGCCTTATGTTATCAACATAAACAACCTGAGGCTCAAGTTTAGCGGGCCTGTAAATCAATACATGTATTTTCTTTACTGAATTTTGATCTCCGAGTTTCTGGTTATACTGCCAGTCGGTGGCCTTGCATTTGAAATCATTCTTGGTCATATCGAAAGTGACATTTTTATTCCAGCCCTGTGAAAGAGCCACACGCGGGGTTTCATAATATGTCCACTCAGGCCCTGAATCAAACCCGAGAGAGACGGAGTACCCGAAAGGATACGGGCAGTAGATATCCATTATTATCTTTGTCCCTTCAAGGTTCAGATAATCTTCGCGCGAAAAACCTATTTTCTCTCTCCAGTCTTCCGATTCCTCGATAATATCAACCTTCAAAGCATTTTTACCTTCGCTAACCTGATCGGAACTCTTTGAAAGCTCTGCGCCGCCGGTATTCTCCCATTCCACAGGCACCCATATAACACCGCCTTCAAATCCTTCCCAAATATATTCTTCCGCCGATAAGGCGCTCGCAAAAGTAACAACAAGCATAACCGCAATCCAACCGAAAAACTGCTTCATTAGATCCTCCTTTGCTAAATAGCTTTGCACGACTGTCTCACCATAAGCTCTGTGGTCAAAACAGTTTTCTCACTCTTATTATTCTCTTTTTCTATGTTTTTAATTAACTTTTTTACCGCGAGAACCCCCATCTGCTCCCTCTGAACACGAACCGTAGTTAATGGAGGCCTGATCTGCGAACTCAATTCGATATCATCAAAACCGGCAATGCTTATATCACCCGGCACCTTCAAACCCTGGTCCTGCAATGCGGACATCACCTTAATCGCGACAAGGTCATTACATGCGAAAACAGCAGTCGGCATATTGTCCGATTTAAACATCTTATCCACAATAATGTCATTTTCAATCAGCAACACTGTTTCTACAAGGTCTTCCGAAAACTTGATGTCATAATCAGATAAAGCTTTCTTATAGCCTTTAAACCTCTCCATAAAAGTTCCATGGTCAAGCGAAGCCCCCCAAAAACCTATTTTTCTGTGTCCCAGGTCTATTAAATATTTGACTACCTGATACGCACCTTTTTCATTTTCGGTCACGACTGAATCCAGCCCCACATCATTTATATAATGGTCGACAAGCACCAGAGGTATTCCTTTATCTTTAATGTCCATAATAAAATTATGAGGTATTTCTCCCACAAGAAGCAGCCCATCCACTTTATTTTCACTTGCCAGTTTAAAATTCGATATGTCAGCAATTATATTATGGTCCAGAAGCTGATAAAAAAGGTTATATCCGTGCGCTCTCGCTTCTGATTCAACACCTCTGAATACAAACGAGTAAAATGGATTGGAAAAAGCCGGATGGTGTTCCCGAGAGATAACAAAACCGATATTATTCGTTTTAAGCAAAAACGGACTCTTGCTTTTTTCACTCAAAGACGCAAGGAATGTCCCTTTTCCGGGCACCCTGTAAAGAATACCCATATTTACAAGGTCAGAAATTGCTTTCCTTATGGTTATCTGGCTGACATTATATATCTTACAAAGAGTTTTTTCAGATTCTATACTATCTCCGGGTTTGAGCTTGCCGGATTTTACTCTTCCCTCAATAGATTTCTTAACTTGCTGGTAAAAAGGAACATGTGAAGTTTTGTCTATCAAAATAGCCTCCTTAAGTTATAATAGAGTATACTCAGATATACCACTATACACCCATTGCGCTGTTCTGTCAATACAGGATCTGTTTTTTAGGAAGAAAAAACTTGGGCAGACAGTATATTCTTTGGAGCTAACGCGGCGCACGTTTCGGAAATCAATTCATCGATTAATTCTTTAACTGAAATAATCTTTTTTATCCTGAATACGCTGCTGCCGGCAAACACGACTGAGTTATCTATATCGCCTTTAAACGCGTTCACCATCGCCTTAGCAATACAATAAGGGGCGCTTTTCGGATCACATGTTTTAAGACACTTAAACTTGCATTCAAACGGCGTCTTAATGCCTTTCAACAAACCATCAATAAATTTAGTTTTTATCGACCTTCCGGGTAATCCTACGGGGCTTTTAATTATTGTAGTATCTGTTTCCCGGGCATTGAGATAAGCCTGCTTAAACTCATTTGAAACAGAACATTCATTAGTGGTAACAAACCTTGTGCCCATCTGGACCCCGCTTGCCCCGAGCTTCAGAACCCGGGCAATATCATTACCGTCAAAAATACCGCCTCCCACAATGATTGGTATCTTTAAGGACGCATCACTGGTTATTTTAAGCACTTCAGCCAGTATATGATCCAGATTATCGGCCTTATTAGATTCAAGTTCTTCAAATTTATATCCCAGATGACCACCGGCAAGAGGGCCTTCAATAACTATCGCGTCAGGAACGCGGTTATACCTTTTTTTCCATGTTCTTATTATTAATTCCGCGACTCTTCCGGATGAAACTATGGGTATAATCTTTACATCTGTTCCGAGAGTAAACTCAGGCAGCTTTAGCGGCAAACCTGCCCCGGAAACAATAAAATTTATATCTTCCTGGGCAGCAGCTCTCGCCAGATCTTCATAATTTGTAAGAGCCACCATAAGATTCACACCGACAACACCTTTGGTCAACTCTCTTGTTTTATGTATCTCATCGACAAGTGCCTGTCTGGAAGATCTGAAAAAATTATCCCTGCCGATGCAATCATCTTCATCTGCAAGTCCCACACCGGCTATAGTACCAACGGCTCCGCAATTCGCGACCGCACCGGCTAAAGGAGCGGTAGAAACCCTTACACCCATTCCCCCCTGAACCAAAGGAATATCTATTTTCAGGTCGCCCAATATCAGTGGTTTCAAGCAATTTGTCATTATTTATTTTCTCCGTTATAATCTTTGGCAAATACAAAAAAACCGACAAGCGAATGTTCTAACGCCTTGCGGTTTTAAAACCTCTTCTCTTTCAACGTGCTACCTTACGTACTACCCTACGCGAGAGTATATACCCATGCCGGATAATAAGTCAACACAAAATGCTATTGTAAACGATTTTTACAGACCGAAATCAGTGAATTTTCAGGCCCCAGGGCTCGATAACTCTTGATAGAGCTTTCCTGCCCTGCGTATAAGCAAGAAAAAGCCCGTAATTGGTAAACGGAACTCCTATATTTTCAAGATCTCTTATTCTTGACGCCACTTGCTGGGGGCTTATCATACATCCTCCGCAGTGTATAACAAGCCTGTAATTTAATAAGGTTTTATCTTCCTGGAGCTCCCTGCCGAAAGCATGTTCAATAACAATACCGGGAATGGCTTTTTTCAAATACTCAGGTATCTGGACCGTTCCGATATCTTCGCCTATGCGCGAATGGTTACAGGCTTCAGCTATAAGGATCTTATCCCCTTTTTCCAGCTTATCCATAACATCAAGACCTTTAACAAAGTTGTCCAGGCGGCCCCTGCTCATATAGTTAATCATAGTGATTGAAAATGTCGTAAGGCGGATATCATCAGGGCACCAGTCATTCATTATGTCCATTGCCTGGGAATCGGTAATAATGGCTTTGGGCCGTTTGGCTAAGCCGTTTATCACAGACATAAACCGTTTATATTCTTTTTCAGATATTTCCATGTTCTTATCCCTTGCCTTTCCTAAATCCATTCTGAAAGAAACCGGATAAGCCCAGTTGCGGGTAATGTATTCTTCCACCATAGCCTGAGGCCTGAGATATCTTCCGGGGGGAGTTTCCTCATCCATCGGTATTATAAGCACATAATATTCATCTTTTTCGAGAAAAGGAAGCAAAGGAACCTTTTTATTCCGGGAATCGAAATTTTTTATTATGAAATTTAAAATTTTCCGGCGATACGATTCATCAACGGCAACAATCTTTAATTTTTTATAGAATCTGAGAGAAGGCATATCATCTTCAATTTTATCAATTTTTTTTTCATCGGCAGGGTGAAAAATATTATAAAGTATCAGAACCTGCTTATTCTGAGCTCTGGCTTCATCCATAAGGGTCTGTTCCGCGCGAAAGGCCTCCGCTGAGGGGTCTATAAGAAGGAGAACTAAATCGCATTCCTTTAAGTCGGCAAATACTTTTTTCCTTTTCTTGCCTCCGAGAATCGAATTTTCATCAGCACCCGCCGTATCAAAAAGTTTTACCGGACCCAAACCATGTATTTCAAGCAGTGAATTTTTGGTATCTGAAGTGGTCCCGGGGGTGGAATCTACAATCGATGTTTCCTGCTGTGTAATGAGATTCATCACACTGCTCTTTCCTGAATTCA
>DJVC01000015.1 GCA_002440765.1 bacterium UBP3_UBA6266 | reverse complement strand
TAGATATTGTATGGGTACCGGGGTCTTTCGAAATACCGGCGGTTGCAAAAAAAATAGCGAAGGCAAAAAAATATAATGCTATAATCTGCCTGGGAGCGGTGATTAGAGGGGATACACCTCATTTTGATTATGTGTGCAAGGAGGTATCGAAAGGCATATCTGTCCTGTCAATGGAATCGGAAATACCCGTAGTATTCGGAGTTGTTACAACCGATTCTCTGGAACAGGCCATTGAACGTGCCGGGGCCAAATCGGGGAACAAAGGCTTTGATGCGGCGTTGACGGCTATAGAATTGATAAATCTCTATGAAGAGATAAAATGACGGGATAATATATGGGCAACAGAAGAATAGCGAGAGAGATAATTTTAAAAAACCTGTATGCTAATGAGATCTCCGGTTGTGATAACAGTGATTCCGCCGGTTTGGTTTCCGAAGAGTTTAGCGGGCTGGATGAGAAAAGCCGTTTGTTTGTTTCGGATATATACAGGGGTATAATGGAAAAGAAGGATAAGATTGATTCAATTATTGTCCGGTATGCCGATAATTGGGATTTAAACAGGATAGCCGTACTGGATAAGAATATACTGCGGTTTGCTATTTATGAAATGTTGTTTGTCGAAGATATTCCGCCGGTTGTTTCAATTAATGAGGCAATAGATATAGCAAAAAAATTCAGCACGAAAGATTCAGGTAAGTTCGTAAACGGTATCCTCGATAAAATTCACAAAGAATTAATAATAAATAAAGATAAAAATGGCTGATATTTGCGATCTTCATATACATACCCGGTTTTCCGACGGGATATTCTCTCCCGAAGAAATTGTAGAAATGGGTGTTGCCGCCCGGCTCAGGGCCATTGCCATAACCGACCATGACACAATCGACGGAATCCCGTGTGCCGCTGATGCGGCTGAAGGAAAAAACATTGATGTGGTCCCCGCGGTTGAAGTCAGCGCTGATTCAGAAGAGGACGAAATTCATATTCTGGGATACTTTATCGATTTAAATTCCGGCAGTCTGAAAAGGGAATTAAAGCGGTTGCGTGACATAAGGGTGGAAAGAATATACCGGATGATAGAAAAGCTTAAGGCTCTCGGTATCACTTTAAACCCGGAAGAGATAATAAAAGCCGGGTATACCCAATCAGTAGGTCGTCCCCACATCGCGAGGGCTTTGGTTTTGTCGGGATATGTTAAAAATATTTCCGGGGCGTTCAGAAAATTTATAGGCGAAGGAGGCCCGGCATATGTAAAAAAGGAAAAACTTTCTCCCGAGCGGTGCATTTCCTTTATAAAAGATGCCGGTGGAGTTCCTGTCCTGGCCCATCCCGGAACCATCAGGTCAAAACATGTCCTGAAAAATGTTATCCGGTCAGGTGTTGAAGGCATTGAAATTTATCATCCCGACAATGATTCCGCGGCGGAAGATTTTTATATCGGACTTGCCAAACAGTACGGGCTTATTGTTACTGGCGGTTCTGATTTCCATGGCCCGGAAAGCGCGCGTTCGTATGTGGGATTAAAAACAGTTGATTATTCCGCTGTTGAAATGCTGAAAAAAATTAAATGTAAAAAATAAACAGGGTTTATCTATGATAACGGAAATCCTCTCCAAAATGAAGAAAGCCATGGGCAAAAGCCGTTTTAATATTTCCGCGGTCATTAAAACGGTTCTTAGACAGGGTCTATCCGAAAGAGAGATGTCAGAGGAAATAGAACGTTTATTGCTGCAGGCCGACGCAGGCCCCGCCGTTTGTGAATCAATAGCGCGGGATTTAATGAAAGAAAGGGAATTTTTCAGGGGTGAAGAAAGTGTTAAAAAGAAGCTTAAAGAATTGCTGCTTGTTTATTTTGGGATAAATGATGACAGAAGAAGTTTAAATATGACGGGCGGAACTTCGGTCATTATGTTTGTAGGAGTTAACGGCAGCGGGAAAACAAGTTCAATAGCGAAAATCGCGAATTATCTCCTCAAAGACAACAGGACAGTGATGCTGGCCGGTTGCGATACATTCAGAGCCGCTGCAACCGAACAACTGGAATTCTGGTCCGAAAAACTGAAAATACCCCTGATCAAAGGGGTCCGCGGCGCCGACCCTGCAAGCGTGGCATTCGATGCCTGTAAATCCGCCAATGCTAAAAAATGCGATTTTCTGCTGATTGATACCGCGGGCCGCCAGCACACAAAAGGGCATTTGATGGAAGAAATGAAAAAAATTAAATCCGCTGTAACTAAATGCGGGATTTCACAACCTTCGGAAATTCTTCTTGTCCTTGATGCCGTAACCGGCCAGAACGGAATCGTGCAGGCCTCGAAATTCAATGAAACTCTCCGTTTAACCGGGGTAATCCTGTCCAAAATGGACGGGACGGCAAAGGGAGGTATTACGTTGCGTATTGAAAAAGAGGAAAAACTCCCTGTTAAATTTATTTCTTTCGGCGAATCGCTTGACGATTTAAGCCGGTTCGATCCCGCGGATTTTGTCGAGTCATTATTAATGGATTAACTTTATGCCTGTTTTTACCGATATGCAGAAAAAATGGATGCTGATGGCTCTGGAAGAGGCAAGAAAAGGGGTCGGATTGACGTCTCCCAATCCGGCTGTCGGCGCTGTTCTGGTCAAAAACAACAGGTTGATTGCCAGGTCATATCATAAATACCCCGGTGGTTTGCATGCGGAGGCAAATGCAATCAGCCTGGCAGGCCCTGGCGCGAGAGGCTCTGATTTATATGTAACGCTTGAACCGTGTTCATCAACGGACAAAAGAACCCCTCCGTGTACGGAAGCTATAATCAAAACGGGTATAAAAAGGGTTTTTTCGGCGATTACAGATCCGAATCCGGTCCACTGCGGCAGAGGTTATAGGAAATTGAGAAAAAAGAACGTAAGTGTTTTTGACGGGCTGTTGTCTGAACAGGCGAGGGAGATAAACCTGCCGTTTTTTAAAAGGGTCATAGAAAAACTTCCGTTTGTTACTTTAAAATTTGCCCAGTCACTTGACGGAAAGATAGCGACAAGAACCGGTGATTCAAAATGGATTTCTTCGGTTCCTTCGAGGAGAATGGCTCATGTATTAAGGAGCCGGAATGACGCTGTAATGACCGGAATCAATACGGTATTTGCCGATAATCCTTTTTTGACTGTCAGGCATATTGAATCAAAAAAACAGACCTTGCGGATTATAGTTGATTCCCGGTATAAAATACCTTTGACCGCAAATGTATTGAGGAATAATGATGCAAAGACACTGGTAGCCGGCTCCTCAAACCTTGACAGGAAAAAAGAACGCAAAATCATATCTATGGGACATGAAATTGTGAAAATCAAAAAAGACAAAACAGGGCTTATTGACATGAAAGCTCTTTTGAAATACCTGCTTGATATAGGAATAAACAGTGTATTGGTTGAATCGGGAGGAACACTGGCGTCGTCGTTGCTGGAGAAAAACCTTGTTGACCGCGTGATATATATCATAGCGCCTGTTTTAATCGGCGGGCATGATGCGATTACATCATTTGAAGGAAAAGGTATCGGAAATGTTTCAGATGCCGTGAAAGTTGAGGGAGTTAATATTAAGAGGTGCGGTCCGGATTTTATATTAACGGGTGAACTAAATTCCGACTGGAGGAAATTCTGATGTTTACAGGTATCATATCTTCGCTGGGCACGGTAGAAAAGATTGATATAAAAGGAAAAAATCCGGTAATATCCGTCATCGCGGGCGGCGAAAATTTTCTTGATGACGTTAAACAGGGAAGCAGCATAAGCGTCAACGGTGCATGTCTTACGGTTATTTCTGCCGGTAAAAACAGATTCATCGCGGAACTGTCGGCGGAGACAATATCCAGGACGACTTTCAAATACTGCAAAAAAGGGGATCTTTTAAATCTTGAAAAGGCTGTCACCCCGGGAAAATATTTTGACGGACATATGGTTACCGGACATATAGACGGCTGCGCGAAAGTTGTTGAAATACGCTCAAAAAACGGGCGGGAAATTTATTTTGAAGTTCCCGAAGAATTAAACAGGCATATAGTCGACAAGGGTTCAATTGCTATAAACGGGGTCAGCCTGACCGTATGCAGGCCCCGGAATAACAGTTTTTCCGTACACGTTATCCGGCACACATGGGATTCAACAAATCTCAGGCTGTTTAAATGCGGAGACCCTGTAAATGTTGAGGTGGATATAATATCCAAATATATTGAAAAACATTTATCCGGTAAAAAAAACGGGCGCATAACTAAAGAATTCCTGAAAGAAAAGGGTTATATCCGGTGAAATTATATTGTTTGTGCATGCTATCCTTCACTGTTTTAATACACCGGTTTGCGGCAGCGGATGATTTCAGAATTGTCTGCCTCGCTCCCGACGCGAACGAAATAATATTCGATATCGGCGCCGACAAATATCTTGTCGGAATAACTGAAGAATGCGATTATCCTCCGGCTTCGGAGACAATACCCAAAGTGGGGAGTTTTTCATTTCCGTGTGTTGAGTCTATCGTTGCGAAGAATCCCGATGTAATAATAACTTCCGGGCTGGAACAGAGCAAGTTGAATAAGGATCTGAAAAAGTTTGGTTTTAAAACAGTGGAAATTTTTCCATCCGACCTGAATGGTATGTTTGACGCTTATAAAAAAATAGGAGAAATATGCGGGATGGAGAATAATGCCGAAGAATGCGTACTCCGGATCCGGGAAGCTGTGAACGAGATAAAATTGAAATCTTCAAAGTTTAATTATATCCCCAAGATATATCTGGAGATATGGGACAGGCCGCTGATGACCGTTTCGGGGGAATCTTTCCTGAATGAAATTATCGGGGTATCGGGAGGGGTCAATATAACCGGGCAATATCCCAGGGCTTATTGCAGGATAAA
Organism: bacterium UBP3_UBA6266; assembly: GCA_002440765.1. GTDB lineage: Bacteria > Auribacterota > UBA6266 > UBA6266 > UBA6266 > UBA6266. Next base: position 1,657 of record DJVC01000015.1, on the reverse strand, counting down.
TTCGGAAGTTATTATAAAACACGACCCTGATATTATAATAATACTTCACGGTGATTATAAAGATATGCTTTCCAGGGAAGGATGGCAGAATATAGCGGCGGTAAAAACCGGATATGTTTTTAATGACATAGACCGGGACACACTTGTAAGGGCGGGGCCGAGACTGGCCGATGGGCTGAGACAGATATATCTGAAAGTCAAAAAGTATAATGATGAAAAAACGAGCCAAAAATAAAAATATCTATTTTGTTTTATTCTCAGTCTTGCTGGTATCCCTATTTATAGTATCACTTTCAATAGGGCCCGTAACTATAAGCTTTAAAGACACATATGCGCATTTTTTTGGTCAATATAATCCTGTTATCCAACTTCGTTTAATGAGAGCTTTGATGGCGGTTATAACAGCATGCGGTCTGGCCGCGGCGGGTGTTATTCTTCAGTGTCTTTTGAGAAATCCACTTGCCGACCCGTATGTTCTCGGTATTTCGGCCGGTTCCGCGACAGGGGCCGTTATGGCAATAATATCCGGTTTAAACATGTATATTTTTATCCTTCCTGTTCCTATGTTTTTTGCTTTTATAGGAGCTATGGTATCAATATTCGTAGTTTACAGGCTTGCTGTTTTCAGGGGCAGTCTGTCTGTTCAGAACCTTGTGCTCGCCGGCATAGCTATCAATGCGCTTTTATCAAGCCTGCTGCTTTTTACGATTTATGCTTCAAGGACCGAAGCGGTTCACGGGATTGTATGGTGGCTGCTGGGAAGTTTTCAGTTATTTGAGACAAAGGTATTGATATTTTCCGGCAGTGTTGTATTTATTTGCCTTTTGGCGGCAGTTCCTTTCTTAAAAGAACTGAATGTAATATCTTTAGGCGAAGATATGGCGACCTATATCGGGGTTAATGTGGAATTTTTAAAAACCTATTTTTTTATCATTTCCGGCATTCTCACAGCCGCTGTTGTCTCAAGCGTGGGCATGATAGGTTTTGTCGGGCTTGTCATACCGCATATTGCAAGAAGGCTTTTCGGCCCGGATACGAGGTATCTTTTCGGCTTTTCAATCCTGATAGGGGCGATATTTCTTATTCTGTCGGATATATTCTGCCGGCTGATTTTTGCCCCGGCAGAATTGCCGGTGGGCGTAATTACATCACTGGTCGGAGCCCCTTTCTTTATTTTTGTACTGATAAAGACGAGAAATGAACAATGAATGAACTGTTAAAACTGGAATCTGTATCGGCCGGATATGGTTTTGTAAATGTCTTATCCGACATATCTTTTTCCGTGACAAAAGGCGCGTTTATCGTTGTCGCGGGGCCAAACGGCTCGGGAAAAAGCACTTTAGTGCGCACTTTGGGCAACAGTATTAAAATAACCGGAGGAAAAATATCTTATATGGGAAAGGATATCAGCTCTTTCAGCGACAAGTCCTATGCCCGTGAATTAACGGTCGTTCCTCAGGAGTCAAAAATAATTTATGATTATGATGTGGAGGAATATATTTCAATGGGTAGGTATCCATATACCGGATTTTGGGGTTCGCTGACGAGAGAGGATAATGACGAGGTCAATTCGGTTGTTTTGAAATGTGAGATTGAGAATCTCAGGAATAAGGCAATTAATAATCTGAGCGGAGGAGAAAGGCAGATGGTTTTTCTT
>DJVC01000056.1 GCA_002440765.1 bacterium UBP3_UBA6266 | reverse complement strand
CTTGTGTTATGACAGATTTGTCATAACCCTTAGGCTTATCCACAGGTTGGTTTACTGTGTTTATTAGTTCGTCAGAAAGCTTCTTTGCCGCGGCCGGGTCACCGTTCTTGTAGTGATCTGCGATGGACTTTAAGTTATCTACCAGGTAACCAAATATTTCGAGATTGCTTGTCGCTTGTGCGGAATTCGCTATAAATTGCTCATGCAAATAATCCAGAAATTGAGGCAGGTATAGGGGATTTTCTCTATCCCCTTGGAAGTGCTTCTTAGGCTTTAAAATCTTTATTCTTACGCCGTTCCCGTTCTTTTTAGCTTCGACATATCCATGCTTTACTAATGTCGACATTTCCCGGTGAATCGTGCGCCAGGACTTCCCCAATAAACACGCCAACTCCACCAACTTAATCGAATTCCCAAAATTAACGGTGCCGTCCAGTGAGGTTTGTCTATCAATCAAAGCCATAAAAACATAAATAGCACCGCCCATTTGAGCCACATGCTTTTTCTCCAATATCCCACCCCGGATTCCTATGGGATAGTTTCTCTTTTGCTGCATAATAATCTCCGCGTCAAATTCAAAAAAAAAGACAGGAGCATTAAACTCCTGTCTTTTCGCTTAACCTAATCTGCCGGAAAAATACTTTCTTAAACCTACTGGAAGCTTCATCAAAAACTTATGAACAGCCTCGATAAAATCTTCCTGGACCGCACGGGTTTTCTTTGCTTCAGCGCGGGCCTGCAGATACTCCAAATCAGCAATTTCGGCTTCATAGGTCTTTATGTCCGCGATTATGGCCATATGACCCCCTACTTTTGGAGATTCAACTAAATTGTGAAAGATCTTAAGTAACTTATCTGCACCATCGCACGTTAATCCCGGGACAACTATTTCCAGGTTACGCACATGAGCATGGCGACCCCAACGGGAGTCGAACCCGTGTTGCAGGGATGAAAACCCTGTGTCCTAGGCCACTAGACGATGGGGTCGCGGAAAATAAATGGTGAGCCAGCTGGGACTCGAACCCAGGACACCCGCCTTAAAAGGGCGGTGCTCTACCAACTGAGCTACTGGCCCGAAAAAACAAAAAGAACAAGGCAGCAATTATATACAAAAAAGGGGTTATGTCAATTAATTTATACGCAAACACACGGAAGGAAATTCAAACTTCCATTATTTCTTTTTCTTTGTGTTTTACCAATTCATCAATTTCTTTTATATACTCATCGGTCTTTTTTTGTGTTTTTTCAACAGCTTCGAATTTCTCATCCTCAGTAACGGTCGCCCCCTTAAACTCCATCTCGATTTCATGATTGGCGTGGCGCCTGATATTCCTTATGGAAACTTTCCCGTCTTCCGCCATCTTCCTAACAAGCTTTATCAAATCTTTTCTTCTTTCTTCATTCAGTTCGGGGATGGGTATTCGCAGGATCCTGCCGTCATTATTAGGGGTAATGCCCAGATCCGATTTCATAATCGCTTTCTCAATCGCCGAAACCGCGCCGGCATCCCACGGCTGTACAACAATGAGCCTGGGATCCGGAGTCGTAATACCGGCAATTTCTTTAAGCTTCATCTGGGATCCGTAATACTCAACCATGATATTTTCCACCAGTGCGGGGGAAGCTTTTCCGGTCCGGATTGAAGAAAATTCATCATGAACATTTTTTGCACTTTTTTTCATATGATCTTCCATTCCAGCAAGAATTTTTTTAAGAGCCATTACTACCTCCCTGTCTAAAATCAGCCGTGGACAACCGTTCCTATTTTTTTACCAAGCAGAACATTCCTGATAGCACCGGGTTTTGACATGTTAAGCACTATTATGGGCATCCTGTTATCCATACAAAGTGATATAGCCGTGGAATCCATAACTTTAAGGTTCTTTTTCAGCACATCAATGTAAGTCAGGTCTTTAAAAAGCTTCGCTTTTTTATTTTTCATGGGGTCATCCGAATAGACTCCGTCAACTTTTGTAGCTTTAATAATCGCATCCGCGTTAACTTCGCTGGCACGAAGCGCCGCAGTAGTGTCTGTCGAGAAAAACGGGTTGCCCGTCCCCCCGGCAAAAATTACGACTCTCCCCTTTTCCAGATGACGGACAGCCCTTCTTCTTATGTAGAGCTCCCCAATAGCTCTCATTTCAAAAGCCGTCATAACACGCGTCTGAACACCTATTTTTTCAAGGTCAGACTGCAATGCCAGGGCATTAATAACGGTCGCAAGCATGCCCATATAGTCGGCGGTTGTCCTATCCATCCCCTTCTCGCTTGCCGACAATCCCCTGAAGATATTACCGCCGCCTATAACAACACCTATCTGTGTGCCTATGCGGGAAATATCCTTCATCTTCTTTGCGATTTCAAGTGTTTTATCCCTGTCTATGCTATATTGGTCCCCTTCAAGGGATTCCCCGCTGAGTTTTAGTATTATCCTTTTATATTTCGTAAACGGTTTGGAGCCGGACATAACTATTCTTCCCCGATTTTGATCCTGACAAAACTGTTGACGTTTATTTCTCTCCCCGTTTCTTTCGATTTCTTTTCAAGATATTGTTTGACCGATATATCCTGATCCTTTATAAAGGGCTGTTCCAAAAGGCATATCTGGTTGAGAAACTTTTTGATTTTCCCTTCCACGATTTTATCAACAATGTTTGCCGGCTTGCCTTTTACCTGATCGGCAAAAATCTCGCGTTCTTTCTCCATGACATCTTTGGGGGCCTGTTCCGCATTCACACAGAGAGGGTTTGCCGCCGCCACCTGCATGGCGATATCTTTGCCGGTTATCCTGACTCCATCATCCAGTTCCGCCGAAAGTTCCACGATAACACCGAGTTTATTGTCAAGATGTATATATGGGACAAAACAGCCTTTAGTCGAAAGGACTTTTACCCTGCCGATTTTAATGTTTTCACCTATGCTTGCCCCGATATCGCCGATTAAATCAATAACTTCTTTGCTTTCTTTTGCAGATTCTCCGTTTTGATAAACTGTTTCAAGCACTTTATCCGCAAAAACCCTGAATTTATCATTATTTGCGACAAAGTCGGTTTCGCAATTCAATTCGACCAGTGCGGTTTTTTTCCCGTCAGCTGAAACTTTTATCCTGATCAAACCTTCTTTTGCGGCTCTGCCCGAGCGCTTGGAAATCGCAGCGAGTCCTTTTTTTCTTAAGACATCTACCGCTTTCCCCATGTCGCCGCCGGTTTCTGCAAGCGCCTTTTTACAATCCATCATACCCGCGCCGGTCTTATCCCTCAATTCCTTAACCTGAGCTGCGCTAATTTCCATCTTTTACTCCTCTCCGACAAAAACACAGGATATTAAAACAAATTAACTCTGCCGGCCTAATGCAGAAAACTGTTTATTCCGGTTTTTCGTTTTTCTTTAACCTCGTTAACTTTCTCTTAGGCTTTTTCTTCTCTTCTTTCTTCTTCTTTTTTTCAATGACGTCTTCAAGCGTTTCTTCAACTTCCGGTTTCTTTGTCAGTAAAGATTTCTTCTCTTCCTCTTCTTCCGCTATCCTCTTAACTTTGCCTTCATTGCCTTCAAGCGCCGCATCGGCAATTTTATTGGCAATCAGAGAAATAGTCCTCATGGCATCATCATTACCCGGTATGGGGATATCCACAAGGTCGGGATCGCAATTAGTATCAACAATAGCGATAACCTTTGTTTTGAGTTTTTTTGCTTCCAAAACTGCAATTCTTTCCCTTTTGGGGTCAACAACAAAAAGCACACCGGGCAGCTTTTTCATATCCCTGATTCCCTGAAGATACTTCTTAAGCCGTTCTTTTTCTTTTAATATGCTTATAACTTCTTTCTTGGTAAGGGTTTCAAAAATCCCTTCTTCTTCCTGTTTTTCGATTTCATTGAGTCTGGATATGCTTTTTCTTATTGTAACAAAATTGGTAAGTGTCCCTCCCAGCCATCGTTCGTTTACATAATACATACCGCATTTGTCCGCGGCATCTTTTATGCATTCTTTCGCCTGTTTTTTTGTGCCCACAAACAACACATCAAGGCCCGCGGAAACGGTTTCTTTGACCAAACGGTACGCTTCTTCAAGCTGTAAGGCGGTTTTCTGAAGATCGATAATATATATTCCGTCGCGCGATTCAAATATATAACGCTTCATTTTCGGGTTCCACCGGTGAGTTTGATGCCCGAAATGAACCCCTGCTTCGAGCAACTCTTTAATAGTGACTACTGACACAACTTCCTCCTTTTGCTTTGGGATTCCGGTTCCAATTTTCCAAATGCCCCGCTTTCCGAAAGGATACTTTTCGGTTCATATTAATTTTAATTGACCAAAAACCGGAATCCAATCCCCTGTTAAGTATCCTGATCAACAGAAAGCAGGGTTTATATTAACAAAAATCAGTGTATTTTCAAGGGTTTTTTAACTGCCGCTAAATTAAGTGGTTATATTTAACTGTTCAGCGCATAAATTATCGAGATGCCTCAATGTTTTTTCGAGTTTTTTCCTGCATTGCGCTGTCATCTCCGAAGTCATGTCTTCAGGCACATTAACCGGATCCCCAAACGCGATATGGACTCTGCCAAAAGGCTTTAAGAAAATAAATGTATCCCAGCTTTTCAGCACCCATTTCCTGCTCGCATCGTAGCTAACCGGAATTATTCGCGCACCGGTCATCTGCGCAATTTTAATTATGCCGTCATTTACCCTGAAGGCCGGGCCTCTGGGGCCATCCGGGGTAATGGCAACATTATTTCCGCAGGTAATCTTCGAAGTTATCTCTTTAACCGCTTTCTGTCCGCCTCTGCTGGAAGACCCCCTCACCACGTTGAATCCAAGATTAAGAGCCAGAGCAGTGGCATAATCTCCATCCCTGCTCATACTTACAAGTACTGATAATTTTTTACTTTTGCAATAGCGGAAATAATAATATGTGTGGAAAAAAAGCCTGTTATGCCAGAATGCGAAGATAGTGCCTCCCTCTTTCGCATATTTATCGAAAATGTCACCGTGTGTTACAGTTATTTTATTTGTGCTGCAGATCAATCTCAAAAACAGACTGAAAATAAAACCGAATATTTTAGTTAAAAAATTTTGCATAGCTGTATACATCAGAGGTTAAACTGAAGATTATAAAGTTTTTTATAAAGTCCTTTTTCATCGTTCAAAAGTTCACCGTGTGTGCCATGCTGCACTACTTTACCGCGCTCAAGGACAATTATAGAATCAGCATTTTTAACAGTTGAAAGCCTGTGCGCTATCACAAATACGGTTCTCCCTTTCATCAGGACATTTAATGCATCCTGCACAAATTTTTCGGATTCTGTATCAAGAGATGATGTCGCTTCATCCAATATCAGTATGGGAGGGTTTTTCAGCAAAGCCCTGGCAATCGTTATCCTCTGCTTTTCCCCTCCGGAAAGCTTGACACCTCTTTCCCCTATTACAGTATCATACCCTTTCTGAAACGATTTTATAAAATAATCCGCATTCGCCTTTTTAGCCGCCCCTTCAATGTCTTCAAGTCCGAGTTCCCTGTTTCCGTAACTGATGTTATTCGCTATTGTATCGTTAAACAATATGGTATCCTGTGTAACAATTCCTATTTTTTGCCTGAGAGATTCAAGTTTGAACCGCCGTATATCTTTACCGTCTATCAAAACAGCCCCCGCGGCAGGGTCGTAAAACCTCGGGATAAGGTTCACCATAGTGGATTTTCCCGCACCGCTCGGCCCGACAATCGCCAACACTTTACCTGTTTCAACTTTGACGGAAATACCATTAAGAACATTCTCATTGCATCCGCCGTATTTGAATGAAACATTCCTGAACTCGATACTATTCCTGAAGCCGGAAAGCTCATCGGCATTATCCTCATCTTTTATATCAGGCTCTTTGTCCAATATCTCAAACAGCTTCGATGCGGCGGCGGCAGCCCTCTGAATATCCACGTTTGTCTTTGCCAGCGTCTTAGCGGGTTTCAGACAGGATACAACCAAACCGTAAAAATAGAATAACCATCCGGCTGTCATAGTGCCTGCAACAACCTGTTTGAACCCGTAAATACTTATTCCGGCAAGAACAACTATTCCGACCAGTTCAACAATAGGGCTTACAAATGCTTCTCTTTTAACGGCTTTTATCATAAGCCGGTAAAACTTCTGGTTTTCGACACTGAACCTCTCCTGTTCGTATTTTTTCATATTGAATGCTTTAACTATCCTTATGCCTGTAAGAGTTTCCTGCATTATAGAGCTTATATCCGCCACCCTGTCCTGCGAACTTGACGCAAGCTTCTTGATTTTTCTGCCGATGACGGAAACAGGACCTATTATGGCAGGCGAAATCAGCAAAACCATAAGTGACAGTTTCCAGTCTATAATAAAGATCAGAAACAGGCATAAAAACAGCTGCATCCCTTCAAATATTGATTCCGCAACCCTTCCGGAAAGGCCTTCTCTCAACAAAGAAGCGTCATAGGTAATACGCGACATTATTTCCCCTGTTCTGCTTTCGCTAAAATACCCGACCGAAAGATCATGGATATGGGCATAGACAGCTCCTCTTATATCCCTGACTACCCCCTGCCCCATTTTTTCCATAAGCACTTTCTGCGCGAATGTAAAGACTCCCTTGATTAGCAGGGAAATAAAAATAAATATGATAGCTCCGTAAAGAAGGTTTATTCTGTCAATCGTGTTAAGATAGTCCAAAAAAGAATGAAGGATGTGCTTGAAAGGGAAACTAAGAGATGTGGAATCCACAAGCTCTTTTCCCATTAACACCTTGTCCATAATGGGCACCAATGTCCAGAGTGAAATAATACTGAAAATCGTAGCCAAAAACATGCTTAAAAGCCCCAGGACGAGGTAGGCAGTATAAGGTTTGACATATTTAAAAAGCCGCATGTATTCTCTCATCGGCTTACCATATTAACGGCAATTTCAGCCGCCCTTCCGCTCGCGCCGGGATCCCCCAGAAGTTTTTTTATTCTTTCAAGTTTTCCTTTGATTTCCATATACCTGCTCTTATCGCCCATTATACCTGAAACCTGTTCTGCAATTTTCACGGGGTTTACATCATTCTGAATCAGTTCGGGTACGGCTCTTTCCCCTAAAACAACATTCGCCAGACCTATATAAGGTATCTTTATCAGCTTTTTCCCGAGAAAATAAGTGAACCAGCTTACCTTATAAACTATAACCATGGGTGTTCCAAAAAACCCCGTTTGTAACGTAGCGGTCCCCGATGATGCGATAATAAAATCGCTATGCTTCATTATATCAAAAGTCAAATCCATGCTGATTTTTATTTCCAGAGGACTTTTTTCCGTTTCACCGCGTATAATCGGCTCAAGTTCCTTTGAAGCGCATCCGATAACATATTGTTTAATCCCGGTTTTCTCATATAAAATCCGGGCCGCCTTTAAGATTGCCGGCAGAAGCTTTTTAATTTCGTTTTCCCTGCTCCCCGGCAAAATACCTATAAGTTTCCGATCCGGATTGAAACCAAGAGCATCAAAAAAATCTTCTTTCTTCATTCGCGTTTCCAGAACATCTGCAAGCGGGTGTCCGACAAATTCAACATCCAAAGATGTTTCTTCGTAATATTTCTTCTCGAAAGGGAATATTACCATCAATTTATCCGCGATTTCGGCCATTTTAATTACCCTGTTCCGTTTCCACGCCCACACCTGCGGGCTGATATAGTAGAGAACCTTTATTCCCATCTTTTTTACAATTTTTGCCAACCGCATATTAAAACCCGGATAATCGACAAGTATAACCAGATCCGGTTTATCAGCCTGTATAATGCCGGTGATGGAGGAAAAAACTTTTCTAAAATATCCGAGGTGTTTCAGGACTTCAATAAAACCGATAACCGATACCGCTGTTAAATCATAATGAAGGGTTACACCGTTTTTTTTCATCAGAGGTCCGCCGGCGCCGGCAAAAACCGCCGAGGGGTCTTTTTCCCTGATCTGCCTTACAAGATTTGACGCGTGAAGATCGCCGGAATGTTCTCCGGCAACTATAAAATATTTATTTCCCATGTTGCCCTTTTTCTATCTGATCGGCTATCTGGACAGCAACTTCAAGGGCTTTTGCACCATGTTCACCGCTTACAACAGGATTTATCCTGTGTTTAACACAATTTATAAAAGATTCCAGCTCGGCTTTTAAAGGCTCTACCCGTTCGAAAGGAATCTCCTTTTTCGATATTCTGAACATTTTCTTCTGATAAAGAACCCCTTGCTGTTTCTCATAATCGAGGGAAATATAAGTATTCGGCTGAAATATCCTGATTTTCCTGAGATTTCGCGGGGAAACCCTGCTGGTAGTCAAATTAGCTATACACCCGTTTTCGAATTTTATCCTTGCGTTGGCAATATCCGCCGTCTTATGTATGACTCCTACTCCGACAGCCTCTATCCGGTCGATAGGGCCGGGTACCATATTAAGTATTATATCTATATCGTGTATCATAAGGTCCAAAACAGCGCTTACATCCGTTCCCCGGGGATTGTATTTGCACAATCTGTGCGCTTCTATAAATTTCGGCTCGGTCAGGATTTTCTGGAAACTCATTATTACGGGGTTGAACCGTTCGATATGCCCGACCTGAATTATGCAACCCTTTCTCGCTGCCCTCTCCAAAAGGTCACGGGCCTGGCTTACTTCCGATGTAATCGGTTTTTCTATAAGGATATCTTTTCCGTATTCAAGAACCTCTTTCGCGATTTTATAATGAAGGGTTGTGGGAACCGCAATACTCAGCACATCAACTTCACCCAACAACTTCCTGTAATCCCTGTAAGCTTTGCATCTGTATTTCCGGGCTATCTCAAAGCCCCTTTTCTTACTCGTATCGGCAATGCCGGTCAGCTCGACATCTTCCAGCTCTGCATATATACGGGCATGATGCTGGCCCAGATGCCCGACACCTATTACACCGGCTCTTATTTTTCTAGCGCTCATTGCCACCGCCTATAAAACTTTCCGGCTGTCTACGCCCATTATTTTAATGTTATTCTTTTCGGCCATCTCTATTACTTTTTCCTTATCAAAAAGGACCGTTTTCCCAGCTTCCAAAGCCATCACATGGACACCGGCCGAAACAGCGTTTTTGACGGTTTCCAACCCGATAACAGGAACATCGAACCGCATATCCTGCTGGGGCTTCGCAACCTTTANNCGGCAATTTTTCCGCTCCTCTTTATTGTTTCATCAGTGCCGTCCATCGCCTCAACAGCAACTACAGACTTGTTTTTTACAACCACAGTCTGTCCTATATCCAGACCTGAAATTCCTTTAGCCATCCTGATGCCGAAATTTATATCCATCTTCTGGGCGCGGCTCAACGGCCTGCCTGTAATCAGCCCTTCCGGGACGATAAGCTCTTTAATAAATACCGTCGAGTCTTCCAGCGTTATTCCCTCTCTCTCTATCTCGTCCGCTATGCTGTTCAAAACAGTGTCCGCTCTCCTGTCCTTAAGGCGGAAAATCAACCTGATTAACCTGAAGTCCAACCCTATAAAATTCCTTAATACTATTTTGGGATTGATCTGTCCGACCATAACTGCGGATTTTACCCCGCTCTTCTTGAAAATTTTTATCAGTTTCGAAAGCTGGCCTACTTTAAGCCAATGGAATTCATCGACATATTTTGACAGTTCTTTCATTGTTTCACCGTAGAAGCCCACGGCGACAATCTTTTTTACGCCTTCCGCCCTGGCCGCTTTTGCAAACTGAACAGGAAACGTATTATTTCCCGCTATCAAGCCTATCTTTTCTTTACCCATTTATCCCCCTCAATAAAGCAAAAAACCCGAGATATCAGATTAGACTTATTATTTAATTATCATTATTAACAACAGACAGGTCAGATAATCAGAGATAAAACTTTCATTTCACTATCTCTTGATATTTATAGCTTTCTCTTCATCTGTCTGCGTAAATCTGTGTTATCTGTGGTCTCAATTTTTTAATTCCCAAATTATCTGCAGAATCCCCGTTCTGAGGTTTCAATAGCTTTCGCAAATCTTATAATCTCTTCAGAATCTCCACATTCAGTTTTAATTTTTTCAATAATTTTCCGCAGGTTCTGGGTAAGCTTTACGATTCTAACGGCTTTCTTCAGATGGGATATCACTTCGGGTTTCTTTCCCCTTCTTTTCAGACCTATTGCGTTAACTCCGTAAAGTTTGGCGGGATGCCCGTCGGCCATACAAAATGGAAGCACATCCTGAACAACTTTTGAGCATCCTCCGATTATAGAACTTTCTCCGATTACACAGAATTGATGTATGGCTACAATACCGCCTATAATCGAGAAATCCTGTATTGTTACATGTCCGGCAATAGCCGCATTATTCGCAATGACTACATTGTTCCCTATAACCGAATCGTGGCCGATGTGGGAATACGCCATTATAAGGCAGTTAGACCCCAGTGTGGTCTTATAATCCCGGGAACTCGCGCTGTTGATAGTCGCGTATTCGCGCACAGTGGTGTTATCCCCTATAAGGATTTCCGTTTTCTCACCCTTATATTTCAAATCCTGATTGCCAAGCCCTATACATACACCCGGCAGCATAACACACGATTTCCCTATTTTTGTTACACCGTCTATATTAACCGATGATATAAGTCTTGTCCCTGTCCCGATCACCGCATCATCTCCTATGATACAGAAAGGACCTACTTCAACATCATCACCCAATTCGGCTTTGTGTGAAACAATGGCTGTATTATGGATTTTTTTCATATTAAATCGATGCCGTTAACTGTTTTTCAGAAATAACCGGTAATCATGATTCCACAAGGGCAAACTTTAATTCAGCTTCTGAAGCAAGTTCATCGCCGATATAAGCCTTACCCGACACGATACCGGTTGTGGAGCGCATCTTTATTACTTCTATTTCAAGCCTCAGCTGGTCTCCGGGGACGACAGGTTTTCTGAATTTTGCCTTATCAATACCCATAAAAAACGCCAGTTTACCCGCGTTATCAGTTTTTTTCAGCATAAGTATCCCCGCAAGCTGTGCAAGAGCCTCAATCTGAAGGACGCCCGGCATAACAGGCCTTTCGGGAAAATGTCCGTTAAAAAATTCTTCATTTACAGTTACATTTTTAATACCGACAGCCCTTTTATCATCCTCGATTTCAATAACCCGGTCAACAAGAAGAAAAGGATATCTGTGAGGTAGAATTCTCTTTATCTGCGATATATCCAAAATTGTTTCCTCATATCCGGAAACGCTTATTGGAACGGCAGAACGCTCTTTCTTCTTAATGGCGGTATTTATCAAGCGCGCAAATTTTACATTGCATGGATGCCCGCTTTTAACAGCAATAACATGCCCTTTTATTCTAAGCCCCGTAAGAAACAGATCCCCCACAAGATCAAGAATCTTATGGCGGACAAATTCATCTTTGAACCTGAGAGCTTCTTTGCTGTATATCGCGTCATCTCCTATGACCACGGCATTATCAAGGCTTCCCCCTTTTATAAGTTCCTTATCCATAAGCGCCGCCACTTCGCTATACAAACAGAATGTGCGGCTCGGAGCAATTTCTTTCTCAAACGTCTCCCTGTTTACGGGAAGGGAGAGGTACTGGGATCTTATAGCCGGATGTTCATAAGAAATAGTATATGAAACCTTAAAATCATCTGAAGGCAGCAGTATAAGGACTATGTCACCCTCAACAACGGAAAGCGTCTCTTTCGGCGCGAAATATTTTCTGGGATATTCCTGGTCCACAACACCTGCTTTGTTTATCATATTGACAAAAGGCATGGCGCTGCCATCTCCGACCGGAGGCTCATTTGAGTTGAGTTCTATAAGTAAATTATCAATCCCGCACGCAAAAACAGAAGCAAGGACATGTTCAACCGTATGGACTTCTACCCCGTTTTCAGCTATAGTGGTTCCTCTCGTAACCCCTACCACATTTTCAACCGAGGCCCTTATCGTTGAAGATTCGGCCAAATCAGTTCTGGAGAATTTAATGCCCGAATTCGCGGGCGCGGGCTTGAATGTAATGGTAGTAAGATTCCCCGTATGAACACCTATGCCAGAAAAACTTGCTTCTTTTGCAATCGTTTTCTGCGCATCCATATCATTCTTCCTTTTTGTTTATCATCTCTATTATGTCGGATGTAACATCAAACCCGGGCTTTTTGTAGAGCATAGCCCTGTCCTGGAAAATAAATGTATATCCTTCTTTTTCCCCTTTTTCTTTTACCACAGCCTCTATTTTCTGGATTATTTCGATGTTCATCTTGTTTTTCATAGCTATAAGTTCCTGCTCAGCTTTAACCCTGGCTTTCCTGAGCTCAGCTATTTTTTGCAGTATAAGATTTTCTTTTTCCTGTTTTTCTTTTTCCTTCAGCAGTTCCGATTCCTTCTGCAGATTCCTGATTTCGTCGGTCAGGTTTCTCAGCTCAGCTTCTCTCTTCTTCTCTTCCTGTTCAAACTTATCCTGAGCCACTTTGGTTTCTTTATATTCGGTAAATACCTTTTCAATATCTACATAAGCGAATTTAAACTGCTCGGCGCTAAATGCCCTGCCGCAAAAACAGAATATCGAAAATACAAAAAAGAAAACTAATAACCTTTTCATTTTTCCTCCCTTTTTTAGATAAACCACAGCTAGAACGTATATCCCATATTAAAATGAAGTACCCCGTTTTTCTCATAGTTGAAATCATCATATTTTATCGGCCAACCGTAATCTATTCTTATGGGGCCAATAGGAAGATTCAGCTTTACGCCGATACCCGCTCCCATATTATAAGCAACATTGTAAGGATCCGGGCCGCCTTTACTGAAACTCCACGCATCAGACCAGACATTGCCTATATCGATAAAACATGCTCCGAAAACTATTCTTTCATAAAGAGGGAATGTCACTTCCGCGGAACCCCAGGCCATTGTTTTGCCCCCTACCGGTTCTCCCCTGTTCACATCATTGTTGCTTTTCGGTCCGCATTCCCTGTAATTAAACCCTCTTATAGTCCCCGAACCGCCGGTGAAAAATCTTTCAAAGAAAGGGACATCATCAGAGCCTGAATGCTCTTCAACTACACCCGCTTCACCGGCAAGCCTCAGTACAATTCCGCTATCGTAGTCTATAAGGGGAAAATATACGCTGGCCTGGGCGAAATATTTAATAAAATCCACGTTGCCGCCCAGAAAATCCCCCGCATAGGTAACGACAACCGTATTTTTCATACCTCTCGAGGGGTTATAGAAATTGTCCCTTGTATCCCTTGTAATACCCGCGGCGATACTGCTTACATCATGTGTCCCTTCCTGCGCTCTTATAATGTCAGGAGCAGACTGGTCAATATTTTTAATTTTTATCTGCTCATACTTATACATAGTATCTACTCTCGTAAATTCTCCCAGCGGCTTAGCCAGGCGAACATCAAAACCCCTGTCAGCCTGCTCATAATCCGTACTCAAATACTTATATTCATTGGCAAAAAGGTCAAAACCAAATGAAAGTTTTTTACCTAAAAACCAGGGTTCCGTCCAGCTCAGGAGCAGGTCGTATCTCTTGTTTCCCGCCTGAGCCTTAATCCTCAGTTTCTGACCCGCGCCGGTGAATGTAGGCCAATTCTTCCAATCAAAATTAGACTGTGTCAACTCGACAAAACCTACAACATCATCAGTTGA
>DJVC01000025.1 GCA_002440765.1 bacterium UBP3_UBA6266 | reverse complement strand
CAGGTAAACCTGCCCGTTAAAGGAAGCCGGTTCACCAAAAACATCTCCCCTGAAATCCTCAACCATCGCGACACTATTCTGGAACAGGACTTTGCAGTGGGCTTTTCGGAAAATCTCCGTTTCTCCCGCGCTCAATCCGGCGTTTTTCAAAACTAAATCAACCTTGTTATACGATTTTATTTTGTCCGATTTGCCGTGTTTAAAATCCTGCTCGATAAGGATATCGCCCCTATACAGCACATCCCCGTATTGAAGCACGATTTTCCCGAAATTATAATTTCCCTGCAGGGAAAAATACTCTCTGCAGCTGAAAAAATTGATTTCAATGCCCGCTTCTTCCGTGTTCATCTTCCAGGGGTTGAAAAACTCATCAATATAATAATCCCAGTAGGATTCAAGCACTTTTGTTTTTCCCTTAAACCTCCCTGAGAAAGATTTCTTATCCTGGTCATAATCAATGTTGACGCTTATATCTTCTTTCCCGGCTTTCTTAACAGGGCTGTTAATTTCAAAACGGCAAACATTTTCATCGGGGGAAGAAGCTTTCAGTGTAATCCCTTCCAGTCTTTTTTCCAGTGAATTTTCGGCCCGGTACACGTCAATAAAATTAATCCTGCAGGTGTCGATGCTGAGTTTGCTGACCCGGAATTCCCATTCACCGAAAAACGAGGATTCTTCAAGAAAATCCGAATCAAGCGCTTTGCTTATATTCCACTTCCCGTTTTCATCCCTCCTGATATTTATCTGGACATCGGACTCGCTGATGTCCGACACAATAACTTTCTTTCTCAAAAGGGGAAGGATGGCAAGGTCAACGTCAAGTTCACCCGCGGATATTATCTCGGACCCGTCGGCAATAATCCTGAAGTCGCAGATCATAAACCCTGTAAACGGGCTGAATATTATTTTGCTGTAATCAACTTCTATCCCTTCGGGAAGAAGCAAAGGCAGTTTTTTTTCAAAAAACGGCACCAGTTTACGGGGAATGAAATACCAGTTTGCCGCAACCCAGAGCAGAACAGCCGACAGCAGGACCGGCAGGATAAAATACAGGCACAATTTTTTCATAAAAAAATTATATTAAAATAAATAATATATATAAACAAAAATTGCGCTTTTCCGGAAAGCTTTCCGGCTTGCGGAAAATGTGCCGTCTTATTTGCTCAATACGGTTTTTGACTTCTTCGAAGTATAATAGAAACCGAGCTTTAAATCTTCGAATTCCGCCGGGAGAAAGCCCGATTGTTTAACAGGGTGGAAACCCGGACCTTCAAGAAGGATAACCATCTCATTCTCCGCCTTAAGCAGGCTGTCGGGAATAAAAAATTTATTCTGGGGCCCAACGGACTCGTATTTGCCGAGCAGAAACCCGTTTACATATATAAGACACCTGCTGCTCATGGATTTCACCTCCACGAATACGGGGGCCGTATGTTCTTTATCGATATTAAGTGAAAAACGCCTTTTGAACCAGACTAAATTACCGGCGTCTTCCTGGACAACATATTTTTCCGAAGGCGGCGCTTCTATCCATGCGCTATCATCTGTTTCTGCGGAAAA
Source organism: bacterium UBP3_UBA6266 (assembly GCA_002440765.1). Lineage (GTDB taxonomy): Bacteria > Auribacterota > UBA6266 > UBA6266 > UBA6266 > UBA6266. Next base: position 22,771 of record DJVC01000025.1, on the reverse strand, counting down.
ATACTTTTTATCGTTTCCGCCGAGTCCGAACTTCAGTTTCCAGTTTTTAAATTCATGCTCAAAATCCCGGCCGCCCGCCTTCCCGTAAACTTTTACGGGACAGTAAAGCCCGCTGACTTTCTGTATCGGGCCTTCGTGAGGATGGGCTTTTGTATGGAATTCATTAGCATAAAGGACTGCCAGGGTATTTTTCCCTTTTTTCACATATCTGCTTATGTCAAGCGCGGGTGAGCCTGTTCCGACCCATCTGAAAGAGCCGTTTATATAAACCAGAAACCTGTCCATTTCATTTGTCTTAACGGAAAGTTTTACTTCGGACGGGTCGCTATCCACCGTAAAATTGTTTCTGTACCAGTAATAGCCGTGCTCCAGATAACCCCCTTTTTCAAGGGCGATTTTTGAATCGATATTCTCCCAGCCGGAGTCATCAAAATCTTCTCCCGCTTCAGCGCTGTCGGGACAGTATTTCCAGTTGCTTATCCACTTTATTTCCGGTGTCAGGATATCATTATACTCACAGTGGAAAACATACGCCCCCAATACCGGATCCTTTTTCAAGGTAACTTCCCTGCCGTCAACCAGAATACTGCGCAGGTCAAAACCGCACCAAAGGTAAGCGTAATGCTCACCGGTATTATTTACCTGAAACGAGATTTCAACCGAATCATCCTTCCTGACGATATCTTCAAGATAATAATTATCCGTTATTATAACCATTTCATCGGAAACCCAGAATTTATCGGCCATATCTTCCGGAATGATTATAAAAGTGATGCCGCCGGCTTTAAACACATTAACTTTGCCGTGCGAATATCGTATTGTATCCAGTCCGGCATTGTGTTCCGGGGAAATTCCGCTGCTTATACCGGTTATCCCGCCGGCGGCCTTTAACAGCATTTCCCCTTCGATGCCTTTTTTCCCTCTCATAAAGACATACTCGGCATCCCCGACTGTTCTTTTTGATAGAATCTCGGATGTAGAATATATAATACATAGATCGTTATTGATTTTAAAATCCACAGGCAGGAGAAGCGAGCTTTTGGGATTCATATTCAGGCTGGTCCCGGCGGCGGGCACTTTAACTTTTTTCTTGAGCCGCCCGGAATAAAACTCAACCGCAAATTCCCTGGAAACATCTTCCAGATTCCTTATCAACAACACAGAACGGTCTGTTCCCCTCCTTAAAATAGTCCTTACGTTTTCATATGAAAACTTAAAATCTTCCCTTTGTTCGGATGATTTTTCGTGTAAAACGGCAATATTTCCGGAGCCTGAAATAAAGCGGGCTCCATCTCTGTCGATAGTCCCTGTTGTTATGACGTCGGGAAACGATTCAAGGAAATACGCCCAATTCCTGATCAAATGATATTTCCTGTGAAGTTCACCCCATTCGCGTATGGGAGAAGCGCCGAAATCAAATGTGGTACAGGTTCCTATTCCGCCGTAATCCCCCTTGCTTATCCAAAAGGGAAAAGTTGTTCCGCCGGCAAACATATAATAATTTATGACGGAATTACCATAAGCCAGCAGGGTTTTGGTAATAGCCTCAACCGCTTCATATTCAACCTCATATAAAGGTTTGCCGAACTGGGCAAACCAGCCGGCCTCAAGTTCCATCATCATAACCGGTTTATCCGGCTGCAACCTCAGGCTTTCATCCATTTTCCTGTCAAAATCATTGAACTCCCACATCCATATCCACGGGATATTCGGGTAATATGTGTGCGTATTTATGATTTCCGTGCCCAGAATACAACTTCCCTCGTTGGTAAAAGCGGGAACGTCTATGCCTGTTCCCCTTACAATATCAAGCAGTTTGAGAAGATATTTCCTCGCTGTTTCCTTTGACCCGGTTATTTCCGGCATCTCTTCCAGCAGATGGTCATACTCGTTCTCTATCTGTACCAGCACCACATTGCCGCCCCGGGTAAAAAGATGCGGCTTAACAACACCGGCAACCTCTTCATACCATTTTTTTACAAGCGCAAGGTACTCCCTGTCCGCAACCCTCAAACGGATATTTTTCGCTAAAAGCCAATGCGGAAAACCACCAAAATCCCATTCTGCGCAAATATAAGGTCCGGGTTTTAGTATCACATAAAGTCCATACTTTTCACAGAGTTTAAGAAAATACGGCAGGTCACGGTCCCCTTCCCAGTTTGAGACACCCTCTTTCTCCTCATGAAAATTCCAGGGTATATAGGTGGCTATAAGGTTACATCCTGCCTGTTTCACCTTTCTCACCCTGTCTTCCCATAATCCTCTTGGCATACGGAAATAATGGACTTCTCCTCCTATAAGTATCTTCCTCTCCCCGTTAATGATAAGACTGTATTTATCGTATTCTACTGTATTTTTCATCTTTTTTTCCTGTAAATTGTTAACGTTAACATTTTCCCATATTCAAAGCTCTTTGTCAATACCGGCAAGGATATTATCCGCATGAATTTTATGCAAGAATTACATCTATTTTTCTGACTTTGCCATTTCTTATATCAGATGCGTAAGGCTCTTTCACTTCCCCGGATAACAGCTCTTTTTTTCTGCCGTCATAATATTCAAGAAGATGTGAAACAATTGCCGCTTTTTTCACGCCGAATGTATTTTTTCTGTCGGGGTTGTGATATATGACAAGTGTATTCCCGAGAAATTTGAACGCAAAGCAGTTCCCGGGAATATTCACCTCTTCCTTTGAGCCGTCGGGTAAATATATTTTTACACCGCTTGCTTCTTTTGTAAACATATCCGCAGCAATCGCGGGTCTGAACTTCAGACAAAGCCTGCCTTCCGATACACTAAACGGCTTAATACCCGAAGTTATGAAAATCCAGATTGATAAGAACTCTGCGGTTGAACCGGAAAGCCTGGAAACAAAACCCTGTCCGTGTACTCTCCTGTCGGGATGTGCGCTGCTTGCTATAAATGAAGAGTTCTCGAATATGCTTCTGCCGTAAACCTCGGGATCCATAAAAGGAACCAGGGCTTTTTTCGATATCCTGTAGAACTCTCCTGCCAATCCCGAGCGTAAAAGTTCCAGCAGGTATTTATACTCCATATGGAGCCATATCGACTCATTTTCAAGCCACCCTCTTGTAAAAATATTTATTCTCCCTATGTCTATTCCCTCTCCGGTAAGGGGCGCGTTGACCTTTAACATATCAAGCTTTTTATCGTAAAGACCGCTCTTTACAACTGCGTTGTGAAAGCTTTCCGCTTTTCCCGCGTCATTGCACACTCTCAGATAATGTACCGGACCTTCAAGAAAATCAGGCAGCGCCCTGTGCCTGAATTTCAACGGCCTGATACAGGTTAGCCCGTTGGAATTTTTTTTCGGCCTGCCTTTCTCTTTTAAAATTTCATATTTTTCAACTATGCTTTCGAAGTTTGTTTTTATCACCCCTGTTTTTGAATCTATGGCTTTATTTATGCCTTTATCCACCACCGCAAGGAAATTTTTCAGCGTTTTTTCAAGCTCTCTTACCGGCTTTCTGCGCTGCTTTCCGGAAAACCCCATCAGAGTAACTTTCCTGTAATCTTCCAAAGCATTATGTCTTTCATCCCAGAATCTGAAAGAGTTCGCGCTGTGTTTTGACGCGGACTTTTCAAGAGCGGAGAGAAAAACATCCACTTCACCGGATAAAAGGATGTCTTTATCCGGCGCTTTCTCAAATGCGTTCAATATGAACACGATTAATCTTTTAAGTTCTATCGTTTCGGCGATGGATGAGCCGAAAAGCCCGGGCAAGCCGTTGAGAGCATCACACCAGTTCGGTTTATCCGATTCCATCTCAATGCCTATGCCGGCAGAATCCAGGGAAGCGAATTTATTCGCCGCAAGGCACAATAGTTTTTCAACCAAAACAGTCTTATATATACCGCCCCGGCCAAACTTATTTCTCATTTCATTCCTGCGGTCTTTTCTTCTATCTATCATATCTTTTTTCTGTTTGTGCACGGTTACAGCATTAAGTTGTCTCGGTTTTGAATTAAAAAGCACATATTTTTCCCCGCGCGGACGCACAACCAGATAATTATCGTAGTAAACAAAATCCTTTTTTCTGAAAAGCAGCTCTTTGGTTTTTTCGGGGTATACCGCCAGAAACGCCTCTATAAGGTCGATATTATAATGCCAGTGGTCGGACCAGTAACCAACGGCGGGCGAGGCGCATTCAATCTTTCTGCCGCAGGAAATAATTTTATCCAGCACTTTTTCCTTTTTCCCGGATCCGATCCGGATTTTATTACGCTCAAGCATATTAAAAAAACCGCCGAGGCTGAACGGCTTTGAAATAAATTCCGCCACTGCGGCCCTGTCACCTTTGTTAAACAACGCCAGAAAATCATTCCGGTTATAAATATGGAATTTAGAACCCTCTATCTTAAGGGGGTTAAAGCCGTCGGATTGCAGTAAATTTACAAAACAGGAGAGGACATCATCCTTTATGCGCGGGTTAAAGAAGATATCATTACGTCTGTTCTGGTTTACGTCCCTGTAGTTTCCCGTCCCCTGAGAAAAATATTCTGGCATAATTACAAAATTATTATATTCTCTCTCCATGTCACCGTGTATTCTCGAATAAATATAATAATTCATTTTCTTTGACCCGTTGCTCAGGGTGATAGGGAAGCCGCCCCTCAGCAAATTGTCCAGGAATGTCTGACGGCAGTAATTATCAAATTCGGGGGAAGAAGATTTTGTTAATATTTTATCGGTTATTGATGCAATCAGATCCGCGCTTTCTTTTTTCTTTTTATCAAAATATTTTCTGCCGGAAATCCTGCTGAAAAACGTGTCTATATCTTTCAGTTCATTAACTTTCCCTATAACCGAATAATAAATAACTTCGGCGCCGGGCTTTAATGTGCATGTGAAATATCCAAAGCCGGCAGGGGTCTTATTTCTCGCCTCGGCCCTGTGAGAAAACTTAAAGACATCGGAGCTTATAAACTCTTCCGGCTCGATAAAATCCTTAAACTCGCCAAAAACATCTTCCGGATCCGTTATGAACGGAGGAATGCTGATTTTTCCGGAGGCGCTACGCACAAAACCGCCGTAAAAATTCGCGGCGCGGATTTCCTCTATTTCGGGATTATCTTCGGGGATAACCCTGAGTTTATACGCCGGCACCCCGTATTTTTTCGAAAACTCAACTCCGCTGAACCATCCTTCGGCAAGCCTGCTCATATTTTTCAAAAGGTAATCGCCTGTGCCATACGGTTCAATAACGGGCATGCCGTCAACACACTGTATCTTCTTCGCACCGGATGATATGTTTTTTATCTTAAGGATCCTTGCGAAAGCAGGTATTTCTTCGTTGGGAATCGCAAAATATTCCACGGTTGTTTCGAAACCGGATGCGCTGTCCGCTTCAAATAATTTCAATTTATCGGAAGTTATGTGCATTTTCTGAACAGGTTTCCCTGCCCCAACTTTTGCCTGAAAGGCTCATGGAATCTGCCTTCGGATTTTATAAATGTCCTGAAACCGTGAGAAGATGTCAGCCTGTAGGCCTTATTCGCGGCAACAAATTCGGTTATAGCTCCGTTTTTATCGGTTGTCCCCATACACGCTATTGCCTGACCGCGGTTTACATAGAAAACCCACATCGGGCGACCCCAAACACCCGCTATGCTTGGAAAGAAACTCGAAAACGGTTTTGTATTATTGTAATCATTAATAATAAATTCCGCATTGTTTACTTCATAATTAACAGCTTTCTTCATATCCCCTTCTCCGGTGATTCAGATGAACGTTGTGTTAACGTTAACATTTCTGTAATATCATAATGCTCTTTTAATAATTGTCAACCCTAAATTTAACACCCGTCATCCCTATTCCCAGCTGTCATACGGATCGTTTCCGGGTGTTTTATTTGTCTGGTTTATCTTTTTCAGTTCCGTCGGTTTAATCGTCTCGTTTGTCCTTTCTTCTTCGGGGGTCCTGAGCAAAGGCTCCTCGTTCAGGATAGGACCGGAACCGGTTTCCTGCTGAAGTCCACAGCTGTCCCCGGTGCAGGCCCCCGTTTGCGGCTCTTCGTCACACAGCGAAAATGACTGGAAAAGCAAAAGCAAACAAAAACAAAACAAAATTCTCATTTAAAAATCTCCTTTACCTGAAAATACCGCGGGTTTAAATACCCGAATCCGGTTTTACACCGTAAATTTTATACGTTTTTTCATATTCTATACATTTATTTTTATACCGATAGGACAATGGTCGGAACCCGTTACATCACTGAAAATCATTGAATCCTCAACCTGTCCGGATATATTTTCCGAAACAAAATAATAATCTATGCGCCAGCCTATGTTTTTCTTTCTGGCGCTATATCTGTAACTCCACCATGAATATTGAATTGTATCAGGATAAAGCATCCTGAACGCGTCAACAAATCCATGTTCGGTCAACCTGTCTATCCATGCCCTTTCCACAGGCAGGAACCCTGAATAATTTTTATTCGCTCCGGGGTTCTTTAAATCTATTTCCCTGTGAGCCGTATTAAAATCCCCGCAGATTATGATTTTACGGCCGGATTTTTTCAGTTTCATACAATAATCCAGGACCGCATCGCAAAAATCAAGTTTATACTTAAGCCTTTCGGCGCTCATCTGTCCATTGGGAAAATATATATTCAATAAGGTGAATTCCGGAAAATTTAAAATCAGCATTCTCCCCTCGGCGTCAAATTTGCTCACTCCTATGCCGGTTTTGACGGATAACGGCCGGATCTTCGTATACACGGCTACGCCGCTGTACCCTTTTTTTTCGGATGAAGCCGCGTAAAATTCATACCCTTCTATACCGGTTATATTTTTCGGCAGCTGGCTTATATCCGCTTTTGTTTCCTGCAGGCATAAAATATCCGGTTTTTCGGACAAAAACCACTTTTTAAACCCTTTGCCGGCAACCGCTCTCAGTCCATTCACATTCCATGAGTAAATCCGCATTATTCAATACCGTCCTTAAAGTTTTTCAGATACGGTTATCCAAAACATTAACGTAATCTTTTATACTGTCCCCAATCAGGTTAAAACAGAATATTGTGACAGCAAGGGCAACACCCGGAAAAAATGCCATCCAGGGCGCGGTCTCCACATAATTTACGCTTGAGGCAATCATCCCTCCCCAGGTAGGCTCAGGCGGGCTTATACCCAAACCCAGGAAAGAAAGTGAAGCTTCGGATAAAATAAAGACTCCTATCCTGAGGCTGGCTGTTATGAAAATTATCGGGACAATATTGGGAAGGATGTATTTTAACATAATCAGTTTTCGCGATAACCCGAGCACAAGCGCGGAGGTAACATAATCCCGGCCTTTTATGGAAATCACGCTGGAACGTATTATCCTGGCAAAACCCGCCCAGCCGACGATGCACAGCGCTGTCAGCACAGTTGAGATTCCCGGTTCAAAAACGACCGTTATCGCGATTGCGACAAGCAGACCCGGAAGGGAAAGCGTAACATCGATTAAAAATGTTATAATGTTATCCGCGACTCCGCCGAAATAAGCCGCCACCGTCCCGAATAAAATACCGATAACCAGCGCAGAAACAGTCGCGGCAAAACCCACGAAAAGAGATATTCTCGCGCCGTAAATCATACGGCTTAAAATACATCTACCCTGCGCGTCCGTACCGAACGGATACGTTTTTTGAGGAGGTTCTTTCGCTTTTTCCAGGTTTATCTCATAAGGGTCATGAGGAACAATCCAGGGAGCAAACACGGCCGCTAAAACAATCAGGAAAAGGATTGCCGCGAGAAAAACCGGCAATTTATTATTCCTTAAGAAATATTTTGTTCTTTTATTCATAAGTTATCTTCGGGTTAAAAAACGAATAAGAGATGTCGACTATAATATTTGCGCATATAAAAATGAAGGAGCCAACCAGCACCGTGCCCATTATCAGAGGATAATCCCTGTTCATAATACCGGTCAAGGCAAGATTGCCGACGCCATTCCATCCGAAAATCGTCTCTGTCAAGACCGACCCGTTCAGATAACTCCCTAGGTCAACTCCTATTAAAGTGACTACCGGTATTAACGCATTTTTCAGGATGTGTTTAAATAAAATCCTGTTTTTGCTCAGTCCTTTTGCTCTGGCCGTTATTACAAAATTTTCTCCCAAAACTTCCATGACGCTTGTTCTTGTTATCCTCGCAATATAAGCCGCCGACCGGGTACCCAGAGTAAGGGCGGGCAGAACGATATACGTAAAATTACCCATTCCGGAAGAAGGAAGCCACCCCAGCATATTGGAAAAGATGATAATTAATATAAGACCGAACCAGAAAACGGGCACTGATATCCCCGAAATCGAGAGCAGCACGCAAAATCTGTCTACAGCGCCGCCGGGATATGATGCCGAAAGCAGGCCCAGCAGCAACCCCGTCACCGTGGCGAATATCATCGCTGTCAGGGCTAGTTTCAGTGTATTCGGAAAACGGTCTATGATTAATTTCCCGACCGGCTGGCCCGTTACATAAGAATAACCAAGATTACCTTTTAACAACTGCCCGACATAACAGAAAAACTGAGTTGAGACGGGGTTGTCCAACCCATAGGCGCTCCTGACCTGGTTCAATGTGTCCCTGTCCGCCCTTCTGCCTACAAAACTGTATACGGGATCTCCGGGAATGAAACGCGTGAGAGCAAAGACAAGTGTAATAATAACCGTCAAAGTCAAAACAGCCAGAATAAGTCTTCTGATAATAAAATTTCTCATGTCTTTACATAATATTTAACAATATACAAAAGCAGAACAGCAACTGAAAAATCCGTCAGTGTGTTATTTTTATTCCCGTACCCTTATCGGAATAATACAGGGGGAACATTTTAAAGCCCTTAACCCATGGCTGGACAACACAATAATCTTTTTTGTGCCACAGAAAAATCCACGGGGAATCCTCAACAATTATATCCGCGGCCCCTCTGTACAGGTTTTGCCTGGTTTCAGTGTTGATTTCAGCTCTCGCTTCGGTTATCAATCTGTCAAACTCCGCATTTGAATATCCGGTTCTATTCCCGGCGGAACCAAGGTTTCCGGAGTAAAAAGTGGGATAAAGAAAATTTTCCGCATCGGGATAATCCGCCCACCATGAAAGGATAAATATATCAAACTCGGAATTATTTAAAGCTTCTTTAAAGCCGTTCCAATCTCTTTGCGCTATTTCAATCTTGATTCCCCGCTTTTTCCAGAAGTGCTGGCAGATTTCGGCAATCGACTGCATTTCATCGCTCGTATTTATCAAAAGTTTAAAAGGCCTGTTAAAAGCGCCTTTTCCGGCGGCCTCTACATAACTATTCTCCATTGCCCAAAGCCCGTCATACAGGAGAACCGGCGGAACCGGGGAATATGCGGGTTCAACCCTGGAATTAAAAACATGTTTTATTATCTGTTTTTTATCTACGGCTTTTACAAATATTTTTCTCGCATTGACATCATTAAACGGCTCTTTCCGGCAATTAAAACCCACATAATAGGTGTTCAGCCCGGGCTTAGAATAAAATAAATCCTTATAGCCCGTTTTTTCAAGGGCATCCAGCATCGGGATATTCAGCCCCATAATATCAAGCTTTCCCTGCCTGAACTCAGATACAGCGGTAAAGTCATTGGGGATTACGCGGTACAGTATTCTTTTTACACGGGCATCTCCGCCTGAATATTCAGGATTTTCCTCCAGTACGATTTTTTCGCCCCTTGCCCACTGACCCAGTTTATACGGGCCGCACCCTGTTATTTCTTTGCCGCGTATTTTTATTATCGAAGCATTGGGCATAGCGAGAAGGCTTAAGAAAGGTGTAAACGCTTCTTCCAGCGTTATGATTATTGTATTCTCGTCCAATATTTCCATGCCGCTGATTTCATCGGCCCGGCCGGAAATAAAATCAGCGGCTCCCNNACACTTTCTTGAAGAAAGAGTCGCGGGCTTCAATATTCTTTCAAAAGATTTTTTCACTTCTCCCGCCGAGACAGAAGAACCGTCACTGAACCTTATGCTTTTTTTCAGATGAAAAACATATTGTCTGCCGTCTTCGGATATTTCCCAGCGCTCAGCAATATCGGGCAGAAGTTTAAGGTTTTCGTCAAACCTGACAAGAGTTGAATGCATTTTGGCAATTATACCGCCTGAGTAAACATCAACCGTAAGCGCCGGATCCAGTGTCGAAGGCTCTTCTGCAAGGCGCAGAAAAAGCGTGCTGAAATCGCTTCTTTTCCGGCCGCAGCCCGAAAAGACCAATAAGATAAACAAAATATAAACTATACGTCGCATCAATAAATTAATTTACCCGATTATGGTTTACTGCCAGGCCCGAATTACTTTTTTGGCTGCTGCGCGCAAACGATTTTTCCCCCGTTAGACCCTGTATATTCACCATTATCAACCGTCGTAACGCCGTTTACAATAACGGACGAAATGCCTTTCGGGTATCTGTGGGAATATTCAAAACTGGCGGTATCTTCTAGCATAGCGGGATTGAAAAGCACAAGATCGGCTTTCCATCCGCGTTTTATGAACCCTCTGTCTTTTATCTTTAATTTCCTTGACGGCTGGCCGGTCATTTTATACAGGGCGTCTTCAAGTGACAGCCTGTTTTCCCTGACAAATCTTCCGGCAACACGCGGGAATGTCCCGTATGCCCTCGGATGGACTTTTGAGTTCGCAAGTTTTCCGGTATCCTTTCTTGAAGCCGCATCCGAACCGATCATACAATAATCTTTGCCGATAATTTTAAAGAGGTTTTCTTCGCTCATATTGAAAAATGCCGCGTAAACTTCAAGTTTCTCTTCAATAAGTAACTCGAACAAAATGTCAACCGGCTTTTTATTGTTCATCCGTGCTATTTCCGCCACCGAGCTGCCTTCCAGCTCTTTATTTCCCTGACTCGAAACGGAAAGAATCTTAACGGTATGCCAATAGCTGTCATTTTTTTCTCTTTCCAGTCCCCCGGCCAGTTTAGCTCTTATCGAAGGATCTTTCAGCCTTTCAAGTTCTTTTGCATTTCCGCCTTCAAATATCCAGTCCGGCAGCACGATGTCAAGGCTTGTATACGAAGCTGTATAAGGATAGCGGTCACAGGTGACATCAAGCCCATCCCTGCGCGCCTGCTCAATCAGATTGCAGACTTTTTCGAGTTTATCCCAGTTTAATCTGCCCACTGTCTTTAAATGGGATATCTGAACTTTTATATTCGATTCTCTGCCTATCTTTAAGGCTTCCTCAACAGCTTCAACAAGCCCTTCCGACTCATTTCTCATATGAGTGGAGTAGACACCCCCGTATCTGCCCGCGACTCCCGCGCAGGAAATAATCTCATCTACTCCGGCATAAACACCCGGCGGATACATAAGCCCGCTGGAAATACCCAGCGCTCCGTGGTTCATGCCCTCATCTACAAGTTTTTTCATCTCTTCCAGCTCTTCTTTGCCGGGAGTCCTATTTTCATATCCGACCACAGAACTTCTTACATTCCCCAGCCCTATTAACACGCCTATATTAACAGCCGGCCTGAGATTTGAAACAAGACCGAAATAATCCCTGAGAGAATCCCACTCGAGTTTAAGTCCCAGAGACGACAACCTCTCTTTTGTCCTTGCCACTGCGGCATTTTTGACGGGCCAGGGCCCGGAACCGCAATTACCGGTTATTTCAGTCGTGACTCCCTGCCTTATTTTGCTGTCGGAGGAAGGATTTGCCAGTACGGTAAATTCCGAATGGGAATGGATGTCGATAAACCCGGGGGAAAGGACATTCCCTTCCGCATCAATAACCCTTTTTGCCGCTTCTTTTATACTGCCTATATAAACTATTTCCGCACCTGTTATACCGACAAACAGACCCGGCTCAAGAAATACTTCTCCGTCGAAGATTTTTGCGTTTTTTATCAACAAATCGAACATCCGGGCACTCCGGCTTTTATGGCTTTGATTTTAACAACATTTTTGATATCTTCATGTTAATGAAAAACTGGAAACCCATTATCCCATATATAGTACCTTATTTTACATTTATTTTAATAGGTTCTTTTGCTCATTACTTTCCCGGCTGCGGCTATTTTATTTACATTCCAAAAACCATAATTACCGCGGCCTTTGTCCTTTACTGGTTCAAAACATATTCCGAAGTCGAGTTTGGTTTTTCGTTTTTCGCTTTTGCGGCCGGCATACTGGGGTTTATATTATGGATAGCTTTCACCGAATATATGCCTTTCAAAATATTCCACCCTCCCCCGGCGGAATATACCCCGTTCCGGATCAATAAAGCTGTTTCACTGCTGCTTATATTTTTCAGGATAGGAGGCTCTTTTCTTATTGTCCCTGTTTTTGAAGAACTTTTTATGCGTTCATTCATTATACGCTGGCTGATAAATTCAGATGACTTCAAATCAGTTCCTATGGGGAAATTCACCCCGTTTTCATTCACCGGCAGCATAATCCTTTTTGTCCTGGGTCACCGCTTCTGGGAATGGCCGGGCGCAATTGCCACAGGAGTTCTTTTTACGCTGATACTTTACAGGCGCAGAAAAATTTTTGACTGCATCATCGCCCATGCAACTACAAATTTATGCCTCGGTATATATGTTCTCTATACAGGTAAATTCGGGTACTGGTAAGCGGCGGCTAAAATTCTTTTTCGGCATTTTGCGCGGCAGGTTCATTGTCTGCGGACCCGTCAAGCAGTTCAATAACATGTTTCTGGACTTCGCCGACTTTATCCGGAGTTATCCCGGGGTCCGTTATTATAAAATTTTCGCCGGATTTTGAATTCTCGTATACAATAAGCTTTCGGCCGGTTTCTTTCTCGACAATATTATCAATAACGATAAAGACCTTCTTCCTTTCAAGCATCAGCCCAAGGATATAACTTACATTTATTTTTGCCGGGTCATTGGAGTGCACCATATTCCTTAGCATATCTTCCGCGGAATTCTTTTTTATAACCTCAGGTTTCTCCTCGGGAGGTTTTATCCTCACAATCCCCTGCCAGTAAATTTTTTTCTGTCCCTGGTTTTGATTGCCGGATTTGACCTCAGACCAGCATTTATCACATAGATCCTGTCTTGCACCGGCTTCCTCATCGTCAGAATAATCAAATGCCGTGTGACAGACATCACCGGTTACAAATATACAGGAACATTTGTCGCACTGCCTGTGCCGTTTTTCAATTTCCCAATTCATTTCTTTTCCTGTTCCTGTTTTTCTTCCTTCTTTTCAGGTTTTTTCATCTCGTCGGCATAATTCAGCCTGAGGTTCGTAAGAAGTGATTCAAGCGCTTTCTGTTCATTTTGCGTAAGATTCCCTTTTGTTTTCTCCTCCAGAAGCTCAAGAAGGTCTATAGAAGCTTTTGCCGTTTCCATATTCTTTTCAATCTTGCCGTTAAACGGATTTGCCATCTTTCCCATAGCCTGCATGGCAGAATTGCCGAATATGGATATAAACCCGATAAACTGTATTTCTTTCTTCTGTTTCTGATTGGAATCCATTGGATATTCTCCCGTTAAAACTCTATTGCCAGAGGGCTGGTTACGACCGTAACAGGACCCTTGCTAAAATACCTGTCTATGCACTTTTCTATATCCGCTCTTGTTACTTCCTTTATATTTCCGGGGTATCGCTTGCTGAAATCCAATCCCCTGTCATATCTGATGTTCAGTACCGCATCCGCCGCCTGTTCTTCATTGGTCTGCAACCCCATTTGATGCATTGTAATACAAATGTTTTTCGCTATTTCCAGTTCCTCATCGGTAAACTCTTTGTTTCTGAGCCGGTCAAACTGCACATTCATCTTATCAAGAACCTGCCGGATTTTATCGGGCGAGGTTTCGGCAAAAACCATAAATGTGCCCGTTTTCAGCTTGGGCATAAACTGGGCATGCACCATATAGACCAGCTTATCGCTTCCCCTCAATGCTTCGTGCAGCCACCCTCCGGGATAATCAATCCCTGATACCAGGCTGTCAATTACATCAAAACAGTAGTAATCCTCTGAATTAAACCCGCAGGCAGGGTATACTTCTACAATCACCGCGTTGTTTTTTGTGGTCTTCTTCTGGACTATTTTGTAATTCTCAGGAGGAGCAAATCCCGGAATTTCTTTTTCTCTGAATCTATCCGCCCGCCATTCGCCCAGTTCCTCATTAAGTATATTTATCGTCTTTTTAAAATCAATATCCCCGAATACAGCCAGTATACAATTGTTCGGCTTGACATATTCAGCATAAATATCCCGGAGGTCTAAGCGCACAATATTTTCAACAGAGGTTTTGCTTCCTATCAGTTCCATCCCGTAGGGATGTTCCCCGAAATAGGTCTTTCTTGACAGTATCGCCGCTTCCGTGACAGGGTTATCATTAAGCCGTTCGATGGAAGAAAGTATAAGTCTTCTCTGTTTCTCAACTTCAATCCCGTTGAAATTCGCTTTCGAAACAATTTCTTTTAATATGCTGATACCTTCTTTAATCTCGTCTTTTAACACGGATATTCCTACAACAACATTATTATTGCCCGCCGCGACCGAAACATTGCCTCCTATCCTGTCTATCCTTTCGGCCATCTGAGCCGCGCTGGTTTCCTCGGTCCCTTTATCCATAAGCGACGCCATAAAATTAAATATCCCGGAATTATCCATGTTTTCCTCTACCAGCCCCCCCTTAAAACAGGCTACTATGGCGACCGTCGGAGTCGAAGGGTTATTTTTCATAATAAGCTTCACCCCGTTATCAAGGCTGAACTCTTTGATATCGGACACTTCCTCTTTCTCTTTTTGCTCGACAGGGGCGGCAGCTTCTTTTTTCGCCACCGAAATTTCAATCAGGTTGTCCTGATTGAAGTACTTCCGCGCCACTCTCTTCAGGTCTTCCGGGGTAACGTCAAGAATTCCCTTAAGATAGCGCCTGGTAAAAAAGGGATCACCCGAAATAAGATATGACGAGCCGATGTCGGAAGCCTGCGCTTCGATTCCCCTCAGACGGAAAATATAATTCGTTATAATTATTTTTTTCACTTTTTCAATAACTGATTTTCTAACGCCCTTCTCCCTGACATGCCTTATTTCCTTAAGCACAGCGTGGCGGGCGGGGGACATTTTTCCCTGTTCCAAAACCGAATAAATATAAAAATACCCGGGCGCATAAGAAGGAGTGAAAGACGCGGAACTTATTACATCAACCAATTCCCTGTTATGCTTTATCTCCTTCTGAAAAATGGAGCTCTCACCCGCCGACAGTATCTCTGCCAGCAGATCCAGGGCATAAAGGTCTTCGTCGTAAATATCAACTGTCTTAAAACTCATAATATAGTGGGCTTTTGCTATATCAAGATATTTTTCAGACCGCTTGCCCGTCAGCTGAAGAGATGATTCGGGAAGCGTCCTGTTCATCTCAGGTCCCCTCTCATATTTCAGCAGCGCAACTTCTATCTTGGGAAGTATTTTGGCTTCCTTTACATTACCGCAGATAACAAGCACGACATTGTTCGGAACATATCTGCCGCTATAATAATCGAGGATATCTTCTCTCTTTATTTTTTTAAACCGTTCAAGATACCCTATAACGGGAAATGCCGCCGGGTGGTCTCCGTAAGTAAGCTCATCCAGTGTCTTGAACAATATAGATTCGGGCTTATCGAGACCACGCTCGATTTCCTTTATTATTACGCCTTTTTCTCTTTCCACTTCTTCGGGAGACAGTGCCGCTTCAAAAACATTTGTGGTAATCAGGTTAAATGCCTTTTCAAAGTTTTCCGGGCTGGTGTTTATATAATAACAAGTGCTGTCTTTGGATGTATACGCATTGGATGCTCCTCCCAGCTCCCTTAAAATTTCCTGCACCTGGATTTCGCTCATTTTGGACGTAGAGCCGCCGCAAACAAGATGTTCGACATAATGCGAAATACCCATCCCGCCGTATTTCCCTTCAAATACACTTCCGGTCTTGACGTAATACCTTATTGAAACGACCGGGGCGGAATTGTTTTCCAGGACTAGAATCTGAAGTCCGTTATCAAGTTCACTTGTTACAAGCTTGTTTTTGCTGTAAAGGGAATCTATTATATCCCCGGGTGAGAGCTTTCCCCACCACTTGGAATGGTTTATGCAGACCCAGACAACAACCACCGGGATTATCAAAGCCACCCAGAACCACTTATTTCTTTTCGACGCCATACTTAAAATACCCCTTTATAATCAGAATTTGAAGTCACCGGCATCCAAAAACTCTTCTATCCCATCATTCGCTGACATTTCAAGCAAATCCCATTCGGACATGTTAAACACTATTTCGCCAAAATCTCTAAATGATCTCAATCCCCAGTGTTCGAGCACTTTTCTCGCCATCGGACCAAATTCCCTTTCGGCATAAACACCCAGTGCCTTGATAAATTCCGACGCCGGCACATCCCCGGCAGAACCTATTTTCTTTCTGGCAAAAGCAAGCGCCATAATAACAAAATTGTAGGCCTCTATGCTATAAGGATGTTTATCCCCGATATTCTGAGCTAAAATCTCTAGAAAAGCGCTTCTGGATCTCATGTCATTGAAATCTAAAGAGAGGACCTGATTTTATCCGCTGTTTTTTCCATTTCGCCCTTATCATAGGTTTCATGCGGCCAGCCGAAATCAAGATTGTCACCTTCAACTCTGGGAATCAGATGAAAATGGACATGGTCAACAACCTGTCCGGCCGCAGGCCTGTTGCACTGATGAACATTTATCCCGTCACAACACAGTGCTTTAAACATGGCATCCGTTAATTTTTTAACAGTCAGTATAACATCCTTTAAATCTTCTTCGGGTATATCCGTCAATATCTCTCCGTGCTTCTTGGGGATAATAAGCACATGCCCTTTACACGCGGGCATTATATCCATAAAGGCAAGAGACCTGCCCGAATCATATATATTAACCGAAGGTATTTTGTTGCCAACTATTTTACAGAATACGCATTCCTGCATTTGCGCTCTCCCGTTCAGTTTTTAACCCGTTCTTTCCCGGCCAGACTCCAGTGCCCGGCAAAAAAAGCCGATGCGATTATCAAATACAGAACCGACCTTACAAGCCTGGTTTTTTCCGTATTCCTCTTCACTTCCAACAGGCTGTTATAGTCGTCTTCCCTTATGTCCGTTATCTGCTCTTCCGTATAGCTTTTAAGCTTCTTCTCGTTCCACTTTTCAGTATATCTTTCATTGCTAAGGTACAGTTTCTGCTCATACTCGGAAACAGCCATCGCCGGATTAATCAATTTGACGGCTCCAAAAAGGACTTCATGCAGATTCACTATTATAAACAATATTGATATCAGGCATACAAGCAAAGCATAAATTTCCAAAACCGTTTTTTTCATGATTACCTTCCCCTTGCGATTCAATTCATATTGTACATTCTTTCATACCTGTCTTTATCGCCTTTCGAAAAGTTTTTTTTCGCCGACATTTGTATATCGCTGATTCTGCCCTTTCCTTTTTCTATCAAAATGTTCATACCCACCATTATTTCGGCCGCGCGCTCGCTGTGCAGTTTTTCCGATTGGCTGATATCCTCATCGCTCACGCCGCTGAACTTCGATATCAGTTTTTCGTTTTCCGAAAGTATTTTCTCATGCTGAAGCAGCGTGTAAGCCACCTCGGCGGACCCTTTCAGTATATCAATAAAATCCGCGAATTCGAACTCTTCCGTGTCTTTATTATTGCCGTTCAGGGCCAGCCGGGCATATTTTACCGCATTCTTCAGGTGTTCCATAAGCTCCCCCAGATTTTTCATCCGGAAATCCAGGGGCTTGTTTGAAAATGCGGCTCTGGACATTTCCCTGACATAATAAAAATGCTTATCTCTCAAGGCAAGATAAACCGCACGATTTAATGTATTGCTTTCTTTAGCCATTTCTATCTGATTTTACTCCTAAAGGTAAAAACAATAAACAAAAAAACCCCGTTCCTTAAAGGGCGGGGGTTTTATGATAAAAAGATATTTCGCGCTACTTTGCCTTTGGTTTTGGCTTTGGTTTTGAAGCTTTTTTATCCTTATCTTTTTTATTCGTTCCCGCAACCGGCTGAAAATCTATAAGCTCGACAATAGCAAGAGGAGCTGCGTCACCCCGCCTGTAAGTTGTTTTAATTACTTTTGAATAACCGCCTTTCCTGCTCTCAAAGTGTTTCGCTATCTCGGAAAAAAGCTTTTTGACGGCTTTTTTGTTATTAAGCATTGAAACAGCTGTTCTTCTGGCATGAAGTGTCTGTTTTTTAGCAACAGTAATTATTTTGTCAGCCTGTCTTACAAGTTGTTTTGCCTTTACTTCTGTAGTTTTGATTCTCCCGTGATTTATAAGCTGGCACAAAAGATTGGAGAATACAGATTTCCTGTGCGCTGCCTGCATATTTAGCTTATTTGATTTCTTTTTACCGTGCTGCATAATTTCTGCTCCTATACATTTATTTCTGTTCTTCGGGCTCTTTTTCTGTCTTCATGCCGAGAGAAAGGTTGAGCTCTTTAAGAACAGCCTTTATTTCATTAAGTGACTTTTTGCCGAAATTCCTCTGCTTGAGAAGGTCCATTTCAGTCATCGAAACCAATTCTCCGATACTGTTTATGCTGGCATTTCTCAGACAGTTGGTAGACCTCACCGATAATTCTATTTCACTGATAGGCATATTCAGTTTTTTCTTATTGCCTTCTTCCTCTTTCTTTTCGGTCTTGTCTTCCTCTTCAAACTCTACATAATTATCATCGTAGTTCACAAAGACATCGAGATGCGCCCTGAGAATAGCGGATGACTGCTTTAATGCTTCCTCGGGCAACAGCCGCCCGTCCGTCCAGATTTCGACTATCAGCTTGTCATAGTCGGTCATCTGTCCCACCCTTGTATTCTCCACTGAATATTTAACCTTCTTAACCGGAGAAAATATGGAATCCATCGGAATATATCCTATGGGCTGTCCTTTTTTCTTGTTATTTTCCGCAAGGCGGTATCCCCTGCCGATTTCAACATCCATTTCAACAGCCAATCTTCCGCCTTTCTCAAGTGTGGCAATGTGGAGATCAGAATTCAGCACGGTTACTGTGCCGTCCGTCTTGATATCGCCGGCTTTCACTTCACCTTCCTTAGACACGTTAAGCGATATTTTTTTATGTTCCCGCGAATCGGAAACAAGCAGAATTTTCTTGATGTTCAATAAAATCTGCGCCACGTCTTCTATGACACCTTTCATTGTTGAAAATTCATGCTGGACTCCTTCAATCTTTACAGCGGTAACGGCAATCCCTTCCAGGGAGGACAACAGTACTCTCCTCAGGGAATTGCCTATGGTATATCCATACCCTCTTTCAAAGGGTTCTGCGATGAATTTCGCATAATAATTAGTTGCAGACTGTTCTTCTTTTTTAAGCCTGTTCGGCATTTCAAATCTTCCCAACTTAACTGACATTTTAGCCTCCGTAAAAATTTATTTAACTTTACTTGGAATAAAGCTCAACGATTAATTGTTCATTTATAGCAACAGGGATTTCTTCCCTTTTTGGCATATGTTTAATCCTAAACTCAAAAGAACCCAGATTCCTCTCTAAATAAGACATGTCGGGAAGTTTGTCTTTGTTATCTTCCGCAAAAGCGGCAAAGGTCGGTTTGCTGCGGCTTTTTTCTTTCAATTTAACAGTCTGCCCTTCTTTTACCTGGAAAGAAGGAATATCAACTTTCCTGCCGTCCACAACAAAATGCCCGTGACGGACCATCTGTCTGGCGGCCGCTACAGTGGGGGCAAAGCCCGCCCTGTAAACAAGGTTATCCAATCTTGTTTCAAGCAGCAGAAGAAGGTTATACCCTGTTTTCCCGCTCATCCTGGCCGCCTTCTGGAAATATTTTCTGAATTGTTTTTCCAGAAGTCCGAAGATAAAACGTAATTTCTGTTTTTCAAGCATCATCACACCATACTCGGATAGTTTTCTCTGCCTTTTCATAGATCCGTGCTGGCCCGGAGGTGAATTCCTTTTGTGAACGGGGCATTTTACGGAACCGCACAATGCTTCTCCCACTCTTCTGCATATTTTGTGTTTCGAACCGAGGTACCTTCCCATTAAAATATCTCCTTGCTGATTTTTGCTTCTAACATATATCCCGTTAAACTCTTCTTCTCTTGGGCGGCCTGCATCCGTTATGAGGTATGGGGGTTAAATCCCTTATAAGCGTAATTTCAAACCCGATTGCCTGAAGAGCTCTGATTGCAGATTCCCTGCCTGCTCCGGGTCCTTTGACCCTTACCTCTAATTCTCTCACACCAAAATCTCTGGCTCTCTGCCCCGCCTGCTCGGCGACAACCTGTGCTGCAAAAGCAGTGCTTTTTCTTGACCCCGCAAAACCGACTTTTCCCGCGCTCGCCCAGGAAAGCACTTGGCCGCCCATATCGGTGATGGAGACTATTGTATTATTAAAAGTTGCCTGAATATGCGCAATTCCGGCAGGCACGCTTCTGGTCGCTTTTTTTGGTGCCGCTTTTTTAGAACTTCCTTTTCCTGACATCTTCGCCATAATTGTTTCTCCTTGGGGTTTCAAATATTATTTAAGCGCCGCGGTTTTCTTCTTTCCCGCAATGGTCTTCCTCGGGCCTTTTCTGGTCCTGGCATTTGTTTTTGTTCTCTGCCCTCTCACAGGAAGTCCTTTCCTGTGCCGCAAGCCTCTGTAAGCCCCTACAGCCATAAGTCTTTTTATGTTGGCCGCAACTTCTCTCCGTAAATCACCTTCAACCCTGACGCTCGCCTGAATAATACCCGCTATCCTGCTTATTTCCTCGTCGGACAGGTCTTTTGCTCTTTTGCTTTCATCTATTCTGGCATCTCTCAGTATCTTTGATGCCGTTGCCTTACCTATACCGTAGATATAAGTAAGGGCAATTACTATTCTTTTTTCTTTGGGAACATCAACTCCTGCAATTCTTGGCACATCTTCCTCCTTTTAAAAAAATTTTAACTTCTGTCTCCGCACTTGAAAACCAAGTATATGAGACAGGACACACTACCCCTGTCTTTGCCTGTGTTTTGGGTTTGTGCATATTACATGAACAACCCCTTTGCGGCGCACAATTTTACATTTTTCACAACGTCTTTTAACTGCCGATCTAACTTTCATATCTCAATCCTCTGTCTTCTTATCCTTATTAAAATATTATCCTTCAGACAGCTCCGCCGTCTTACTTCTGCCGGAAGGTAATCCTTCCCTTAGTAAGGTCATACGGTGACATCTCAACCTGAACCCTGTCCCCGGGAAGTATCCTTATGAAATGCATCCTCATTTTACCGGAAATATGGGCAAGTATTGTATGTCCGTTTGCAAGCTGTACCCTGAACATCGTATTGGGCAAAACTTCAGATACAACACCGTCAACTTTAATCGATTCCTCTTTTGTCACAACAGCACCTTCTCACCTTGTAAGAATTTCGGGTTTCCCTTCCGTAATAACAATCGTATCCTCAAAATGCGCAGAGGGTTTTCTGTCAATCGTTACTACCGTCCAGTTATCTTTAAGCACTTCAACTTCAAAAGAACCCATATTGACCATCGGCTCAATCGCAAATACCATTCCCTTTTCAAGCCCGGGACCCGTATCAGGTATCCCAAAGTTGGGGATTTGAGGGTCTTCATGCATTTTCTGCCCTATACCGTGGCCTACAAAATCCCTCACAACCGTATAGCCATGTTTTTTAACATATTGCTCGACAGAACTGGAAATATCAAAAAGCTTGTTTTGCACAACGGCTCTGCTTATTGCAATATCCAGAGATTCTTTTGTAATCCTGATAAGCTTTTCTAATTCCCCGCTGATGTGTCCGACCGGATACGTACGGGCGGCATCGGAATAAAAACTTTCGTGGATAGCCCCGACATCAACGCTGACAATATCTCCTTCATTAAGAATCTTCTTCGAAGAAGGTATCCCGTGCACAACTTCTTCATTGACAGAAACGCACAATGTGGCCGGAAATCCTTTATAGCCCTTGAAAGCCGGCCTGACGCCGCGTTTCAAAAGGAATTCTTCCGATATCACGTCCAGTTCACCTGTCGTTATCCCCGGTTTTATCCTCTGCTTAAGAATTTCAAAGAGCTCGGCTAATATTTTTCCGCCGTATTTTATCTTTTCAACTTGTTCGGGTGTTTTTATAACTATCATTAAAAACTCGCGCTATTTTTCCCCTAATCTCTGCAGAATCAGGGAATATGTATCATCCCGCGACAAGTCCGCGTTAACTTCCGCCAGAATTTTCCTGGCTTTATAATAATTGATAAGACCTTCCGTCTCTTTCCTGTACACTTCAAGCCTGTGCAGGACCGTTTGTTCCGTATCATCAGACCTCTGGTACAGAATTCCGCCGCATTTATCGCAAATGCCTTCCTTTTTGGGGGACATATTAATTACGTGATAAACAGCCCCGCAGCTTTTGCAGATTCTTCTGCCCGTAAGCCTTTTGATAACCACATCTTTCGAGACATTCAGGTAAATAACTTTGTCGATAGTCATATTTCTGGGAACAAGCTCTTTTTGGAGCATTCCGGCCTGGGACTCATTTCTGGGAAAACCGTCAAGCAGAAAACCCTGCTCATTTTTAATACCCTCTACAGCTCCGACCAGAAGTTTCATTACAACCGCGTCAGGCACCAGGCTTCCTTTATCCATATAGCTTTTGGCTTCAAGCCCCGCGGGAGAAGACTTTTTTAATTCTTCTCTCAGCAAATCGCCGGTAGAGATATGCTTAAGCCCAAAATCCCTGATAAGCATTTCCGAATGAGTCCCTT
>DJVC01000109.1 GCA_002440765.1 bacterium UBP3_UBA6266 | reverse complement strand
CCCGGGTTTTAAAAAAGCCGGGATGTCTCCGATATCCTTTACATAATCGCATTTAAGCCCTATTTTCCTGGCCTCTTTAAATATTAATAATCCGTCCACTCCCTCAATAGGCTCTTCAAAAGCAGAATAGACATCTGTAAAAACCGTATAATCGCTTTTCCCAAACGACAGGGCAAACTCTTTCCATAAATCCAGTGTCCTCGTGTATCTATGAGGCTGAAAAACCGCCAGAAGTCTTGAATCTTGATTTTTCAGGGATGCCTTTAATGCTTCCAGAGTAACAGCTATTTCAGTGGGATGATGGCTGTAATCCTCAATAAGTGTTATTCCGTTATATTTGCCGATAAGCTCGAATCTTCGTTTCAGTCCCCTGAATGCGCGCAAAGCATTGCTGCAATTTTCCAGATTGATATCCAGATACTCCGCTGCCAGACAAGCCGCGGCAGTGTTCTCAGCCATAAATTTTCCGGGGGACCATATTTCAAAACCGACTTTTTTTCCGCCGTTTCCGCAAAGCTTGAATCTGCTCTTTAAATCCCCGAATTCCAAATCCGAAATGGCCATATCACACCCTTTATACCCGAATGTTTTTCCGCAGATACCCCCCAAAACATCCAATGATATCCTGTCGTTCCCGTTAAAAACAGAAAACTGCAGCGTCTTTTCCGCAAACATACGATAATAATTGTGAAGGTTTTTTTTATCTCTGTAAAATGACATATGATCATATTCAATATTCGTAATAATGCTTATGTATGGGTTATACTTTATAAAGGTTCCGTCACTTTCATCGGCTTCCGCTATAAAAACATCGCCCTGACCATACCTTCCGCTTCGGAAAGAATAATCTATTAATTCGCCTCCTATCGCACAGGTCGGATGCCCGGCGTTCTCTTCCATAATAAGAGATAAAAGCGCTGTGGTTGTCGTTTTTCCATGGCATCCCGAAATAAAAACACTCTTTTTATTCTCCGATAATAAATTCAGCAGATCGGACCGGTGCATAATAAGAATATTTTTCTTTAACGCCGACTGCATCTCTGCATTTGTCCTGGATATTGCGCTGGAATATACCACCAGATCGTTATCGGTTATGTTATCCGCGGAATGTCCTATGAAAATTTTTGCTCCCTTTTCTCTAAGCTGTCTGATAATGGTGCCGTCATTTTTATCCGAACCGGTAACTTCAATCCCCTCAGCTAACAGGATTTCCGCAAGCGGACTCATGCCCGCGCCGCCTATCCCGACCATATGAACTTTTTTAAACTGTTTTTTATCCGGCATCTGTGTCCTTTTCTATCATTTCAATGATCCTGCCTGCGCTGTCAGGCCTGTAAAATCTTTCCCATGAACTTCTCATTTTGGACCGCAATTCCGCGTCATCCAGCATCTTATCCATCATACCTGCCACCCTGGGAGGAATCGCTTCGCGTTCATTAAGCCAGAAAGCGGCGCCGGTACCGGACACAAGTTCGGCATTGACCTTCTGGTGGTCCTGGGCGGCAAAAGGAAACGGTATCAGCAGCGCCGGCAGCCTGTAATAGGATATTTCAGTCAGCGCAAGAGCCCCGGATCTTGATACAATGACATCAATTGCGGAGTAAAAGTTTTCAATATCATCTATAAATTCGAACACTCTGGCATCTATTTCAAAACTACGATATTTTTTTATTACGGCATCCGCATATTTCCTGCCCGTAATATGTATTATCTGGATTTTATCTTTATTCCTCGTCAGGTTTATCGCTTCGGGCATAATATCATTTATTCCTGATGCCCCCTGAGACCCTCCCATGATACCTATGCAAAAGGGTTTCTCGCGCATGCCGAAACGTTTCAGAGCGGAATCTTTCGAAACCAGTTGAAGATTTACCCTTAAGGGATTTCCCGTATAAACCCATTTATCATGTAATGTCATTTTTCCGGACATGGGTAATCCCGTAAAAATTTTTCTGGCAAAAAAAGCGAATATTTTATTGGTTTTTCCCGGTATAACATTCTGTTCAAGAAGATAAATTTTTTTTCCCGTTAAGAGGCCGGCTGCAATACCCGGAATTGATACATATCCCCCGGAGCCGATTATAAAATCCGGTTTCTCTTTTAAAATAATCTTCAGTGATGATATTGTTCCGGTCAGCGTTTTAAGAATGAATCTGAAGATATCCGCGATACTTTTTTCCGGAAACTGGCAGCACGCGATAGAGCGGAAAGCAAAATTGTTTTTAGCGGCCAGATACTCTTCCAGCTTGCCTTTTTTTCCCAGGAATAACATTTTCGAATCAGCGTATCTTTCTCTTAACTTCTGTGCCAAAGCAAGCAACGGAAAAACATGTCCGCCGGTGCCTCCCCCGCAAAATATAACTGTTAATGCTTTTTCCTTCATCGGGAAAAATGGCCTTTCTTTCAAACAACGGAATCCCCATATGGCAACAGCTTCTTTATTTAGAAACAGTACCTGTCCGTATTATTAATATGCTGTGTTCCTTTATGGAATACTCTGAAAACACTTTTTAACAAGCTGAGTGTTACTAATTTGATTCTCATAAATACACCCCTTTTTTTTATTTATGTTTCCCAAATTTCACAACCCGCCTGCTCCTGATTCTGCCTCTTATGTCTTTTTCCTGCTCTGTGGCGATGTTAAACAGGATACCCGCAAAAGCCATGCACACTACAAGATTCGAACCTCCGTAACTTATCATGGGCAAAGGCAACCCCGTAACGGGCATACATCCTGTAGCAACACCGATGTTTATTATCGCCTGATAACCTATGGTAAATATTATACCCATAGCAAGTATATGCCCGAAAAAATTTTTACATCTATATGCTATATGTGAACCGCTCAATATCAATGCTATAAAACAAATTATTACAAGTGCTCCTCCCAAAAAACCCATTTCTTCACCGATTATGGAAAAAATGAAATCTGTGTGAGACTCAGGCAAAAAACCCATTTTCTGAATACTCTTACCAAGTCCCTGTCCGGCCAGACCCCCGGAGCCGAGAGCAATAAACGACTGAATTAATTGCCATCCCGCGCCCCGGGAATCCGACCATGGGTCGAGGAAAATTAAAATTCTTTTAAATCTGTATGTTTTCATTTTAATAAGTCCGGCTATCATAGGAAGGAAAAAAACCGCGCTCAGAAAGAGATATTTGAACGAAATCCCGCTCACAACAAGCATTGAAAAGATAACAAGGGCTATAAGCACGGCCGTCCCGAAGTCAGGTCCTCCGACAAGAGCGCAGATCAATATTAAAACTAAAAAAGGAGGGATAAAGCCTTTCCGGAATTCTTTAATTTTATTTTGCTGTTTATCCAGCAGGTCCGCCATAAATATCAGGATTGTCAATTTTGCGATTTCCGAAGGCTGGATATTAATCGGGCCGAATGAAAGCCATTGCCTGGCTCCCCCGGCCACTCTGCCTATTCCCGGAATTAAAACAAGAGACAACATTACAATTGTCCCGACAAACAAAAACCACGATGTTTTTCTCCAAAAATTATAATTAATCAAACTCATCGCAAAAAAGACAAAAATACCAACTGCAATCCACATAACTTGTTTTTTTAAATAATAATACTCATCATTCCACTTCTTCTCCGCGGTGAGAGCGCTGGTACTGTACACCATAACCACACACATCCCAAGAAGCGCGGCGATAACAATAAATATTAATGTCTTGTCTATACTCATTGCGCGGGTATAATAATTTTGGTTCCGACCATTAATTTGGAAGCATCGGTTATATTATTTGCCTGCATTAACTTCTCTACGCTTATTTTATTTTCGCCCGATATTTTCCAAAGAGTTTCGCCCTTTTGAACTACATGGACATTAGAATTTCCGCCCGGGCCGTTCAGTGCCACCAGCTTACTTTCAGGGTTTTGCCCGGTTTTTATGAGAACCGGATCGCTCAGGTATCCCCGCGAAGAAGGAATAATAAGTTTCTGTCCTATTAATATCACAGCTTTTTTCTGCAGTCCGTTCGCATTGCTTATATCAAGTATGCTCACACCGTACTTCTTAGATATTTGCGACAATGAATCCCCTCTTTCCACAATATGTATCACTTCTTTGCTTGTTTCGGGGATATCGCATTTTTTTACCATATCGTAATCTTCCTGCCCTATAACCTCAATGGAATCATCTTTCAGAGACACAATATCGTCATCTGCTATTCTTATTGCGCCGTCATCCTTAAAAAATTCCGCTTCCGCGACTTCAATACTTATAGGCCTTGAGTCTTTGTCAATCAGAGAAACACCCGAATCACTTTTACAGCCTCCTATCAAACCCCATACACAAATTACTGAAACCGTCCCGACCAACGAGTACCCCAGAAGATTTTTAAAGTTCATAAAACCCCTCCTTTTTTCAACTTCATCACTTCTTCAGAAAACTTTTCTCCTCTTTCGGCATAACCGGAAAACATATCGAAACTCGCACAACCCGGAGAAAGCAATACAGTATCGCCCCCGGATGCGGCTTCGGAAGCTTTTTTAACGGCGCGCCGCAGCGTTGTCACGTCTTCTGAAAGACAGGCGTCTTTCAATTGTTCTTTTATGACACGTGCATCTTTCCCTATCAGAAAACATTTTTTCACTTTCGCCTTAACCATTTCCCTTATTTCCGCAAAATTATCTTTTTTCCAAAGTCCGCCGGCAATTAAAATCACCCTGCCGGAACTCGACTCCAGAGATGATCTCAACGCGGCGACATTTGTGGCTTTTGAATCATCGATGTAAGAAACTCCCCCCATTTCGGCCACAAATTCGTTCCTGTGTCTTAGTCCTTTGAAGTTCGCAAGAACCGGCTCAATTAAATGGTTGTTCACCCCGCATAACAGACTTATTCCGGAGGCAAACATGACATTTTCGATATTATGTTTTCCCTTCAGCTTTAACGTTGAGAGTTTTATAACTGTCTCTCTCTTTCCGTCTAACAGCAGATGAATCAGACCATTTTCTTCGAAAATCGAATCCTTTGTTGAATCGTCTCCAACTCTTAAACATTTTGCACCTCCTTTAACAATGCTTCCCCCGATTTTATTTTCATCCTTTGACCTAAAAATCCTATAACCTGTTTTCTGCAGCCGAAAAAGTTTAATCTTTGCGGAGTAATATTCTTTTTCATCCTTATATCTGTCCAGATGATCGGGCTCCAGATTTAATATTGCGGTTATAAAAGGATTAAAGTTAAACATTCTCTCCAGCTGGAATGATGATATTTCAACTACCATATATTCCCTATCCGGTTTTTCAATGACCATCTGGGAGAAGGGTTTCCCCAGATTTCCCCCCGCGTCAACATCTTTACCGGCGGAATCTAAAATCATGTTCAGCAGTTCACATGTTGTGGACTTGCCGTTGGTTCCGGTTATTGCTATGACTTTTGACCCGCAAAAATAATTTGCGAATTCAATTTCTGAAATCACTCTGATGCCATTCTTCTCTATTTCCCTGATTATTCCCCCATTTACCGGAATACCGGGGCTCGTAACAGCAAAATCACAGTTAAAACAATATTCGGGCGAATGCTTTGACAACTCGACTTTAATACCTTTCGCGGCCAGAGATTTTTTTCTGTTTAACACGTCTTCACTTGTGCCCAATTCAGAAACAATAACTTCCGCCCCACGTTCCCTGGCCAAAACAGCCGCGTAATACCCGCTAACGCCCAAACCGAGAACCAATATTCTACTTCCTCTTATTTCCATCAAATCACCTGAGTTTTAATGTGCTCAAACCCAACAGAAGGCATATAATCGCGATAATCCAGAACCTGATTGTCACTTTTGTTTCCTTCCACCCTTTCATCTCAAAATGATGATGTATAGGGGTCATCAAAAGTATCCTCTTTTTCCTCGTTTTATAAGAACCTACCTGCAGAATTACCGACAACGCTTCTATAACGAAAATGCCTCCGATTATTATCAAAAGAAATTCCTTCTTGATAAGAACCGCGACGATCCCTATAGCTCCGCCCAAACCCAGAGAACCTGTATCCCCCATAAAAACTTCCGCCGGCGGGCAGTTATACCAGAGAAAACCCATGCCCGCGCCCGCAATTGCGGTGCAAAACACAGTCAGTTCACCGGTTCCGTTTATGAAAGGGGTTTGAAGATATCCGGCGAATTCAAAGTGGCCGGTTATATAACTCATGATTGCATAACCCACAGAAGCAATAATAATACAGCCGACAGCCAGGCCGTCCAATCCATCGGTCAGATTAACAGCATTGGAAGAACCGGCTACTACGAGAACCATAAAAATGATGTAGAATACCCCGACATTCAAAATCAACTTAATAAAAGGAAATGTAATAACCGTAAAATTATCTCTTGTCTGAGGCCAATACATCAGAAAAACACCCAGAAGCAGGCAAAGGATAACCTGAAACAGAAACTTAAACCCGCTCTTTAATCCCTTTGAGCTGTTATAAGCAAGCTTCAGATAATCATCGATAAAACCGACTGCGGCCAGCCATAATGTCGCGAATAAAGCGGTAATAACATACACATTTAAAACATCGGCCCACAAAACAGTAGATATAAGAATGGATAATATTATAAGAACCCCACCCATAGTAGGAGTGCCTTCTTTATCCTTGTGCAGATCCCACAAATCTATGCCGCCTTCCACTTTTCTTATTGGCTGACCCACCTTCAGTTCTTTCAACCGCCTGATTATAAAAGGTCCCATGCACACCGCTATCAAGAACGATGTAACAGCCGCAAAAGAGGCCCGGAAGGTAATATATTTAAAAACATTAAAACCGAAAAAATACTCCCGCAGGGGATAAAAAATATGGTAAAACATATCAGTAACTCTCCTTGCTCATCGCTTCAGATAGATTCAGATATCCAAATACTTCCTCTACTTTGCTCTTTCTCGAACCTTTTAAAAGTACCGCGTCCCCCTCCTTAACAATACAGGCAAGGAATTCCCCCGCCGATTTGTTTGTGTCAAAAATATGGACATTTTCCTTTTTCAACCCGCTTTTAATGGCGGATAATCCTGCTTCCGCGGCGATACCGCCGACTGTCAGCATTAAAGATATTCCCGACTTGACCGCATAAGCTCCGGCTTCACGATGAAAGACCCTTGTTTTTTCCCCAAGTTCCAGCATTTCCCCCATAACAAAGATTTTCCGGCCTTTTACATCGATTTCCCTGAATGTATCCAAAGCCGCCGTAACAGAGTCGGGATTGGCATTGTATGTGTCATCTACCACAACGACATCTTCGATACTTCTGAAAACATTCAATCTGCTTTTAGACGGCATAACATTTTCAAGACCTTTTTTTACAGCATCCATCCCCGCCCCGGCACTATACGCGGCGGCAGCAGCGGCCAACGCATTAATTACATTATGTCTTCCGGAAAGATTTAATTTAACTTCCCGTTCTTCATTCCGGACTTTTAAAACAAATGTCGGACGCGCGCAATCACCAATCCTTATATTAACTGCCGTCATATCGGAACCGGCCGAAACACCGAAAGAAAATAACGCGGCCCGGGTATCTTTAGATATTTCATTTAACAGCCTGTCATCAGCGTTGAAAATCAGGGTCCCTTCTTTTTTTAAGCCTTCCGCAATTTCCAATTTAGCTTCCGCTATACCGTTTAAATCGCTAAAATTACCTGCATGGGCCCGTAAAACATTTAATATAACAGCTATATCCGGCCCGGCTAACCTGGATAACAACCCTATCTCACCTTTATGGTTCATCCCCATTTCGACCACAGCAAAATCCGTTTTGTCATCAATCTTCAATAATGTCATGGGAACGCCTATATGATTATTCATATTGCTTTCGGTTTTTGTAACGTTTCCTTTCCCCGAAAGTATCGATGTAACCATTTCCTTTACAGTGGTTTTTCCGTTTGAACCGGTTATGCCGATAAGTTTCCCTCTGAATTTTTTCCGGTTTGCTTTAGCGATATCCTGAAGTAACGTGGATGTATTTTTGACCCTGACGATTCCGCCGCCGTTTTCCGTATCTTTCAGGCTGTCATGCGATATAACAGATAGCACAGCTCCTTTATTTAACGCATCTTTCGCAAAAGCCGCTCCGTCATATCTGTCTCCTTTTAATCCTACAAACAAATCTCCCTCAGAAATGTTTCTGGAATCTGTGGATACCCTTTTAACAATAATGTCCCTATCAATCCCCTTGAGCTTTTTACCGATAAGGCTCTCCATTTCATCTAAAGAGAAATCAAACAATTTTCATCTCCTTTGCTTTATTTCTGATGACATCTGCATCATTAAAAGGAAAATACTGACCTTTAATCTCCATTAGAGACTCATGGCCTCTGCCGGCAACCAGAATAAAATCCTTTTTTCCCGCATATTTCAACGCTTTTTCAATAGCTTTTTTCCTGTCTTCTTCCACATCAATCTTTTTTCTTTTTCCGATACCGGATAGGATGTCCTTAATAATCAGGTTTGTGTCTTCCCATCTTGAATTATCAGCGGTGAGGACTATCCTATCGGCATATTTTTCGGCAATAGAACCCATTTTCGGCCTTTTCTCCTTGTCCCTGTTTCCGCCGCAGCCGAACACACATATTACCCTGCCCGAACACAACTCCTTCATTGAAATGAGGACTTTCTCCAGGGCGTCGGGAGTATGGGCATAATCAACAAATGTAACAACTGAAATATCCTGAACCCTTTCCAACCTGCCGGGTATATAGCTTAAGTGCCCTGCGCTTTTTGCCGCTTTGTCGGGATCAACGCCAAATTCAACGCACGCCGCGAAGGAAGATATAAGGTTATAGGCATTATGAAGGCCCAGAAGATCCGATTTTATCAGGCCTTCCCATCCCCCGCGCGCGGAAACCGCAAGTTCCAATCCGCTGAGCCCGCTGCTTGCTACCCTGAAACTGAAATCTGATTTCAAACCGTAGGATTTTGCCCCGGGAAATTCATCTATAATAATTTTCCCGTATCTGTCATCATTGTTGGCAAGCATAAACCCGTCTGTTTTGGAGAATATCTTTCTTTTCTCCAAAAAATAATCTTCCATGTTCCGGTGATAATCCAAATGGTCATGCCCCAAATTTGTGAATATTGATCCGTAAAACCTCAGGTTACCGGTTCTGTTCTGCTGCAATGCATGCGAAGAAACTTCCATTACGACAACATCCGCATTCTCCTTTACAAAATCATTGAACAGGGAGAGGATTTCCACACATCCGGGTGTCGTATTATTCGATAAGAATATCTTATCTCCGACTCTGTGCTCTATAGTCCCTATAACTCCGCATTTAAATCCGTTTTCTCTTAAGATTTTTTCTATCAAAAAAACTGTCGTCGTCTTTCCGTTGGTTCCCGTTACACCTATCACTTTCATTTTTTTATCGGGCCGGTTGTAGACAAAGGAAGCTATATCCCATAACCTGTCCCTCAATCTTTCGATTTTTACATGAGGGCAAGGCGGAACGACATCGCTTTCTTTGTCAAGCACTATTAGAACAGAGCCTCTCTCAACCGCCTCATTTATGTAATCCTCGCCGTTTTTGATCGAACCCCGCAACGCCAGGAAAATATAACCCGCTCTGATTTTACGGGAATCGTCCGAAACACCGGTGATTTCCGCAGTTTCATTCCCTGTCTTAACCTTGAGTTTTATCTCTTTTAAGAAATCCGTTATTTTCATTTCTCTAACTAACCTCTTCGGGCCTGTCTACCGGAACTTCATAATAACTCAGCACTACTTCCATTATTTTCCTGAATACGGGAGCCGCGACCGTTCCCCCGTAATACCTTGGCTTTGGTTCATCTATCACTACCAGCACCGCATAACTCGGTTTTGTCGCGGTGGCAAACCCGATAAACGAAGAAAAGAATTTTTCATGAGAATACCTGCCGTTTTCCACTTTTTGGGCTGTTCCGGTTTTTCCCCCTACCGAATAACCTTTTATCCTGGCTTTAGGAGCGGTTCCTTCTGATGAAATGACCGCGCACATGGCTTCGACAATATCACCGGATGCCGACTCGGATATCACCCTTATGAATTTTTCTTTTCCGAATTCCTTTACCACTTCACCTTCGGGTGATTCAATACGGTCTATAATGTAAGGTTTGAATAATTTCCCGCCGTTTACAACCGAAGAAAAAGCTGTTATAAGCTGTATGGGTGTAACGGAGATTCCCTGTCCCATCGGTATTCTCGCTATGGATACTTTTGACCAATTTTTTAACGGTCTCAAAATACCCCTTACTTCGCCGGGAAGTCCTATTCCGGTGGTCTTCCCGAAACCGTATTTTTCCAGATATCCGTAAAAGGATTTTTCCCCCATTTTTATCGCGACTTTGGCAATCCCGATATTTGAAGACTTCTGTATCAACTCCTTAAAAGTGAGCATACCGTAAGGATGGACATCGTGAAGAATAAAACCTCCGTAAGGGAAATTCCCGTTTTCACAATCAAAAAAGTCATTTAACGAGGTTATCCCTTCATCCAGAGCTGCCGCGCCGGTCAAAGCTTTGAAGGTGGATCCGGGTTCAAAAATATCTGTAATACACCGGTTTCTTCTGTTCCCGGGCGGGAACTTTGAGGGGTTACCCGATAAATAAGTCGGATAATTGGCCATTGCTATCACGCTTCCTGTATTTACATCAACAACAATGGCACAGCCTCCGACCGCATTGTTTTCCTCTACCCCTTCTTTCAGCGCCGATTCACAAACATGCTGTATATAACTGTCGATTGTAAGGACCAGATTATTCCCGTTAACTGGAGCAACATTCTCTCTTCTCTCGGATATGATTTCATTGCCGTTGCCGTCTTTTCTGGAAGCTCTCCATCCGGGCTTTCCTTTTAACGTATCATCCCAGACAAGTTCAAGCCCTTCTAACCCGTTATTATCTATATCCACAAAACCTATTACATTGGCTAAAACAGAATCGAGAGGATAACGCCGCTTCATTTCTTCTATAAAATACAGGCCCTCAATCTGCTGCTCTTTTATCAGCCTTGCTTCCTCATTATTTAGTTTCCTTTTAATCCACACAAAACGTCTGTCGCCGCTCAGTTTTTCTTTTATATCTTCGGCATTCAACCCTAAAATTTCGGACAATTTCTGCGAGGCTGCAACAGGGTCCTTAAGAAAATGCGGATCGGCAAATAAAGATTGTGATTCAACGGACATTGCGAGGATTTTTCTGCTGCGGTCAAAGATAAACCCGCGGCACGGCTCTATCTTTGAATTGTTTTTCTGCTGGAGTTCGGCTTTCTGAAAATATTTCTCATGTTCCTGAGTCTGGAGATAGAAAAGCCTTCCCAAAAGGAAAATCAAAGCCCCCACCATAAGAACAGAAAAAGTGAGCGACTTGTAAATATGTGATTTCTTTAACACTCCCCCGACCCTCAATTGTAATTATTAAAATGAGAAAGAAACCTTATCTTAATTTGACTATCTGATTCTCTCTTACGGCAACCATCTGCAAATTATGTTCTTTAATTGATTTATGGATATTATACGGAGCTTTTAACTGTGTGATTTCAAACTCCAGTCGTTTATTTTCCTTAACAACTTTTTTAAGCCGGACTTCCAGTTCCCGGATATTTTCTCCGGTCTGTACGCACTGTATATTTTGCCAAACGAAGAAAAACCCGTATGCGGCAAGAATAGAAACAAATGAAATCATCTTCAGCATCATAGAATTCTGCGTAGTGTTAAGACGCAATTTCCTATTCCTGTTACGCGGCATTTTTACCTCCTGTTTTATTTATCTTTTCGACGATTCTTAATTTGGCGCTTCTTGACCTTGGATTATTTTTTATCTCTTCTTCCGCGGGTTTTATCAATTTAAAGGTGAGGGCTTCCTCTTCTTTATTACACGTGCATATCGGCTGTCCGGGAGGACATATGCATTTTTTAGACAAATAAGCAAAATATTGTTTTACTATTCTGTCTTCAAGAGAATGAAAACTTATTACAGCGATTCTTCCTTCTGTCTCCAGGTAATGGAAAGCCTGCTTAAGACCTGTTTTTAAATTTTCCAGCTCATTATTTACATACATTCTCAAAGCCTGGAAGATTTTTGTAGCGGGATGGATCTTGTTTCTTTTGGGTCCCTTGATGCGCTCAATTAACAAAACAAGATCTTTTGTGGTTTTTAAGGGGGATTTTTTTCTGTAGGTTATCACGGCTCTGGCTATCGCGAGAGATCTTGGTTCTTCCCCGTATGAGGAAAAAACCCTGAGCAATTCTTTTTCATCGGCGCCGTTCAGAAAATCCGCCGCGGTTTCCCCACGGCTCTTGTCAAAGCGCATATCCAATTCCGAATCGAACCTGAAACTAAAACCCCGGGAGGTGCTGTCAAGCTGAAGAGAAGACATTCCCAAATCAAACACAAATCCGTTTACCCGGCTTATTTTTAGTGAACTCAAAATGTCCCCCAGTGTTTCAAAACCGGCTTTAACTATGCTGAATCTTTCACGATAAGCATTCTTAACTGCTTTTGCTGATTCAACAGCATCGGTGTCTTTATCAAGCGCAATCACCCTGTTTTCCCTGTTCGATTCAAGTATTGCTTTTGAATGACCGCCCGATCCGAAGGTACAATCAACAAAAACACCTTTCTGCCCGCAACTCAAAGAACTTATAACTTCCCTGCATAGAACAGGAATATGGCCCGAACCCCCGCAAAAATTAGCATCCTCTCCGTAAATTGTCATAAGCCGCAATCATAGCCTTTATTCTTCTTGCCCAAAATTATCTGCGATTTTTTCCAAAAGTTCTTCTATCTTTATATCTTTCTGCCTGTTTAAC
This sequence comes from bacterium UBP3_UBA6266, assembly GCA_002440765.1. Classification (GTDB taxonomy): domain Bacteria; phylum Auribacterota; class UBA6266; order UBA6266; family UBA6266; genus UBA6266. Next base: position 19,959 of record DJVC01000109.1, on the reverse strand, counting down.
CACATATCCTTATCCCATATTTCAAAGTGATTCCCTGTTCCTATTACCGCTACATCTTTTTTTATGTAAGCGCTATCAAGAAGTTTCTGTGAAATATTTATCCTCCCCTGATTGTCGCAATCAGCAAAGGATACAGTAGCTCCAAGTGCCCTGTTAATGTCCCTGGAGGAAGCTTTTGCCCATGAGGATTTCCGGAGAGGTTTTTTTACGTCTTTTTCAAATCCCTGTTCGGTAAAAACGGCAATACAGCCGTCCGGCCATTTCAATATTACAAATCTCTCAATATATTTATTTTCAAGAATATTCCTGAATTTAGAAGGAATGATAATTCTTCCCTTTTCATCAACCGTATGAAAATATTCGCCCCAAAACATATTAGCCCCACTTTACTCCACTTTGCTCCACCATGGTATGAATTTACTCCTGGATAGGCCATATGTCAAGGTTTTTTTTAAAAAAAGAAAATATTTTCTATCGTCTTAGAATATAAACTGCGGGTTAAAAGTGGAGGGCTTTAAAAAAAATAATGAAAAAAGACAAAAAAAATCCGACCGGTTCATAAGCTGAATTCTGTTACCCCCTCATAACATTTGAAAAATGCTGAGCAATACGCATAAAAATGCGGGGGCGATAGTCATTCCTCTTGGCGTACAGTTACCTATACGCTCATGCGGCCAACCCGGCACAGGGCGAGCAACCCTAATATGCCCTATTTGGCCTTGCTCCGGATGGGGTTTACACTGCCTTTGATGTCGCCATCAAAGCGGTAAGCTCTTACCTCACCTTTTCACCCTTACCCCTTACATTTTCTACGCATAAGAAATCCAAGGATTTCCGGCGTTGGAAATAACTGCAGGGGGCGGTATATTTTCTGTTGCACTTTCCGTGGGTTTTAATACCCCCTGGGCTTTACCCAGCATCCTGCTCTTCGGAGTTCAGACTTTCCTCTCTCAGGATAAAAGAAAATACAAAATTTAACATGGGCTGAACCTTTTATCACGGAGAGCGACTATCCGACCGGTCGGAAAATTAGAACACTACGATTAACAAAGAACTTTATACTCAGATCATACCATAAAATCAGGATTCCCAGTAAAGAATCCTCTGACAGCTTTCACATGTAACTATTTTCATTTCAGATCTGAGCTTCATTATAACCTGGGGCGTTAAGGCCATAAAACATCCTCCGCAGGACCCCTTTCTGGAGGGAACAACAACCGCATCTTTCTTATTATTAAGCAATCGGTAATACCTTGAAAGGATTTCCGGACTCAGATTTTTCTCAATTTCAGATTTAAGATCCTTCAAATCACGTATTTCTTTTTCTATATCTCCGTTTTCTTTCCTTGCTTTTGCCTCGGCTTTTTCCAATTCATCCGTTCTCCGCACCGCTTGCTCTTTTAAATCCTTTATCTGGGAACTGATTTCATCGCATTTTTCCATGTTTTCAAGCATCGTATCTTCAATAAGGCTTATTCTTGCTTTAAGATTAAGTATCTCGTCCTGTATGGTTTTATAGGTTTTGTTATCTTTGACACTGCCGGCCTGTGAATCCAATTTCGCGATTTGTTCGTTATTTGACTCCACCTGAATTTCGCTGCCTTTTCTTTCTACCTGCAGCTTCTTTAAAATATCACTTTTCGCTTTCAGTTCATTTTCCGCTTCCCGCAATATATTTCTGGCTTTATTAACTATTTCCGGGTTCTCCTTCAATCTGGATTCCAAAGACATTATTTTTAAATCCTTTTCCTGGACTTTCAAAAGAATTTCAATTTCATTTAACATTCGCGGTTCTCCTTTTCAAAAATAACAAAGTCTAATGCTAAAAGAAATCATATGGGGTGTCAAGCAAAGATATGTGCGGAAGATTTTAGAGCCAAATGTTCTATTTTCCCCGCCTGCCGGCGGGCAGGCATTGCTCGATTGCTCTATCACACCTTTGGGGGGACTGGTGGGCCTTGTAGGACTCGAACCTACGACACGCGGATTATGAGTCCGCTGCTCTAACCAACTGAGCTAAAGGCCCCCGCAAACAGAGATGAAATTCTATCAAATAAGAGACATGTGTCAATAATAAATAAATCCTGTTTATTCGTTTTCCTCCGCCTCGAGAAAACCATGGAGTTTTTTGGCTCTTATAGGATGCCTCATCTTTCTTATGGCTTTAGCTTCGATCTGGCGCACCCTTTCCCTTGTAACTCCGAATATTTTCCCGACTTCCTCCAGTGTCTTTGGAGAAGAATCCCCTATCCCAAACCTTAACATTAACACTCTTTCTTCCCTCTTTGTAAGTGTTTTAAGGACATCTTCTATCTGTTCCCTCAAGAGCGTATAGCCGGTCGCGTCGGAAGGCGATTCCGCTCCTTTATCCTCGATAAAGTCCCCGAAGTGAGAATCTTCGCTATCCCCGATCGGCGTCTGAAGAGAAATAGGATGCTGGGATATTTTCAGGATTCCGCGGACTTTTTCAACACCCACTTTCATTTCGCGGGCTAATTCTTCCACGGTAGGTTCACGCCCGTGCTCCTGCACCAGTTTTTTTGAAGATCTGACAAGCTTATTGATGGTTTCAATCATATGCACGGGTATTCTTATAGTTCTTGCCTGATCGGCTATCGACCTCGTGATTGCCTGCCGGATCCACCAGGTAGCATATGTCGAAAACTTATAACCCCTCTTATATTCAAACTTATCAACGGCTTTCATCAGCCCCATATTACCTTCCTGTATCAAATCAAGAAAGGAAAGTCCGCGATTTGTATATTTTTTCGCTATGCTGATAACAAGCCGCAGGTTGGCTTCAACCATCTCACTTTTGGCATCATGGACCTTTCTCAGCCATTTGCTTATTTCATCAGATAAATTTATAAAGTGGTCTATGGATATGCCTATCGCTCCCTGAAGTCTTCTTAACTTCTTCCTTTCATTGGAAGCACGTTTTTTATTTTCCTTGTTTTTCCGTTCATGTTCGAGCTGTTTTATTATCCTTCTGACAGCCCTTATTTTATCGCATGTGGCTTCGATTCTTTCCCCTATTTCCTCAATCGTGCTCTGCTTAAAATAAAATTTTTGCAGAATATCCAGCAATTTCGCCTTTTCTTTTGATATCTTTTTATTTGTTCTTTCTTTTTCTTTTTTGGAAATTTTCTTTTTCATTCTGGATTCCATATCCAGGACATTCTTCTCGCACTTTTCGGCATTCCTGCAGGTTCTGTCGATTTTGCTCAAATATGCTTCCCTTTTAGCTACCTTTTTTTCTACCACGACTCTGTCAAATCTGTCCTTGCCCGCCTGGAGCCTTTTGGCATATAGGATAAATTCCCTGCATACATTGGGAAACAGGAATATCATAGACCTGATATTTTCTTCCGCATGTTCAATCCTTTTGGATATTTCTATTTCCTGCTCTCTTGTTAGGAGCGGCACCTGGCCCATTTGCTTCAGATACATTCTTACGGGGTCGTCAAGTATTTCGAGCCGTGAAAGCTTTCTTTCTTTTTCCTGTTCTTCTTCCCATGAAGGTTCCTTGCTGTAAGCTTCGGGTGAATCCACTATTTCAATATCCATGCCCCTCAATAGAATCAATATTGAATCTATCTCATCCGAAGATATTGTGTCATCCGGCAGAGAATTATTAATATCATCATAAGTAAGAAAACCCTTCTCATTGCTGATTTTAATCAATTCTCTGATTTTCTGGTTTCTTTCCTCTCTGTTCATCCTTTACTCCGATTTCTGAATTAACAAATTCATACTCTTTTTAAGGTCCTGAATTAACTTTAGAAGATTCTGAATTTTATCTGTTTCTCCTTTGTTCTCAGCTGTTTTTATCTGTTGCTGTATGTCCGAAATACGCTTTTTAATGTTCTCTGACCGGATTCTGCGCAAACAATCCCCCGCTGCCTTTAATTTATCCATTGAGTGGAATGATCCCCTCATAAGTATACCCGCCGCGGTTTTAACCAATTTCTCTCTATTGTCTCCTTTTATCTGAGAGCTCACTAACTTTCTGCCATTTTGGTAATCCGAAATTATCTGTTCCGCCAATTCAATGTGGTTCCGGCTCCCGAATAATTCGTTCAGATTATTTTCCGCCAGTATTTTCGCACATTCTATATCTTCAAGCGCGGTATAAAGCAGCATCTCTTCGGCAGAAACCATATCGGTTTCTTCAAAAGTACCGTCTTCTTCATAATATTCATCCGGAATTTTTTGCATCTCCTCCCTGAATAAATGTTCATCCACCATAAGTTTTTCGGAGAACTTTTTGATATAAATATCTTTACGTATGGCAGACGGGACTTTTTTTATAGCCTCTATAATGGATTTTGCGACTTTTACCCTACCTGCATCTTTAGATATATCATTCTCTCCGGTTAAAAGCTCATAATTAAAATCCAATATGTCAACAGCGCTGCTCAGCCTTTTATGAAATTCCTTTTCCCCGTTTTTTCTGATAAAGCTGTCAGGATCTTCTCCCGCGGGCAAAATCATAACTTTTACATATATATCATTCGCCAGGAAAATCTCCAAAGCCCTCAGAGAGGCTTTCTGCCCCGCGGTATCAGAATCATACGCCATTACAATATTATCCGTATAACGTTTTATTATTTTTATCTGGCTCTCGGTAAAAGAAGTACCCAGAGATGCCACCACATTTTTTATACCCCTTGAAAAAAGGGAAAAGAAATCAAAATAACCCTCCACTATAACAGCAGTGTCCTCTTTCGCAATATAATCCCTTGAATGAAAGAGTCCGAACAGGATATTGCTTTTGCTGAATATCGGCGACTCGGGCGAATTCATATATTTAACGGAAGCATTATCCGTAATTCTCCCTCCGAAGCCGGAAATTCTACCGGTAATATTAGTAATCGGAATCATAATCCTTTTGCGGAACCTGTCATAATACCCCTTCTGAGAATCTCTCTTTACTATCAAACCGAGCGTACCCATATCTTCCTGAGACAGAGACCTTGTTCTTGCCCATCTCTGCAGGGCATCCCATGAATCAGGGGCATAACCGATTTTAAAAAGTTTGATTTGGTCATCATCCACTCCCCTTTTATACAAATAATCCCTGAGGGAACCGGATGTCGGCTCTATTAATATCTGATGATAATATTTGTTTACCTCTTCATTTAATTTATATAATCTTTCTTTTTCCCCTTCGGCTCCTTTATCGGAGTCAAGAACAACAGGGATAGCGGCTCTTTCGGCGAGCCTTTTAAGCGCCGAAAAAAAATCAACGCTTTCATATTTCATAACAAAAGAAAAAACGTCTCCTGATGTTTTACAGCCGAAGCAATGGAATAATTGTTTCTCCCTGTTCACGAAGAAAGACGGCGTTTTTTCGCTGTGAAAAGGACAACAGGCCTTATAATTCTTCCCTGCCTTTTTCAGCGGGATATATTCATTAATTACCTCGACTATGTCATTCGCTTCGGCAACCTGTTCCTTTAAGCTATCATTTAATATACGCGAAGACATAGTCCACCCATTATACCTGTCAAGTCTTTACCAAACAACACAAACAGCTTTTAACGGCTGATATTATTTTCTTTTCACTCTTACGAATCCGGAGCATTCGATAACATCGAATTTGGCCTTTGCAGTCAACTTATCCAGAAGCAGGTTTAAACCGATATTATCGCTCGAAATATGACCGGCTACAACCATATTGACATGATGCTTTTCAGCTTCTTTTACATGCTCTTCACTGAAATGCATACCTATCAAAGTACCTATTCCCGCGTCAGCAAGTTTCTGTATTATCTCTTTTGAACCTTCTGTTCCCCCTGTCATATCAACAAATACCCTGCCGGCGCGTTTTTTGGGGTTTCCGACGAATATTTTCGGTCCCGCGCCGTTTTTCTGCGCCTCTTTATATTCGGGTATTTTATTCAAGATGTCCATCACACATTTAAGTGTTTGAGGTTTTTCCCTGTCGAATATTTTCTGAAGATAAGAGACCACATGGTTATCCGCCGCGGTATGAATACACATAAAAGGTATATTGAGCAGCCGTGCCGCGTCTACCGCTCTCATATGGTTAACAGGCTGAAGCCTTCTTTCAACCTCTTTAATCCTTTTTTCCATCAGGCTTTCAGAAACATTGATCGGGATTCCGGCAATACTGGTAATATCCGCCTGCATCCCCATAACATCATAAAGAAATGCAAGCGCTCTCCCTTCGGGATGATGAGATATAACCAAATCGATTTTTTTGCCTTTTTCCGAAAGACGGTCTGCCAGGACAAGCTCGGAAACTTCAATGTCGATACCGATCATTACTCTCTTAACTTCGGTCGAGCTGTTCCCGTACAATATTCTTGTATCGGAGTAAGGATTCGAAAATTTTTCTACATCAAAGTGCTTTTTCTCTTCCGCGGATAATTCTTCGTACTCGGTTTTTTTCCTGTTCAATGCTCCGATAATTCCTTTTTGCCCCCTGGGATCCTCTTTTTTCCCTTCGGTAACAGCCATTTCAAAAATATCCTTAATTTTCATGTGTTTCGTTCTCCTCTTCTGTCACAGAAACATCTACTGAATATTTATCTTTCAAATCATTTAAAAAAATATCCCCGGAAAAATTTTTAAATTTGGGATAGACCATAGTACAAACATCATATACCTGGGGCAAAAGCTTATATATCGATCTGGCAAGTATGGAATCTTTGCCTGTCCGGACTAAATCTTTCGGCAAGCCCGAAAATATATATACCATTCCGCATATAAAAAGAATCAGGCCGATTACAATAATCCTTCTGAAACCTCCCAATAACGCCCCCCCTAAACGCTCAAAGAACGACATAAAACTCAATTCGACTGCATTATGCACTGTTTTCTGAATGATAATGCTCAGCGCAATCACGGCCGCGGCAATCGCCGAAAACGACAAGAGTCCCGAAACGGGATAAGACACGGGTAAAACTTCTTCAACCTTCAGGGCAACTATTCTGTAAAAGTGAAATGATAACGCTGCCGCCGCGACAAAACCTACGATTGCGACTATCTCCCCCGAAAGACCTTTCCTCAGGCCCCTTGCGACCCCGTGAAAGATAGCTGCCATAATTATAAAATCAACCCAATTAAAATTCATATATGTTTAGACAAGCGCAAGTTACAGAAAAATAGGAAGTTTATCATATAAAAACAGTGTTGTCAAGTTTAAGACATGGAAGCAAAAAAAAATGCCTTAACCTGATTTTCCTCAAATCATATTGATTGACCTTGCATAGAAAAGTTTTAACAATATATGTTCTCATTTCTTCAAATGGGAATCCGCCTGTAATACCCCCGCATAAATCGCAGCCGTTTCTGACCTGAGAATATTAACGCCGAGTTTAACCGGACAAAAATATTTTCTTATCAGCGCATCCTTTTCTCCGGCTGACAAACCGCCCTCGGGCCCTATAAGGCAAATCGAACTGCCGCTGATATTCAATAACCGGCCGCTTAAACAATTTTCGGCCTTCATATCGGCAAAATATTTATTCTGAAAACCCTCTGAAACATCGAGAAATTGTTCTAACGTAGTTAGTTCACAAACACCCATAGAGGTATTCCTTTGACACTGTTTCGCGGATTCAACCGTAATTTTTTTCCATTTTCCGGACTTTTTTTGCCTGTCCGCTTCATTTTTAAAATACGGGACTGACCTGGCGCATATTACAGGATAGAATTCATAAACACCTATTTCAGACAATTTCTCCAAAGCAAATCTCATCTTTTTATCTTTTATTAAACCCATAGCTATTGCAAATACGGCCTCCGGTTTATATCCTCCGGAAACGGTCTTTTCGAGTATTTCGCATGTCACTTTGGCTTTTCCCAATACCGCTATCTTAGCTTTAGCAACACAGCCTTTGCCGTCAAAAAGCTCAACATCATCTCCTGTTTTCAGACGCAGAACATTTATTATATGATGGGATTGGGCCTTGTCAAGTTCACACAGGCCCGCTTTTGAGGAAAGATCATCCGAAAAGAATCTTCTTACTTCCATTTGTTAATCTCTGAGGATTTAATAAAAGCGCTTTTGTCCGGAAAATTCGAAAGAGAAAAATTTTCTTTGATTTCTTCAACTAATTTCCTCTGTTTTGAATTCATTCTGACGGGAGTTTCTACCAAGACCTTGACAAACATATCGCCAACACCATACCCGTGAAGATTTCTGATTCCCTTGCCTTTTAGCCTGAATATTTTCCCGCTTTGAGTGCCCGATGGTATTTTTAATGAAACTTTTCCCTCAAGTGTCGGAATCTCAATCTCTCCGCCTAATGCAGCCGTTGAAATGTCAATCGGCGCTTTTAATATAATATCATCGCCGGTCCTTTCAAAAAGATGGTGGGGCTGTACTCTGATCCTCACGTACAGGTCGCCTCTTAAACCTCCGTCCGGTCCCATAGACCCTTCTCCCTCGCTTTTCAAACGGACACCTGTGTCCACCCCTGCGGGTATTCTTACTTTAACTTTATGAGGTTTTTCAACCAGGCCGTTTCCGTTACATGCCTTACACGGTCTTTCCACTACCTGACCGGACCCCTTGCACCTGGGGCAAGTTGTTGTAACACTGAAAAACCCCTGCGAACTACTTACCTGTCCCCTTCCGGCGCATTGAGGGCATTTTCTTTTTGAATATCCTTTAGCAGCGCCCGTGCCGCCGCATTCCGAACAGGTATCAAGCCTCCTGAATTCTATCTCTTTCCGGGTCCCTGAAACCGCTTCTTCAAAAGTTATTCCCAGCTCAAACTGGAGACTTTCTCCCCTCCGGGCTGACCTGTGCTGCGACCTGCCGCCGGGGCCGGGGCCGTGTCCACCGAAAAATGCGTCAAAAATACTTCCTGAGCCGCCTGTAAAAAAATCAAAGACATCTCCGAATTCAGAACCATGCGCCTGGTAAAAATCGGACATATCAAAACCGTGCCCGCCGAAAGCTCCTTTCATGCCGCTGTGGCCGAACTGGTCATATTTTTTCCTTTTCTCGGGATCGCTTAATACTTCATAAGCTTCGGCCGCTTCTTTAAAGCTCTGTTCCGCGTCCTTATTATCAGAATTCCTGTCCGGGTGAAATTTAAGCGCTAGTTTTCTATAAGCCTTTTTTATTTCATCAAGGCTCGCGCTTTTGCTTACGCCCAAGACTTCGTAATAATCTCTTTTTTCCATTTTTCGCTATTCTTTTTTCTGTTCAGGTTTATTTTTTTTATCGCCATCTGCCGCCGTTTCCGGATTATGTGTTTTCTTTGATACTTTTACCATTGCGGGACGGACAACCTTATCAAACAAAATATAACCCGGCAAATTCTCTTCCAGTACCAGACCTTCTTCGGTATCCTGCTTTTCTATCACGCCTATCGCATGATGATAGTGGGGATCGAATTTTTCCCCGACGGACTTTATTCTCTTTAAACCGGCATTCTCCAGTATGTTTTCCAGTTGCTTCAATATGAGTTCAATCCCGTCATGCAAAGAGCTTAAGTCCTCGGCAGGCGCCGCAAGCGCGCGTTCAAAATTATCGACAACAGGCAGCACCTCGAGAAGAAGGTCTTCGTTGGCAAGTTTTATTATCTGATCTTTGTGCCTGTCGTTTCTTTTTCTGAAATTATCAAACTCTGCCGCTTTCTTAAAATACAGTTCTTCAAATTTTTCGCAGGCTTTCAGCTTTTCCGCCAGCTCATCGACCTGTTTCTGTAATTTCAGAGCCTCATCTTTAACCTGTTGTCCGGCCGGATGTTTTCCTTCGGCATGCCCTGCGCCGTCTTTGCTTTTGCCCTCTTTGTCCATATCAAATCTCTCCTGATTAATTAATGTGTGCAAACGAAAAAAACAGGCTTAATATATTAATTCAGCCTGTCGAAAAAGACAAGAAACTTTTTTATCATTTTACTGTTTGGAGGCACACGGGATATAACATCTACTTCTTAATATATTTTACCAGCTTAAGTGTGTTAACCCCATCCGGGGATCTTTCATAATTGACTTCATCCATAAAATTCTTAATTATATACAGTCCCAGACCGTGTATCTGCATCTCCTTGAAATGAGCCGTTATGTCAGGAATCTTATAGCTGCCGAAATCAAACTCTTTGCCTTTATCGGATATATTAATCATTATTTTCTTGGGATTAATATTGACCCTTATTTCTATGGCTTCATCTTTACCGCCCTTAAACGAGATTTTCTCTTCCGATGTATAAGCATACTGGATTACATTGGTACATGCTTCGTCAACAGCCAGCTCTATTTTTGCTATATCTTCCTGAGAATAATCCATCCTCTCGGCCAGCTCGGTAATAACTTTCCTTACAAGACCAAGGAAAAATTTGTTGGAAGGTATTTTTAAATAGATTAAACCATCTGAAGTTTTCATTATTTTCACCCTGCTTTCGAGACAAATGAGTTCAATGCTGTTTTTTCATCCCAGAACACTTTGATAAACTTGGATAAGCCCAGAACATCTATAATGCTTCCTATCTTCGGAGTCGGCTTAAGTATGATGAGATCCCCTTTATTCTGTCTGGCGATTTTGGCAAATCCCATAAGGGCGCCCAGCCCCGCGCTGCTGATATAATCAAGTTTTCCGAAATCCAGAATAATATTTCTGCCGTCTTTATCAAATATTTCCCTGACTTTAACCTCGAAATCAGGGAACGAATAGGCATCAAGCGCACCGGTAATCCTTACAATATGAATTGGTTCCTCAAAATCGATTTTCTCGATTGTTATTTCACAAGCCGGCATAAAAAAAATCCTCCTATACCTTTTTCAAGACCAGGAGTGTAATATCATCGTGCTGTTCCACTCCACCTGTAAAGCGCGCAATTCTGTCTTCTATATTTTTAGCGATATTTTCCGCATTTTCGGCAGAAGACACCATAACAGAATCTATAAGATTTTCCCTGCCGAACTCCCGCCTCTGCATATCCATCGCCTCTGTAATCCCATCTGTATACAGGACGATTATATCATCTTTCAGAAGATTAATCGATGTTTCTTCGAGATTTTTATCAAATATATCGCCCTCATCTATTCCTATAACTATGCCGTTTCCTTTAATCAGCTTATGTTTTCTGCCCTGGTCATGAATGAGCAATATCGGCTCGTGTCCGGCCCTCGAAGCCACGATACTATGGTCCTTAGTGTTTAATATCAGGTATAACACCGATATAAACATATCTTTTTTCATATCGCTGTACATGATCCTGTTGATCTCGGACAGCACCGACTTCGGGGACTTATTGCCCCGGGCAATAATATTCAGCATACCCCTGAACGTTGCCATGACAATGGCTGCCGAAATACCTTTGCCGGAAACATCGGCAATAACTATCCCGAGATGGTCCTCATCCACATTTATAAAATCATAATAGTCTCCTCCCAGCTCCAACGCCGCCTTACTGTAAGAGGCTACCTGATAACCGGAAATATCCGGGCATTTTTCGGGTATTAAAAGCTGCTGGATATCTTTCGCAATCTCAAGATCCCTGTCTATCCTGTTTTTCTCGGCCAGCGAATGATAAAACCGGGCATTGTTTATCGAAACCGAGGCCTGGTCGGCAAGAGAGCTGAAAAGCGATAAGTCGGTAGATGTAAACCTTCCGGACCACTTGTTAACTATAGCCATAACGCCTATAACTTCATTTTTAATCTTAAGGGGAACAGCCATCATGGTTCTTATTCTCAGGATATCCGATTTAAGTTTAGGTACCCTGTCATCCTTATCCCCGTCTTCCACAAGTATAGGCACTTCTTTTTTTGCGGCTTCTCCGATAACACTGTGTCCGTATTCTATTTTTTCTTTCTTCAGGATATCCTCAAGATATTTGGTTTTGGTAGACACCTTATCCGCCACAAGACCTATATTATTAGTCATGGGAGGGAAAATCCCTTCCACAATTTTGGCGACCAGATATTTTCTCTGGGGATCGGAAAGAAAAATAGCGCCTGCGCTGGCACCTACAAGATTGATTGAACAATTTATTATCTTCTTCAGGAGGTCATCCAGTTCCATGGCTTCGGTAAAAGCTTCCCCTATATCCTGAAGGAAGCAGACAACAACCTCTTTTTCCTGAATCAGCGCGTTTTTCTCTTTTTCAAGCAGAAAATGCTTCCTCTTCAGCCTGATATAAATAAAAAGTAAAATTAAGGCCGCCAGCATCCAGAATAATTGAGAGATATTCAAAATTAATCTTTCTCTTTGTCTTTGTTAACGGATTCTTTAAGCGAATCCACGACTTTTTTGAATTTTTCCTTATTCTTTTTGTCCAGGTTTGAGAGCATCTCATGGCTTTCAAGCATATGCTTAGCCATTCCCGGCGTCCTGCCCTGCACAAGCGGAAGTTCTTTAAAATCAGCCTGTTCCGCCGCTTTATCCGGTGTTTTTTGTGAGATAAGCTCCAGCAACCCAAGGGTCGACAACAGCTCTCTGGTTGGATTGGTTATATTGGAAAAATATATATTTTTGCCTTTTCTGTTTTTAAGCGCAAAATTCAAACCGGCAAGCATTCCCATAAAAGTGCTGTCCATGCTAATACATTCTTTTAAATCCACAAAGCACTCATCAGCGTCTTTTTCAAGTTTTTCAAGAACGTGATCCCTGAGATCTTTGCTATTCTTAAAAGAACCCCTGCCTAAAATCTTTACTATCAGCTGCTTTCCGATAATCGCTGTCTTAAATTTATCCAAGCATCACCTGTAATAACGCCATTGCAAAATGGGTTGCAGCATTTAAATTGAATACGCAAAATTAATAGTAATTTTATAAATCATTACCACTCATAGTCAATATAAAAATCACTCGGTTATATTCTCCGTATATAAAAAAATTATTAATAAACAAACAAAAATGAATCCCAGCAGTATTATCTTCAGATAGATATCTTCTATATCGAAAGCAAAATCGGAAAATAAATCCGCAACCCAAAGAAGAGGTTTAATAAAAATTCCGCATATACCGAACAACCTGACGCCCAGTGACGAACACGCAGCCACCGGCAAAAAAACAAAAGCGGCATTTATTATCAGCGTTGATAAAAAAACAACCGGAATATTCACAAGGGGCGTCAGCATATTGAATGTGTCAAAACGGCATAGGACTATCGGACTTGTAAACAGCCATATCACAAGAGAGAGTTTAAAATATTCTATGGAAGTTTCGGCAAACCTGCCGCCGAGCGCTTTAATTTTATACGCAAAACCGGGTATTAACTCCATTTTAACCCTCTTTCTGCGAAACATCAGATATCTGGAATAGAAAATTATCGCCGACATTGCGGCAAATGATAATTGAAAGGAAGGTTCAAACAGGGAGACCGGCCTTATCATGAGCATCAACAAAAGCGAAAAACATAAAATATTTATTAAATCGGGGTTCCTGCCCAGAACCAAAGACCCGGTAAGGATGGAAATCATTATACCCGCCCGGACCGATGAAATCGAAAAACCGGTCATCGCTATATAAAACCATATAACACCAAGAAACAGACAAAAACCGGTTATTTTCCTTTCCAGATTCAACATCCTGAAAATCAAAAAGACAAAACCGCTCAGCAAACCGACATGCAGGCCTGAAACGGCAAGTATGTGAGACGTCCCGCTTCTAAGAAAATGGTATTTCACGTCTTTCTGTATTTTTTGCCTGTCGCCCGTCAACATCCCTATCATAACCGAACTCCCGGGCCGGGGCACGCCTTCTTCGATAATCCCGACAAGAGTTTTCTTCATCTTATTGACAATGCTGAAAAAAAGCGAACCTGTTTTCCTGTGCTCCAATAACCCTGAAGAAATGACCCTGTATTTATAAGAGGAAAAAGGAAAATCCGGATTTTCTGAAACAGACCCTTTTATTACAAAAATATCCTTGAAATCCCAGTCCGGCATCTTTTCCGAATCCAGAATAACCAGCGCCCGTTCTCTTTCTTTTATCCGCTTCTCTCCGGATTCCAGCAAAATCGCGCTCACCGCCGCCTTAGGTTTTGAGGTTGAGTCCGGTTTTGAAACACCCGTGAATTTTTCAAATTCACACACCAGGGTTTGATTCCTGTCGAATTCCGGATACCGCAGGCTGAAGGTTATAATTAACATCCCGTAAAAAACAAAAAAAAGACAATAAAAAGCAGCGGCCCGGCCTTCAAATGAGCATGATAAAAAGACAACACACAATACCAAACAGCACAGCGACGCGAATAAAAAATACAGGCCAAGGCTAAAATGAGACAAATATAAACCGGAACACAGTCCGGTGCACAGAGATAGGGAAATCGGCAAAAAGGGTCTTTTTAAAAAAAACGATGTGAACATTGAAAAATCAAATTATGATTTATTTAGCAACTTATCCACTTTCTCTTCAATCTGATCCGTCGTAAAAGGTTTAATAAGAAACTGATCGGCTTTCTCCGACATCCCTTTCATCGCAGCTTCAATACCGCCCGCGGTTATTATCACTATCGGTATGTTTGCGGTATCGGGAGAGGATTTCAGTCTTTTGCACACATCGGTTCCGCTGACTATAGGCATCATCATATCCAGAAGGATTAAATCCGGTTTTTCATCCTTTACTATATCCAGGCCGCTCAAACCGTCGTATGCCTCTATCACCTCGTACTTGGTTCCCAGTGTTATCTTAACCAGTTCGCGTATATCTTCTTCGTCGTCAATAATAAGAATTTTTTTCATTTCGACCTCTCTCCGCTTTTCAGTAAAGTATACCAGATATATTCAAATAAAGAAACCGGGCTCTCTGGAAATTATTATAAAGAAATAAACAGACAGAGAAACCAGGGAAAAAAGAATCAATATTGCCCATTTTTTCAAATTCACCGCTGATTCCCCTCAGAAAAAACAATTGCCCTGAAGATATAAAATTCCATTCCCTGTTTTTGCCATTCGTTGGCGGGCAAGCCCGCTTTCATGCACAGATGCTCCAGAGTCGTTTCCCTGTCCCATCCCTGTTCCGGGGCTACCTGCGGCAGAAAAACAGCCTGATTCCAGCCTTTTTTAATTATTATACCATGCTCTCCCGGTATAAACCCTTCGGGGCCGGAGATTTTTTCGGGGCGGGTTAACACAGATATTTCAATTTCAATATCGCTTAGTTCATCCTCGCTTACAGGGTTAAACCTGAAGTCTCTCGTGCAAGCATTAACCGCCATATCCATAACAGCCTTGTATAGCGGTTCCACAGGCTCAATATAACCTATGCATCCTCTTAACCCTCCTTTTTTCGTAAGTGTCACAAAAACCCCGGATTTTTCTTTCAACCGTCCGGTAACTTTATCATGGTCCTCGATGCCGCTTATTTTCCGCTCTCTTACACATTCCTCAACGGTATTTCTGGCAAGCTTCAGCAAAACTTTTTTATCCTCATTGCTTAAAAAATCTTTGTTCCCTTTATCCATTCCTGCCTCTGAACTGTCGTCTCCGCCGTAAAATCCACTCTCTGAAGTAAAAGCTATTGACGCATAGCTTACCGTTTCAGTTTCATCTCCTGTAATATCGCCGGATGTATAATATTTCAGCAAAAAACCCCTGGCATCCCCGGGAAGCATATATAACAATATACCGATAGGATCCCTTCCGCAAATCGTAGCGCCTGTGGAACCCACATAAGAAATGAATCCCGGACCGTCTTTCTTTAATATCAACTCTATAGCTTCCATATCTATTTTTTTAACGGTCTCCTTAATATTCTCCTTTGCCGGCATATACCCGAAACGGGATCCCTGATGTATAAAATCAGAACTTATAACCAATAGATCTCCATCTGTCAAACATGCCTTTAACGCGTCGGCTATTCGGGAATAATCCCCTTCCTGAAGCTGTCCGATTATTACCGGAATAAGAAGGAAATCCTTTCCCAGAACATACTGAAGAAAAGGAAGCTGGACCTCAAGGGAATGCTCTCTTGAATGGGCCTGCGCTATGGAAGTAAAAGATTTCTTCTTCAGTAAAGAAGCACATGTTTTTTTATCAAGGTCAATAATCCCCAGAGGAGTCTCATACGCGTCAACGTCGGGTATTGATGCACCCCTGAACCCTATACAATGGGTAGGGGCAAGGACAAAAACTCTTTTAATGTTCTTTCCCTCAAGCGTCTTGTATGCGAAAGCCGCCGCGCGGCCTGAATATACATAACCGGCATGAGGGCTTATTAACGCAATTACATTTCCCGAAACAGGCTTTCCATCGGCTTCAGCCAAATACCGGCTAATCTCTTTCTTTAACTTTTCGGGATCGCCTTCATAAAACATCCCGGACACAACCGGTTTTCTGACTTTCATGTTTTCTCCGCTGACCTTATCCGCAAACAGCTCCCCGCATTTTATAATAAAACAATTACAAAATATCAGTAAAAGAAGACCATTAACAATACGGATAAAAATTTTGTTCATCGGGAAAGTAATTTTTAAATATCAAAGTTGCCGAGCAGTTTTTTGATTTCTTCTATCGTTTCATCTTTATATTCACTCTTCAGGGATAGCAAAAGTTCCAGAATAGTTTGAATTTTTTCATCCCTCTGCCGTCTTTTATTATTCAGGGAAGATGCGAGTTTTTCTATCTCATATGCGAGGTCATGCAACAGGTCGTTCTTCCTCAGTTTTATTGTTTTGGGATAATTGCCGTTTATGATTCCCTGTATTTCCTTTTTCAGCCTGTAGGAAGGACCCGTAAGTTTATGGGCGCCGTACAGGCCTATAATGAAAAACGCGGCCGTTGACGCCAGCACCATTGCCGCAGTAGTAAAAGACACATATTTCTGTGCGGCCAGGAATTCTTCCAGTTTTGAATCTTCCCCCGGCCTTATAATGTACTCATACTCAAGGGATTTGATCCTGGCGTTGTAGAGGCTGAAACCCCAGGCACCGCTGAGGCAAAGGCAGATAAGAGAAAAAAATAGACCGTATTTTAACTGCAGCGGAAAATCTACAATAAACTGTTTTCTCCTGTAAACCTTATCTTTCTGTATCCTTTCAGACATAAGACCTCTTGCCTCTCAGGTATAGTGATTAAAGTGCTGAACCGACTATATTGATAAGTATACCTGATTTTGATGCGGTTTAAAATAAAACTATTTGTTTTTTTTCAATAAAAACTTACCCACGGAATCCCTGACTATCAGCTCCGTGGGGATAACAGATTTGAGAGGGGTAAACGAAGGATTTTCGATTTGGTTAATCAGCAGGCTGACTGCAGTTATGCCCATTTCTTCCTTAAAGATTCTTACTGTAGTCAAAGGAGGATTCGTATGGGCGGCAATATCAATATCATCAAAACCTATTATAGAAATATCTTTTCCCACCTTCAACCCTCTTTCCGATACGGCTTTAATCGCACCCACGGCCGCCCTGTCGTTTATGGCAAAAATAGCGGTCGGCGTAGGTTTCACATCCATTAATATTCCCGCGCAGGTATATCCCTGTTCCACGGTAAAATGGCCCTCAACGATATATCTCTCATCTACGGAAATCCCCGCTTCTTTTAGAGCGTTCACATAACCTTCATATCTTTCCTGGACGGTTTTATCGTTTAAAGAGCCTCTGATAAACCCTATTCTTTTATGTCCCATCTCAATCAGATACCTTATGGCATTGTAAGAACCGCCCGGATTATCGGGGCGGACAGATGTTATATTCTTCCCTTTAATATCCCTGTCTATAACAACACAGGGAATACCCTTCTCAAACTGGCTTATAATAAAATCATTGGATACTTCACCGGCAAATATAATTCCGTCAATCTTTCTCGAATCAAGCAAATCATGGATTTTATTGTCTCCGAAGAAATATTCTTCCCCCAGGGATGTAAGCAGCACGCCATACCCTTTTTTGCCCGCCTCGCTCTCAATACCGCCCAGTATCCTGGAATAATAAGGATTTCCTGAATCCTGAAAAACATTTCTGAAGAAAACACAGGCTATGGTTTTTGCGTGCTCCTTTTCTTTCTCGGCGGAACTGACTATTTTGTTTCCCGAACCCGGTATGGAAACAACCAGATTTCTGGTGATTAAATTTTTGATGGCTTTTCTGACGGTAATCCTGTTTACTTTAAATTCCGAGCTGAGAGTTCTCTCGGGAGGAAGATACTCCCCCACCCTGAACACGCCTGATTTTATTTTATGGGCAAGCTCATCTTCTATCTGCTGATAAATCGGTTTGGAGCTTTTCGTTTTTTTTGCCATCTTTTAACCAAATATTATACCGGTTGTTTACCTGTATCAAATATACTAACAGAAAAAGATCTGTCAAAAAAGATTTTTTTCAGGGTCTGAGATGCATACCGCCTGACCACCACCTCCAGTTTGGATCTTTTGAGGGGATATTTTTGCTCCAATGAACATGCCCGTCGCAATAAAGGTAATTTACGCCTCCCCTATGAGCTTTTCTGACGGCATTTTCCATACCTCCAGCCCAATCCGCATACTCCGGATCGATTGAATTATACCACCCGTCGCATACAAAAACTTTATCCGTAACAAGAGGTATATTGTCTATCCTGTATAACTCAACACACTCATTCATCATATAATTCCAGTTAGCCCATGTGGGGTGAAGCGGATTCTTTTCAGGATTCCCGGATGGACAGCTATAGACACCTACCGGATTTTGTCCGCTGCTGAACGGAACGCCTTTGGTATAAGGCTGCAGCGCATCCTGCCATCCGATATCCCCGGACAGGAAAGCTTCCGGAACATACCCGTTCCACTCGTTAGTATACATCAGCAGCGCATACCCGAACTGCTTGAGGTATCCCTGGCACACACTTGATACTGCGGCTTCCCTGGCAGATTTAATCGCAGGCAGTATAAAAGAAGCAAGAATACTTATAACAGTTATGACGACAAGCAGCTCGACTAAAGTAAAACCTGTATTGTTTTTTGTCTTTTTCATAATATACACCGGTAATATACCTGTTTATATTTTAGCATTTTTGCGGGGTTTGTCAAGACCGGCAACTACGGCGTGCTAATTGACCAAATGTTCTTTGACCGGCATATCAATTAAATGTTATGTTTTATTAGGGGAATAAATATATTATAATATCGAAAAAGGCAAACTGCCTGAAAAGGCAGGACGCAAAACTGCGGGCCTGTTGTAAAAGAATGGCAGCCGGGTTACCGAAATATTAAAACCCTTAACCCATTCTTTTAAAAACAGAATGGGTTTTTGGTGTTATGAGAACATACTCACATAAAGACGGATTCACGTTAGTGGAACTGTTGTCGGTGGTGACCATAGTTTCCATACTTATAGCCCTTATCTTTCCCGCTATCTGGCAGTCATGGGAAAGAGGAAGAAGAATAAGCTGTATGAGCAATATGAAACAGCTTGTACATGCCGCAATGATATATTCTACGGATTATAATGACCATTTCCCCTATTGCGGATGGGGATGGGGTATGGGGATGGATGACGAAGAAGGGATTTGCTGGATGGACGCGCTCCTGCCCTACATCCAGTATCAGAAAGAACTTTTCATCTGCCCCGCCGATGAAAACCCGGGCGACCAGGGCCTCTACTGCTGGGCGGGACAGACCACGGTCACACAATGCTCATACGCCATGAATGAATCCGTTGTGGGATGCGATAACTCGGCTAACTGGGAAGGAGGAAGCGGAACAGATGTCGGAAGGTTGAAAGGATTTATCCCTCCCATACAGGCCCCCGAACAGGTATTGCTATTTATAGATGCGGACTACCTATGGATAAACGCGCAGAACAGGAGCACATTCATCAACAGGGCCATTTCCCATCACGGTATCGGCGCAACCTGCTCTTTCTGCGACGGGCACAGCGAATGGGTTCAAACGGAAAAACTCGAGACTGTAAGGACAGATCCTCTCCCCAATTATCCTTAAAATGTTTACTTTCTTTTAAATCTTGACGATTTGAATTTTCAAATATATACTTTCTTTTCGCTCAGGGGATGTTCTTTATAATATTTTTGCGGAATTCCCAAAAACTC
>DJVC01000027.1 GCA_002440765.1 bacterium UBP3_UBA6266 | reverse complement strand
GTTGAAACCACTATGATTTATACTCACGTATTAAGAAACATGTCTAAAGCGCCTAAAAGCCCGCTTGATACGCTTTACAAGAAATCTAAGTAAGTTTGTGCGTGGTAAATCTTAGCTGCCTTTGGATTTTTTTCTTAAATATTTCATATCCAACTTATCTTTATCTCTGCCGGTAGATTCTTTGTTTTTTATAATATTTTCTTTAGAAAGGAACGGTATCTTCATATTCTCGAGTTCGATTTCTTCTCTTTCCTTATAAGCTTTATCAAACTCCACGCCGTTAATAAAAGTTATAATGTTTACCCGCCGTGGAACAACGCCAATTTGATAAATAATCCCTCTTTCTGTAAAAGCATCCGGTGTTATTTTTCTTACAGGGGTGCCAAACTCTTTAATCGAATTATATACTTTTGTTGAATTTTTAATGGATGGCTCAACCCATATATCAAAATCTCCGGTCGCGCGGGGATACCCCTGAGCTCCCATAGCATATGCTCCAACGACAATAAATTTAACTTTATTGCCTAATAAGATTTGTAACATTTCTTTGTAATCTTCGTTTAGCATCGTCAGAACCTTTTAATGACCATACTTCAGCGGTAAGTTCCCATATAAAGGAAACGCATTCGGGAGCGGATAAAGAAACAAAAGGATTGTCTTCTTTATTCATCTTTGCTAATTTTGCCCTATTTCTTAATACCCTCATAATGGTCGTATTATACCGGATTCCCTGTATAAACTCCCTCTTTATTTCCCCATTTTAGACGCGATTATTTCGGCAACTTTTCTGCCTGAAAGGAGCATTCCGCCGAAAACAGGACCCATTCTGGGGGCGCCGAAAACCGCGTTGCACGACATCCCCGCGACATAGGCGTTTTTATAAAACTCTTTTGTGTTATCCATAATGGCCTTCTCCCCTTCTTCCGCGTTCATCGAGCCCTCGCCCATCAAATCACCCGTTTTTGTGAAAAGGTTTTTCCCGACTTTCCTTACTATGACTTTAGCCACTTCGCAGGGATGCCCCGTCGCCTCAACGATATATTTGGACCTTATACAAAGGGGGTCAACGTGAAGGTTCGCTATTTCGACGGCCGACCAGTTGATTACGACTCCCGTTATGTTTCTTTTATCGTCTATCATCACATCTTCAACGCTCATACAATTGAATATCTTCAAACCGGCTCTTACCGCCTTATAAGTCAACGCCGTCACGGCTTCGATTGAGTCAGCGGTATAATAACCGCTTTCATATTCATCGGAACCTATCCCAAACTCATCCAGGATTTCTTTTCCCGCCTGCTGGACGACAATGCTGTTAAACATCATCCCCCCGCCCCACATTCCGCCGCCTATCGATAACTTCCGCTCAAACATGGCGACTTTAATTCCTTTTTTCGCGAGATAATATCCCGCGCATATACCCGCAGGTCCGCCGCCCGCTATCACGACATCTATATCGGTATAATCTCTCAGTTTATTAAAATAAGTATCCAGAATAGCTCTTGTCACTGTAACTTCGTTCAGTTTCATATTTTTTACTCCTTACATGAGACTGTAACTTATTGAATTAAATGAACATAAGTTACTTAGTCGAATGAATCCCGCCGCTTCGTTTTGTAAAACAAAACTGGCGGGACATTTAAACCACTTACCCTTATCTTCATACAAAAAAACCTACCCGCATATGAGGTAGGTTTCTGCTCAACCATTTCCCTCCGCAGGCATTACCCTGATCAGGTTCATGGGGTTCCCTTCCTTAAAGGAAAGATCTCAGCTAACGCTCCCCCTTGTCCAGATTAATCTAAATCAAAAACTTTATATTGTAAAGCAAATACTGACCCGCGATTTCACAAACCGGTATTAAACTTCAGCAATTCGCCTTTTTTGACTTCTATACCTTCTCCTACCAGAAGAGGTTCATCCATATCCTTAAGATGAAGGTAAAGGTCGTATTTGCCCGGAGGAACCAGGAAACGACGCCACATAGGTTCCTGATTATCCCAACCCCGGCGGACTTTTAAAAACGGCCCTGTTTCTCCCTCTTTCATCAGGTCCCAGCCCTCAAGGCTCGAGCCTTCGGGTTTTTCAAGAATGATTCCGGAATCAATCGTCACAACTGATTCCGCCCCGGCTCTGACTGAAACACCGGATGCAATAGGCATATACTCTTCCGTACGATAATAAAGCAAAGATATATTGTACGTTCCGGCGGGACAGGGTTTCGGCTTGAAAAGATAATAGCCGTTTCCGTAAGATTCTATGGTTACATAGATCCCGTTATTCTCTGCGTCGTCGACCCTGACAGCGTCGAGATTCAAATCGATAAGCTCTTCCGCAACGTTGAAAACAATCGACCCAAGCCTCACATCGGTTGTTTCCCCGCCTTTAATCTCAACATTCCCCAGGCTTACAACTGAATCGGGTTTATAATTAGAATTCGAGAACAAAAGACTTATGGTATATTCGCCCGACATCAGCGGATGTGTGGAATCAGACAAAGAAAGTTCCGCTTTTTTAACTTCCTTTCCGTCGCTTGCCCGGACAATGGAAACGCCTCTGAGGCTTACAAGCGCGGCTTCAGGAATGTTTATGCGCAGTTTACCGAGAGATGTTTTCCCTTTTGCAACCTTTGCGCTGGCTTTCTCAACTTTCTGCGCAACCTCTTTATTGACTGATTCCAGCGATTTTAACAGGGAATCCGCATTGTCAGCCGCAAAGTAACGTCCTCCGCCGGCTTTAGCTATGCAGGATAATTGTTCCTGCGCTTTAGCGTCAACATCATAACCAACGACATGTATAATAAAATTTATATTCTTCTGTTTTAATAATTTTACGGTATTACACGGGTCTCCCCCACATGTTTCTATGCCGTCGCTTACAAGCACTATGGTCGTCTCTCCTTTCCTGTCCTTGATGCTTTCAACGGCAATTTCTATGGACCGGGATATAGGAGTCTGCCCCTTGGGTTCAATCGCCATGACTTTTTCCAGCAAAATAGCCCTGTCACTGCTTCCCGGGGGTATTATCACTTGAATATCCTTGCAATCGCGAAAATATCT
>DJVC01000048.1 GCA_002440765.1 bacterium UBP3_UBA6266 | reverse complement strand
CCGCCGTCTTCCTCTTTCATTGTCCGGCTCTGGCTGCCGTAAACCGCCGCTGATGAAGCATAAACGACCGGCGCCGACTTTTCAACCGCAAGATCCAGTATATTCCTGAAACTTTCCACATTATCATACATCATTTTCCTCTCATCCATGACCGTGGTATCGGTTATGGACGCGATGTGGAAAATTGCATTTATCTTTGTAGATTTGACGGCGTTAATCCATTCCCTGCCGGCAACATTCGAGGCAATGACATCGCCTTTAAACCCTTCAAGATTTTTAAAACCGGATTGCCGGAAATCATCGATGACGATTATATGCGAATCCTGAAAATGCTCCTGAAGATACATGACAAGATTTGAACCGACAAAGCCCGCTCCGCCGGTAACAATGAGACTTTTCATTATTTATATTTCCCTTATATTGTATCTCTTAATATAAATAAATTAAAATTTAAAAAATTAATAACACATTTGGGGAAAAAAATAAAGCCATATTTACTAAAAAAACAATCCGGCGGCGCAGTCTCTCAAATTGAAGAAGCTAAATCAACGGCTTTTTTAAACCTTGAATCGTACGGGGCAGTAACGGAAAAGGCTTCGGTCAGCGAATTTTCGGGAAAAGACAGTTCGATTGCGTGAAGGCAATAGCCTTCTTTCCATTGCTTTATGCCGCAGCCGTAAACTGAATCTCCCATAACGGGATAACCTAAAAGGCTTAAATGGACCCTTATCTGATGCGTTCTGCCCGTCACGGGCTCAGCCCTGACAAGAGAAAAATTTTTATAACGCCTGATTACCCGGAAATAAGTTAAAGCGTCTTTAAAAACATCTTTCTTGTTATTATCCTTAAAATAGGCATGTTCCTTTAAAGGCCCTCTTTTCTCAACGGATTCAAAATCACATACACCGTTTACGATAGCATGATACACTTTTTTTACCTTTCTTGTCTCAATGAGCCTGGCAAAAACCCTGTGGCTGTCAATATTCAGCGAAACCGCAATGCAACCGCTTGTCCACCTGTCAAGGCGGTTCAACAATCTTGGCCGCACATCTTCGGGAAGATATTCCCGTATAAACTGTATAAGGGTATTTTCATTTTCCCCGAAGCAGGGATGGACAACCACGGGCGCGGGTTTGTTCAGAAACAGCACCCCTGATTTTTCACAAATTATAAGTTTTGAAATGTCCATAAACAAAATTTGAACAAAATAATACAACTAAAGATTGTTTTTTGCAATAATATAGCATACTTGAATACGGGGGTGATGATGAAAAAATCGGTATACGCAAAATGCCCTGTATGCGGATCCATGCTTGAAGTCAACACAGATAGCGGCTCAATAATAAGACATTTTAAACCTAAGGAGCATAAAGAAGGCGAGGATTCCCTCTCAACAGCCTTAAAGGACCTGAGAGACAGGGAAACAAAACTCGATGAATCTTTTTCAAAAGGAAAAGACACCGAAAAAAACAAATCCGACAGGCTGGAAAAAATCTTCAACGAAAAAAAGGAAAAAGCGCAAAAAGAAAAAGATATCAGGCCCGGCCTGAGAGAAATCGACCTTGACTGAAAGTCGGATAAAGTTACTGAGTTATTAAGTTACTAAGTATATTATAAAAGTCAAAACCCTGCCGGCAGACAGGATAATAACTTGATAACTAAATAACCTAATAACTGATTTTAATGTTTTAAAATTGTGAGGCCATGAATAAAATTTCGATAAAAATAATACTTTTATTGCTGATATTGCCAAATATTATTTTCTCCGCCCAAATCAACGCGCACGCCGCAGATAAAAAAGACGACCAGTTCATCAAATACCTTACGAGCAGGGAAAAACCCTATATTTTCAAGGAACATAAATTAAAAAACGGGAAAGGGGGTTTTGTAGATGCGGCTCTCTGCAGAAGTTTTTACGACCCGTTATGCAATCCTCCCGTGCCGTACACAAAAATCCGAAAAGGAGGAGAGCAGTTTGCCATAGATGCCGTAAGAGTAGATACGGGCCGCGATGAGATTGTCTACGTTATATCAGATTCCGACAATAAACCGTATGGCCCGGCCGACGGGTTTGAAGACGGACTGGGCAACTCGGCATTTATGTATGACCAGGCTATGACGATATTCTGCCTCATAGACGCGGGCATGACGGATTACGCGCAAAAAATAATCAACACTTATGCGGGCAAAGTCTTCATAATGTTCGACGGCTACCAATATGAGGAAAAGCATCCGAGGGACCAGGGCGAATGGCTCGCTCCGGTAGCCCATAATATGATAGCCCTGAGTTTCGATAAGTTTCAGGATAACGGACAGATTCCAAAGGAACTGGATAGTTACGATTCCAGGGCCCCGGGCTACCCCCTTCTCTCACCGGGTTATGAATTCGGTTATACGGTTTACGGGAATATGGCCGCAATAGATGATAAAGCTGATTTTCCCAGGGTAACCGAATTTAACGATTACCTGGATTCGGATGACATCGAACACCTTAAGGAATTGGGTATAGACCCGGCAACACTGCCTCATCCAGAAGAGGGATTTTTCTACGGGGCTTTCTGGCCTTACGGGATGTTCTGCAATGTTTATGATATTGACAAGGTAATTGATGAAGGCGCCGACATACCCAAAAGCACAACGAGGCTGTGGCCCGACCAGCTGGTAGGATATTCGAAATATTTTATGAATTATGAATACGTTTACCGTGAATGGGGATCTTATTCGGGAGACAACCTGTGGCTTTGCCTCTCCATACTGTTTTACACTTATAAAACCGGGGATACATCCTATCTTCCCACCGCCTATAAGGTGCTCGACACAATAGTTGATAACCTCCAGGACTTTAACGGCGGAATACATTTCGGTTATTACGGCCCGCTTGAAACAACACCCGAGGCAACCGAACATTCGCTCGACTGGATGTTCTGCTGGAACTGGATAGAAAAACTTAAAGCAAAAGGTCTTATCGACAATGACCACTATAAGACTTATAAAGAAGTAACCTACGGGAATTTAAACATTAACCCTCCGGATATCAAAATACTGAATGTCGTAGACCTGCCTGATGATGACAAAGCGGTTAAGGGTGCCCGCTGGATGCTCCAATTTATGGGAATAC
>DJVC01000037.1 GCA_002440765.1 bacterium UBP3_UBA6266 | reverse complement strand
CCAGGTTGACATACCCGTAGACTTCGTGCGGAGCATACAGGGCCGCCTTTTTGAAATTATCTATCGCCTGATCAAGCATATTCTTGTTTAGAAAAATCAATCCCATATTGTTATAGCTTTTCGCAAAATAGGGATCGGCGACAATTGCCTCTTTATATTCTAAAAGCGCCGCATCCGCCTTGCCCTGGCTTTCATATATCGCGCCGAGATTATGGTGGGCATCCGGGATATCGGCGTTGAATTCGATGATTTTTTTGTATGTTGTTTCCGCTTCCCTGTAATTTTCCTCTTTTTCGTATACAACTGCCAGATTCAGGAGAGCATCAATGTGTTTATCGTAGATTTTCAGGGCTTTGTTATACATATCCCTGGCTTTGGGATATTTGCCTTCTTTGAAATACTCATTTCCTTTCTCCCAATACCTCGAAGCCTTATCGTATTGTTTTTGTTCTCCCGGGCTAAGGTTCTCTGCCGGGGACGGGGTGGAGTTAAAGGTTATGACAAAAATAAATAAAAAAAGACAAATCATATTAAATTGTTTCATATCGGCTCCTTAACCCATCGCATATATTCTTCATGGCCTTTGTCGATTTTAATATATAAAATTTCAGGAAGATCATACGGATGATGTTTTAATATCCATTTTTTTGCCTTCTGCAGTTTTGCGCGCGCTGTCTTTGCTATCAACAGGGTCTCTTTTTCCTCCTGAACCCCGCCTTTCCACATAAAAAACGAATTTATCGACGGAATTATATTCACGCACGCCGCCAGTTTATTTGATACGAGCCCTTTTGCGATTTTTTTCGCGCTTTTAACATCAGGCGCTGTTATAAACGCCATATAAATTTCATCAGTGCTCATTTTTTAACAGATCCGCAATGTGTTCCGGTATTTTTACAGGCCTGCCGCCGGAGTCGATAAATACATGTATGGTCGAACCTGATGCGATAAATTTACCTTCTTCCCCGGTTATTTCATAACGAAAGACAAGCCTCATTCTGGATTCTGCGGAGGCTGTACAGTTAATGTTGATCTCATCGTCATACTCAACCTTATTTTTATAATCGCAGCTTGCATGGACAACGGGCAGAAACAGGCCTTTTTTTTCAAATTCCCTGTATGAAAAACCGAGCTTCCGGAAATACTCCGTCCTGGCAATTTCGAACCATACAAAATAATTCGCGTAATATGCTCTTCCCATTTGATCAGTTTCACTGTATCTTACCCTGATCTTTATGCTATACATAAAACCTCAAAAAACTTATAATCATATTATCGTAATTATACAGATTAAATATAAAAATCCTGATAAACGTAACATACCGAAAACTTAAAGTCAATTATTAGTTAAAAAGGTCAAAAATGTGTACCGGAAGACTGATTCTTGCGCTTATTTTATCCGGGATATTCTGCCCGCTTATCAACGGCAAATGCCTGTCTGCCGAAAGTGCGGGAGTCCGGCCTGATTATAACGAAAATATATCGATTCAGAATATCAATGTTCTGACAGCAATTGAAGTATTGCGTGTAATGGCCTTTGATAACGCAAAATACGGAAACAATAATCAAACCCTTGCGCCTCAAATCGATTGGCTTGCCGCAAGGCTGAAAAAAGAAGAAACAGAACCTTTAAAGTCAGTCCGGAATTATATCCTGGCTTTAAAAATGATTAAAGATTTCCATTCAATGACAAAAACCCCGGATGAAGGGGAAAAGATAAACTCCGATATAAGAAAACTTCTCTTTGACGCAAGAGATAATGAACTGTTGCGGAAACATAACCCCCCGGTAAAAAAATTCTGGAAGCTGTCAATCGCAAAACAGTCCAATCAGGGAAGCAGGCCTAACTGCGCGGCCACATGTATCAATATGCTCCTGAAT
The DNA here is from genome assembly GCA_002440765.1 of bacterium UBP3_UBA6266. Classification (GTDB taxonomy): domain Bacteria; phylum Auribacterota; class UBA6266; order UBA6266; family UBA6266; genus UBA6266. The sequence continues at coordinate 8,605 of DJVC01000037.1, read as the reverse complement.
TATTACAGAATAAATGTTGAAAGCCCCACTAAACTCGCGAAGATTATCAATTATCCGGGCACAGGCGCCACAGTTGAAGCCATATTGAACTATTTGAATGAAAGTAATATCCCCTTTCGTTATTATATGGGCTCTCTTACCGACTTGCGTGAACAGATATCCGGCGGAAACCCCGTTTTAGTTCTGCAGGCCGCGGGGCTTGATTACCGTAAGAAACAATATAAAACAGGCCACGTAAGGCTTGCTGTGGGCTATAACGACGCCACGGAAACGGTTAATGTGATAGATCCGAATTACGGGAACAGGAAATTTAAAATATCCTATTCGGATTTCGAACTGCTCTGGCTCCCGGGCGGGTTTTATTGTATTGTTCTGGAAAGGTAAATCATTTAAGGCCGTACGCTTCTTCGGGGTTGACGGGTTTACCGTCTTTTCTTAATTCAAAGTGGATAACCGATTCTTTGTCTTGTTCCGCTGTCAGAGACAGTCCTATTATTTCTTTTTCATTGACGATATCTCCGACGTTTACTTCAATCAACCCGAGATTGGAGTACATGGTGGTGTAATCATCCGGATGCTGCAGGAGAACAGTCAAGCCGTATCGGCCGTGCTGTCCCGCTATTAATACTTCCCCGCCGCCGGAGGCATAAACCGGACTTCCCGAAGAAACGGCGAAATCTATACCCTGGTTATTGACTACTATCCCGCTTATAGGGTGCTCTGTTTTTCCAAAGTAAGATATGATCTTCAGTGAATCTTCAGAAACGGGAAGGGATGAGGGTTTCGACACAGCCGCGACAGGGGTTAGCGGATGGCCGCTGTAATAGATAAGTCCGGCTATTATAACGGCAAAAACGATTACGACTATTAAAAAATTACCAAAAAACCCCTGGCGGTTTTTTTCTCTTTCAGTCATTGTTTTATTCCTTTTGCGTTTAAGTTATACACAACGGCAATATTTTTTAAGATATTATAGTAAACACCGGTTTTTATAACATATTTTCTGGTTTCGGGAAAATCAATTTTACTGATATCAAGTTTTCCGCGTCCGTCCAGCCATCTCGGCACATTGGCTTTTCCCGCGTTATATGCGGCTAAGGATTTCTGTATATCACGGTCGTAATATTCCAGTAAATCCGAAAAATGGGCTGTTCCAAGCCGGATGTTGATTCCTATGTCTGTCAGGTCGCTGCCGCAGGTATAAGCGATATGGTGCTTCTTTGCCGTTTCGGAAGCGGTGGGAGGCATCAATTGCATAACTCCGACTGCTCCCGCCCTGGAAACAATTTCCCTTTTATACCCGCTTTCAGCAAAAATTATCGCGGCTATGAGTAAAGGGTCGACGTTATACTCAGTTGACGTTTCGATTATATTTTTACGGTAATCAACAGGGAATAAAGTATTAGAAACCAGAAAAACGGCTGCTGCGAGCGCGCAGATACCGACAGGAAGAAAAATGATAAAACATTTCAGGATACGCCTGTTAATTTCTTTTTTCATAATCGGTTATGCACTTGTTTGCGTCACGGATTAAATCCGTATCAGCATATGGATATGCCTGTAAAAACTTCTGGAATTCATCGTACCCTTTTTTCTTGTTCCCGAGATATCTGTAATATAGCCTTCCTATCCTGTATTGAGCTTCGGCGGCCCGGGCGCTGTCAGGATAATCAAGTGTTATTTCTCTGAAGGAATCGATTGCGTCCAATAAAAGCTGGTCTCTTTCTTTTCCGCTTTTTTCGTGTATAGCGGTTCTCTGCATCGACCAGCCTTCTTTCCATATCCTTTCGGCTTCTTCGTTCTGAACCCCGGCGGGTCTTGCCCTCAGGCTCTTTTGTTCATCTTCCATTCTCTGTATCTCGACCCTATAGGCATCCAGCAGCTGTTTCTTCTCCGAGACTTCATTTTTCAGAGAGAGATATTCCAGTATCAGGATGTCATAGGCTTTTTTATAATTCCCCGAATCATATTCTTCTTTTGCATCTTGCATATTTTCGGACCGAATCAGGTTCGGGAAAAACAAAATAAAAAATGCCGCGAGAAAACTAAATATCTTTTTCATATTTCACTATTCCTTATTCCTTCTTTGTGTTGAAAAGTTTTTTATCCCTGTAAAATATAATCTTCAATCCCCATATACGGTTTTTATGATGATTAGGATATTATACAGTTCAAATAAGTTAAATGCAAATTTTCAGTTAACTTAGCTTTGTACTGTAGTATAATCAAAAAAACGTGGATTTTGCGGTGTCTTTCGCGGACACGCATGGGGAGATTATTTTTTTAACAATATCACTTGGGGGATTGTTTAAATGGTTGTACTGTGCAAATGCACCAAATGCGGTAATGAATGCAAAATAGACTGGAAAGAAGGCATCAGGTGCCCGGTCTGTTCCTCAAACAGCATCTATCCCATGGTGAAGGTTACCGCCGGCGAAAGCGGCGCTGCGGGCGCTAAATCAAGCACCATTGGAAACATAATTAAAAAGAACAGGGATAAGATCCTTGTTTATTCACTGGTTATTGTAATTGCGATATCCTGGTTGATCCTTTTCCGGAGGCTTTCTTCGAAAAACACCGCCTTGATGCAGGAAAAAGCCGCAGTTTCCATGAAAGGAATGCAGCTATATGAATGTGGGTCATGTAAATATTCTTTTTACGCCCCCATGGGCGAGATAAATGTGCGGTGCCCGAGATGCGGAAGAGAAAAAGGGCAACCTCTTTTCAAATGCAAAAATTGCGGCACGGTGTTCACTTCTTCCACAAGAGGAAAGATCTTATGTCCGTCATGCGAATCAGAGTCTGTAGAGGGATATTATACAAAATAATTACCGGCGGAAAAGACTTTGCATAATTCAACAATAAGTTCCACCCCGTTATTGAGATCTCCGGAAATGAGACGAAGAGCGGTATCTTTCATAAATCAGCAGAGTTTAAACAAACCGTCAGGAAGAGATGCTATATACGGCATCGATTATATTCTTGATAAAAGAAGGAACCGGAAGATTAAAATATTGTATTATGGATAAATAAGCCACTATTAAGATGCACAAAACGGATAAGACTATTATAACAGATGGCAGTATCCCGGTTTGTTCGGCTGGAGAATATTCCTGATGTTCAAACCTTTGTCTGGAAGTCTTTTTTTCCGTAGCGTTATCCGCCTCCGGTTTTTGGCCCTCTCTTTGTCTTAAATCATTCTTTCCCGCTTCCCGGATATCATTATCATTATTCCTGAATTTTAATTTTGGCCTTGGGCTTCCGGACGGGTCCTCCGTTATTTTTTTCAGCATTTCCTCTGAAATGGCGGGTTTGTCGGGAGAAAGTTCTTTTGCCCTGTCATCAGTTTTTTGAACCGGCTTTACCTCTTCCTTAAGTTCTTCCGTTTCAGCGGAAGCCATTTCCATGGTTTCTTTAGGTTGCACGGGCTTTGTTAATACCGGTATTTCTTTCTCAGGTGTTTTGGGGGCGCCATCCGGGATTTTATCCTGCCTGATGACAACGGGTTTCTTTTCGGTCGCCGGTTTTGCTTCGATTTTTATCGGGGGAATATTTTGTATCGGCGGTCTTTGCTGCTTAACATCATTTTTTATATTTTTTGAACCTATCAGCTGTTCAACATCCGGCAATTCAATGATCGGTTCTTTATTTATATCTTTTTTTTCTTCTTTATTATCCATAACCACCTCCAACAATCACAAGGATAAAATATTACATATAAATTATGGTGTCAAGACAAAAGCGCCCGAAGAAAGCGGGGTGCACGGTTCCGCCTGCCGAAAAAAGAATTCATTTTCGCCTGTTTTTGCGACGGCTTTTGGAGCCAACGTTTCGTATATCCTTAAAAAGGCCGGAAAGGGCCTTATAAGCCGCTTCCATTGATTGGACTATCACTTTTGTGTCGTCAATCACGGGGAGGAAGTTAGTATCTCCGTTCCATCTGGGAACTATATGGAAGTGTATATGTTTATCAATACCCGCTCCCGCGGTGCGGCCGATATTAACACCTATGTTGAACCCGTCCGGATTAAACGCTTTTTTAAGTATAGACTCCGACTTTTTCAGGAGCGCCATTACTTCAAGAAGGGTTTCATCATCCAGTGCTTCCAGGGAAGCCGTATGCTTATAAGGCGCTATCATAAGATGGCCGTTATTGTACGGGAAGAGGTTCATGATAATGAAGCATTTTCTGCCCCTGTAAAGTATATAGTTTCGGGAGTCGCGCTTTTCTCTCGGTTTAACGCAAAAAATACATTTTTCAGGTTTTTTGCTGACAGCCTTTTTAATATATTCCATTCTCCACGGAGCCCAAAGATTTTTCATTCCCGCGCCTTTTTAAATGAATGTTCCCGTTTCGGATATATCCCTGCTTATTTCCTTTAAAGAAGCATCATAGTAACACTTTATATTTATTATATTCTGACATTTGCCGCCCAGGATTTCCTTGGTCAGGATATACGCCGCGTTTTCGGGGGCATCGTCATCGTAAGGGCTTCTCATATCCGTCCCGGGGTTGATTCTGACAGTGATGATTTCTCCGCACTTTTTACACTTAATCCTGTAAATCAGAGTTTTACTGCCGCCGGTTTTTTTAAAAATAGCAGATAAGATTTTTTTCAGTTTCATATGAAAAAGATTATACAATAACATTTGATATATTGTGAACGATAAATATCATTTAAGCCTTTTCATGGACTTTTAAGTGTTTTTTATCGGGCGGCAAAAAATTAAAAATTAACGGTTTGCGCTATGTCTTTTATCTCATTCCAGTCAAACAACCTTGAGAATTCTATAGCTTCCGCTTCGGTAAGGTTCGTATATGTTATCGTAAGAAATACCGCTTTCTGCTCCATCTGTTCAAGGATTACCACCACCGAACCCGTTTTATCTGCTTTATCATAAACGCTGGTCAGCTGAAACCCGTTTATCTGTTTTGAAACGGTGCTGAAATCAGAAGTTTCAACAGATATATTACCCCCCTGCTGGCTTGCAAGAGCCTTGCTGCCGGCCATAATCATTACATTTGCTTCTTTACCGTCATTTGAATAAGTTCTTACGGCATTTACAAGAGACATGTTAGGCATAAAAAGGTCTACCCCCGTTACTTCGTCTGCCGACCAGCCGTTCACATCAACAAAACAGGGAGCAAATTTTTCATAGGTCTCGGAATATGACGGAGTCGAAACCGCGGACAATAAAGCTATTGACAGAGACATCAAAAGTTTAATCTTCATTTTTACCCTTTCCCATAGTGCGTTTTAATTTATGAAGTTTATCCGGATAATCGGTGATTATACCCCAGACTCCCCATTTTATGTACTTTTTCATATCTTTGACATTATTAACTGTCCAGACTATTGTTTTTACGCCCTTCTCCCCTGCTTTTTCCGGAACGACGCGCTTAAGACGGTAATGTTTGAGAATAAGAGCATCTGCATTTAAGCGCCCCAACACTTTAAACAGGTCTGTCGGGGCGTCATTGAGCAGGAGGCCTGTCTTCACCCCGGGATAAGCATTTTTAAGGCGTTCAAGGCAATTCCGGTTGAAAGATGAAAAAAGCAGGCCCTTATTTTTGCCGTGCTGCGCAATATCCATCAATAGGTCAATATCCATATCGCCCTTGATTTCGATATTAAGCCCGATTGTATTTTTAAACATTTTAATGATATCCGCAAGAAGAGGGATGTCAATGCCGTGACTTTTCCCTCTTAACAAAATGTCCCGGCAGTTTTGATTTTTGACAGGCATGCCGCCGATCGCCTCGTCATGGAACACGATGATTTTCCCGTCTTTCGTCTGTCTTGCGTCCAGTTCGACGTAATCGGCTCTCAGCTCCACTGCTTTTTGGAATGATTGAACGGTGTTTTCCGCGGCGTAGGCCGATGCCCCTCTGTGCGCGATGGTTAGTGTATTGGGTTCCATATCTTATTCAGCCCTTTATGTAGTTATGGTTACGAAAAGGCCGGACAGTATAAGATTGATGACAAACGAAAACACTGTATAAAGGGCGATGTAAATCAATATCATAAACAGAGTCTGCATGAATGAAAACCCGAATTCCCTGTTTGAAAGCGAGAAGAAAAACCATATCAATATAATAGCGAAAAACAGCCAGAGAAACATGATGCCCAGAAATCCTTTCAGGCCTCCGAATCCCAGCAGCGCGGAAAAAGCCCCTATTAAAATACCGATAAATATTTCAAAGGCGAAAAATTTAAGCTGGAACACAATCGTCCTCCCGAAAGGTATAAACATCTTAAGCATCAGCTTTGCGTATAATTTTATATAGATGCCGTTGAGCGCCATAGATATGAAAAGAATAACAGCAAACACAATGAGCGCTATTGATATTACAAGCGCTATATTATCCTGAAAAAAGATTCGCAGGTCTTTGATTTTCTGCGAATCGAATTGCGGCTTAAATCCGCTTTGCGGATCTTTGCCGGGAATAGATTCGTCAACACTGTTTGCCTTTTCTGCGGGCGGTTCGGTCGGTTCTTTTATATCTTCCGTATCTTCGACGGGAAGCGCGGGGTTTTGGCTTTCCTCCATCTCCGTCACAACTGTTTTTTCAATAGCCTGTCCTGTTTCGGTCTCCGGGACAACATCCCCTTTTATCAGGGAATCAACATCTTCTATTGTGCTGTTCGATATGCCTGAGGAAACAGGTTCCGGCGTGGTTTGCTTTAAAGGCCGTGTTTTTTCTATCTCTTCTATGCTTGATTTAAGGATTTTCATCTTCCCGCTTTTTACCTGCAGGATGACATAATCATCTGTTTCCTTGATGATGCTGCAGCGCAGTTCTCCCCCGTTCTTGAAATAAATGATATCGGCAGATAACGGGAGCGCCGGGATCGACAGGAGGAAAAAAATAATAATATTGATAAGAGTTTTTCTCATCGGCGGACAATCCCCGTGATTTTTATTTGGGATTATATCAGATATGGAGAACCAACAAAAGTATTCTATCTATAGAAAAGCTCCGATACCTTTTCCAGCATCCGGTAGCCGTAGACAAGATGGCAGAAGTGTCCCTGCCCTTCCATCATATTGACCCGCACATCTTTTACGGTTTTTTTCAGATATTCGCTGAACATCTTCGGGACAAACTTATCCTCTGCGCCCTGGAATACCTCGATATGGGTTTTTATATCCGAAAGATTGAACCCCCACTTCTTATAAACCGTCTGCGCGTCATAGGCAGGGCCTTTTGCTCCCTGCCGGAAAAGTTCCTGGAAATCGCGCATAAACAGGTATTGAAAATCAGGCCGCGCAAAAATTTCTTTATCGGCGGGGCACAGACTGGAATCAAACATCTTCGCAAACGATTTGGGGCTTTTTATTACCCTCTCCATTATCCCGAGCAGGGAAAACGGTATTTTGAATAAAGCGAGCGGCAAACGGGTGCCGAGCACGGCGTAGAAACGATCCATTGTGCCTAACTGCTTTCTCATTTCCGCATCAGTATAAAGCGGCATAGCGCAGGCCAGATCCACCACACAGTGAAGGCGTTCAGGTATCGCAAAAGCGCTTGCCATCAGTGTCGGTCCGGCGCCCGAAATGCCGATGGCCCCGAATGAACCGATTCCAAGGCTGTCCGCAAGTCCGGCTATATCTTTAGCATATTCAAGGATAGTCCACCCTGCGCGATAATCCGATTGGGCAATCCCCGGCCGGTCCGGTGCTATGATTCTAAATCCGTATTTAAGAGCAGGCTTATGAAGAAGCATGCCGTGCACATGCGAACCTGTCCCGTGGTAGAAAATAACGGGATGCCCCCCGGTATCTCCGTATTCATGGAACGCAAGGCGCGTCCCTTTCTGCGTCTTATAAAATTTGACATCTTTCTCAAGTTCCTCGATTTCATTCCCTGAAAGCGTGCTCATCTCACCCATTTCAACGGCCATATTGACTCCTTTATTATCATTTATTTTAAATCTTTAAATTTATATTTCAATCTGAGCTTGCCGTTAGTTACAGATATTGGATTATACCGTATCTCCACAGTATCTGAATACCAGTCACATTCCCATTTGAAATTTACCCTGCCCGAAAGATTTTCGGTTTTATACAGGCCGTCATGCAGGATTAATGATATTCCAGCCTTCCCTTCAATGTTGCCCTCGCCGATGATTGAAATGCCGTAAATATTCCCCTGCCCCTTCTTTTTGCCGAGAAGGATAGTCCTTGCCTTTGTTACATCAGAAAGCTTATAAGTCTGCGTATTTATCCCGCATCCGGCAAGAAAAATTAAAACTGTTACAGCCAGAATTGATTTTTGCATTTTTTCACATCCTCTGCCTAACGTAAAGCTCACCTGCTCGAAAACGCAAAGCGTTTTTAGAGTCAGGCGCAGCGGCTGGTTAAAAAATCCAATACAGCTCTAATAAATGCTTCCGGTTTTTCCACATGTACTGAATGAGCTGCATCTTCCACAACTAACAAAGAACACTTGGGAATTCTTTTTGCAAGCAGTTCAGCCTCTTTAAGTAAAATGAGAATATCTTCCTTCCCTTCAATAACAAGTGTTTCAGCCTGTATCTTCTTTAGCCCCCCACATGTGTTATGTGTGGCAATTGCTTCAATTTGGCCTTTAAAAGCGCTG
>DJVC01000085.1 GCA_002440765.1 bacterium UBP3_UBA6266 | reverse complement strand
CAGCAATCTCTGTAAAATATTTATTATTATGTTTAAAACGGCGATTTTAGAAAACCACTGAAGAGACTGCATTATCAGTATTATTCTGTCATAGGTGGCATAAAAAACGCTTGATATAAGTATTAACCGTATGAAACCTGACAAATCCGGGGATTTTAAAAACACATCCGCTAAACTTTTCTGAAAATAAAACCCCGCAACCATCAGGAAAAGCAGTATAACAAAGGGAACAAACACCGTATATTTTATGATGTCGGAAACATGGTTCAAACTGCCCTTTGCCTTAATTTCAGGAATAAGCCTTATCGAGGAAGTACCGAACCCGAGACCGCCGAACATGCTTACAATACCATAAAAAACAAACATGACCGCAAAAACACCAAGTTGAGCTTCTGACAGCCTGCGTGAAACAATGCCCAAAAAAACCAGAGATATCGCCGATACGACTATTCTTGAAAAAAGATTGATGGCGCTTCTTCTGCCCACCCCGTTTCTCATCTTTTTTAAGAAAAATAAAAACAAAATCATCCTCCGTACAGTGAATTCAAATCCTTAAAAGATATATCCTTAAAAGTAAACACAAATTCCAAAAACTCTTTGAAAGTTTCAAGCAGAGGCGGGTTTTTCAGCAATTCCCAATGATGGACGGCCAACACAAAAGGCGCGTTCTTTTTAAGACAGAACAAAAAACTTTTTTTCAGTTCATCCAGTGTTGTCTTCTTTACTAACCCATATGCGCAAAGCTCCCTGTGGGAACCATAGTCCATAACATATGGATAAACCCTGTTATACACTAACCGCCAAAGAAGTTTCAGGACATAATTCTTCAGACTGTGGAAATCGGGCGTTCTGTTGAATTTTACAAGACGCATTGTCCCGCTTAAACTCAATCCGCACTCTGACACGGCTTTTGCTCCGTCCCTGGAAATACTGTTTCCGGGAGGAACAAAAACCGTTATTTTGCCGCCGAACAGACTTTCGAGATATTTTTTCCCTTTTGCCGTTTCTTCTTTCAGGCATTCATACGTTTTCCATATATATTCGTTTAAATAGGTTGGTTTTACCCGCGGCAAGTGTTTCGCATGTTGTGCTATATTATCTTTTGTAAGGCTGAAATATCCGGGTTCTCCCGGAACAGCAAATTTACGCTGATGAGAATATCCGTGCAGTGTTATTGAGGCTTTTTCTTCCGCTATCCTGTTTTTCAGATATTTTATGAGTTCTCCGTTTTCCCCTACGGGGCTTTTCTTTTCATCCTGGTAGAATTTTCCTCTTTCCCCCGGATAAAACGACTTTACGGCAAAGGGGATTACAGAGAAAGACACGACAAACCCTTTTTCCCAAATACCTGAATAAACAGATTCCAGGTCAGATGGATTTGTCCAGTAATTAATATCATCGTCTCGGATCGCGAAATTCATTTCGGGTATTTTAAAAAAGCTTATTCAAAACCAACATTGCTTTTAAAATAATCTATGATTTTGTCCAGGGTCATATCGAGAGTGTATTCAGCCTTATATCCTATAAACTTCCGGAGCTTGGAAATGTCGGGCACTCTCCGCAGCATATCTTCAAAACCTGACTCATAGGCCTTATCATAGGGAATATACGATATTTCCGAAGGGCTTGAAGTTTTCTCTTTTATTTTTCCGGCAAGGCCGGAAATCGATATAGGTTCTTCCGAACCTATATTAAACACTTCCCCGAGCGCGCGTTTTGTTTCGGACAATTTAATCAGCGCGTTAACCACATCCGTCACATATGTAAAACATCTTGTCTGTTTGCCGTCTCCGAATACCGTTATAGGCTCTCCTTTTATGGCCTGCTTCACAAAATTGGGGATAACCATACCGTATCTGCCCGTCTGTCTCGGGCCGACTGTATTAAATAACCTCACTATTATAACCGGCAGCGATTTTTCCTTTAAATACGCAAGCGCGAGAAATTCATCTATAGCCTTGGAACAGGCGTAACTCCACCTGCTCTTCTGTGTGCTTCCCATAATGGAATCGTCGTTTTCGTTAAAAACCTTGTTCATGCTTTTCCCGTATACTTCCGATGTTGAAGCGATAATAACCGGTTTTTTCTCCTTGGCCGCGGCTTTCAGCACATTTTCGGTTCCATGCACATTTGTTTCTATGGTTTCAACCGGGCTTTCTATTATTTTTCTCACGCCTACCGCAGCCGCAAGATGGAAGATAACATCGCACCTGTAAGTCAACTCCCCCATAACCGCCTCATTCATAACCGTATCTATCACGCAGTGGAAAGTCTTTTCGCTTTTCAAGTGTTCTATGTTTTTAAGAGACCCGGTGGATAAATCATCAATAACATATACTTCATCCCCCTTTTTTACAAGGGCATCCGAAAGATGTGAGCCTATAAAACCAGCCCCGCCGGTAATCAAATATTTCATTTCGCAACTCTCTTTCTTATCAGATTAAGCTTTTGATTCGCATAATTATTACAGAAATCCATCCTGGAAGCATCTTTAAAATATCTTTCCGCTTTTTCATTGTCATTAATTATATAATAATAGGTTCCGATAACGTTATTGTAATAAGCATTGTTAGGATCTTTTCCCAGTGCCTTTAAAAATTCATTCCGCGCTTCCGGAAATTTTTTTTCGGATTGCCAGATAAGGCCGAGCCCCAGATTAAAATCACCTTCGAGGGGGTTTGACTGTCCGCCTTTTTTAAACATATCAACCGCTTTTTCCCTGAAATCGCTGTTTTTTCTGAACTTATACAATATTTCATATATACGTCCGGCATTTTTATATACTTCGGGGTTGACCCTGTAATTCAACATGCTTTTTTCATAATAGGTGATGGCAGTGTCAAATTCGCCGTTTTCAAGAGATTCAGCGCCTTTTATCTCTAAAATCGCGGCCCTGATATCCATCAAAGAAAGTACACAGGCAACAACACCTACTGAAGAAAAAATAATCGAAGCCAGCGCTGGTTTAATCCTTATGCCCCGAATTTTCCCCTGATCAAGAGAAGAGAATGCGATACTGCTTCCCAATCCCGCCATAATGATTAAAACTGAAGCGTTTGCCAAAATATGCATATTAAAATCGGTCAGGGAATGTACCAATATAACGGTAATACCGGAAAGGACACCGTAAAGAAGAAACCTTTTTGTTGAACTGGATATCCCGCCGATTGATTTAATGCTGATCCTGAAATAAGCAAAGATAAACCACAACACCAGGGCCAGGCCGAAAATACCTAATTCAGCCCATGTGTGCAGATAATCGTTATGCGCAAAATTGATATCCCTGCTCATACCCATGCTTCTCACTGCCGGATAAACCCACTTATATGAACCAAGCCCAAAGCCCGCCAAAGGTCTTTGTTTTATAAGTATTAACGTGTCTTTCCAGATCGTGATTCTTGTATTTACGCTGGTATCGGAGGAAAGATTGCTGAACCTTTCAATTATAATCGGCGAAAACGCGATCCCGATTATAATCATGACTGCAAGGATAACACTTAACCCAACCAGGAAATTCCTTTTTCTTTCTCTGATTACAAAAATAAAAAATATTACCATTCCCGTCAGCATGCCCGCCAGGCCGCCCCTCGATTTACATAAAAACAGCGATAAAACGACTAATGCCAGGATATATCCTATGATTATCTTATAACCCGTATTTATTTTCCTGACAAACAGGCAGGCCAGGAACACAAAAAAACTAATTTCAAAAAACCCGGAACAGTGGTTGGGGCATACATATGTCCCCCCCAGCCTGCCATGGTACTGGACCGGCCTTAATATCCCGAACACTGAATTCGTTCCTTTAAAATAATCTATAAGCCCGTAAGACGAAACGAACAGGACCGACAGCATTAAACCTGCAATATAAATGTTTGCAGGTTTTTTTCCGGTAAATAACCGGGCTGACACAAAAAACAGGAAAAAATAATTGAGAATATTTAAAAATTCTCCAACCGCGAAATATTTAACGGGTGAGAGAAACAACCATGCCAGGCAATAAACTAAAAACAGGAGGGCAATCAGGTCAAGTCTATTAAAGAGAATCTTATCTTTTCTGGGAACAGAAATCCCGAAAGCCAAAAACAGGACGGCTCCCAGCAGCCGCAGAGACGCGCCCGACCACGGCCTCATCGCCCCGAGAGCGATCGGCGCAAAAACGGAAACGGTAATTAAAATAAACACGAGAGCATAGTTTACAAGGCTAACTTCTTTTGTTTTATCATTCATAGCAGGTTTAAAGGTATTCACAGTTTAGAATCTTACCAGAAGCTTTGAGGCACATTAATAACATCGCCGGGCCCGATCATATACTTATCGGCGTCTTCATTGTGTTTTATAAGACGTCCGACGTTAACTACTACCGTCTCTTTGTCGGTTCCCTTAATGATTTTAACCTTTCCTTCATCGGAAAAATCGGTAAAACCGCCGGCCATGGTTATAGCGCTTAAAATATTTATTTTACCCAGAAGTGTATAATTTCCCGGCCTTTTTACCTCTCCCATAACAAAGAAGGTTTTTGCCTGAACAATAACCGTTACATACGGGTTTTTGATGTAACCGTCCTCATACCGTTTTTCAAGGTGTTTCTTAAGCTCCTGGACCGTTATGTCCTGAGCCTTAATTTCCCCCAGAAGAGGCATATTAATCTCTCCCGACGGTGAAACTTCCTGCACAGTATTCAGGTCTTCATGCCGCCAGACGGATATTTCAAGCACATCACGCGGTTTTATAACATGGTTCAGGTCCCCGCCCGAAACAGTTTTGGATTTGTCCGTTTTAGAAACACCCGGAGGAGTCTGCATATCCGCCGCAAAAGCGGAACAGCAAAATAACATGATTAACATAATAAGTTCAGCTTTTTTCATTTTCATTATCATGATAATAATACGCATAGTGCCTGTAATAATCATCGTCACGCGCAAAATTAATATTGTTAAGAACAGCCCCTATTACATTTGCGCCCATATTGCGCAAAGTTTTAACAGCCCTTTTAGCCATATCTTTGGGGTATTTTCTGTGCTGGATGACCAAAATTACGGCATCACTTTCATTTGCGAGTATGGAAGAGTCACTCACTCCTATAAGAGGGGGGGCGTCCATAAGAATAATATCAAATTTATTTTTCAGGTCTGAAACAAACTCTTTTATTTTCCGGGAATTCAACAGACCTACAAAACCGGATGATGATTTGCCGCACGGTATAAATTTCAGATTTTCTTCCCGGGTATCTTTGATTGTTTTATCCAGCGGCATATTTCCTTTCAGAATATCGACCATCCCCTCTTTTTCCGCCGCGCCGAAAAACGAAGCTATCCTGGGTTTTCTGATATCCGTATCCAGTATAATCACTTTTTTTCCGGCTCTTGCCAAAACTATTCCCATGTTTACCACAGTCGTCGATTTTCCCTCTCCGGCGCCGGCAGACGTAACCGTAATGACTTTATAATTATTTTTTTGCAGGATGAGGTCAAGATTTGTCCTGACAATACGGTAGGACTCGTAATTCAGGGAATTTCTTTTCTCTTCAAAAAGCATCTTTATCTTCTGCGGGATAACACCCAGGATCGGCAACCCCAAAAGCTCCTCTATATCGTCTACTGTTTTTATGCTTGTGTCGAGATACTCCATAAAATAAGCAAACCCTGTCCCCAGAACAAGTCCGAACAGCAGTCCGAGAGCTATATTCAAAGCTTTCTTCGGCCTGGACGGGATTGTGGGCCTCACGGCAGGCTCAACGATTTCAACATAACTTACAGGGAGAGATTTGATAACTGTTTCCTCGGTAAGCTGTTTTTTCAGCGTCATA
>DJVC01000031.1 GCA_002440765.1 bacterium UBP3_UBA6266 | reverse complement strand
GCTTCCCGGGGGTATTATCACTTGAATATACTTGCAATCGCGAAAATATCTGTGTCCGTAAGCAATCAGCCCGACGCGGACCTCGGGAGGAAGTTCGGGGACAACTTTTTCCATGACCTCCTTCGCAATATCGATTTTGGGACGCCCGTCGACTTGCTCACTCATACTGCCCGAGCTGTCAAGTATAAACATTACTTCAGGATACTCTTCGGAAAAAGCAACCATACTAAAGCATATAAGAAAAGCGAAAAGAGCGATTAAAAAAACCGGTTTACCAGACATCATACCCCCCTTTTGTATTTTAGAGAATTTTATCAGATAACACACAGATATTTAAATGATAAATTACTTATAATTTGAACACTTTATAGTATAATGAAGTCTATAGGCAAAAAGGAGAATTGCACTATGAAAAAATCCATTTTTTTACTATCCGTTGCTGTTTTATTGCTTTCATCAAATTCTTTTTCAGAAATGACATCCAGCCGCATGTTTCCGGCAGGCAACAGTTCAAATCTTTCAGATATGCAGAAAGACATATCAATCGTTGAAGGTATACTGCAAAAAGCTTTCCAGGCAAATATGCCCCAGGGAGTTTACCTTGAGGATTACGGGCTTGTGTTCATATGTCAGGTCTACAGAAGGAATGAAATATCCATAGATGACATAAAGAAAGAAGCCTGGCGTATTATGATAACCTATTTCCCTACCATCAGAGGCCTCAAAAATGAAGATTTGCTGGTTCTTCACATAACCGACCCGAATAGAATCCATAATCCCCAATATTGCTTTCCCACAATACAGTTAAGGATAAAAAAGTCGGATCTTGATGCCTTTCAGCTGAAGAAAATATCGGAAAGCGAACTTGAGAAATGCGCAAAAATCCTGGAGATAAATTAAATGAGAGAAGTTAAGTGCGAATGCGGCCATATGATCACAATTCCGCCGGATTATGTTTTGGATGAAACAACATGCCCGGCCTGCGGAAAACAGGTCCAAATTGCCTTATCGGCAACTCCGGATTGCGCGATAGCGCCGGAAAACAATCACCGCAAGCTCAAAATAAAGCGGGCGTCATCTAATCCGGCGCCGGGCATAGAGCAAAAAATCATAGGTAAATGCAACACATGCGGCAAAGAGATAACCGCTGAAATGAGAAATAAATATGGATATTTCTGCTCGGAAGAATGCAAAACCAGAGTTTCATCTTCAACAGAAAAGCTTGCTCAAAAAAGCGCCAGGGAAATAGGCGTCAGAGAGGAAAAGGTATCAAAAATTTCCTCACTTATTAAAAAAACCGTCCTTCTGGTTCTTCTCATCGTCGCGGGAACAGCCATATATGAAATTTTCTTCAAATATAAAACGAGCGAATCATGGTCCCTTAATATTGATGACAAAGGGGCAATAAAAGCTTCGATCGCGGAAGGCGGAATTGCATATCTGCTGACGGAAAAAGATTTAATTTTGGAATTGGATGCTTCAAACGGCAGTATCATCCATGAAAACCCCATAGGCAAATCAGTCGATATAAACCAGCAGGATTTTATCTTTTCCTTTCTGTCCGACTTTCTGCCGACAACCATGACCTTCGCCAAAAACGGCGATATACTGATTAATTCACATTCTTATTTCGCCAGATATTCAAGGCAAGAACACAAAACACTCTGGGTAAAAAACGCGAGCGCAGGGAAAATCGCGCAGGATAGCAAATATATTGCTACCCTGGATATCTCCGGCATAGTTAACGACGCGTCTATTGATTCCTTCCTTATGCCGTCGTCAGGCTCAACGTCCATCACTCTTTACGACATAGAAACCGGAAAGGAAATCCGGAAAATCACAGTGGATTCACAGGTAGTTTCATGCGCGATAGCAAATAATTTTGTATTCGCATCCACACTAAAAACTTCATTTGAAGACAACAAGTTCAACAAAGAAGAAACCGTTAAATGTTTCTCAATAAAAGACGGCGCGGAAAAGTGGTCAAAAGAAGCTATGGGATTGCTTTATTCTCTATCTAACACTGTGCTTTTAGTAGGTTCTTCGGGAACTGAAATCCTTAGCCTTGAAGGCAAAATACTGTGGAGAAGTGAAAGGGAAATGTATTTTCTGAGTATGATAAATGATAAATATATCCTGCTTAGTACTACAAACAGCCTTTCACTTTTAGACTCAAAGACTTTTCACCTTATATGGAGTGAGAGCTCTGCCGGTTTAAAGCCCGTGCAAATCACCGACAACTACTTGGTGGTGGAAAAATTAGCATTTGAAACCCCGCCGCCATCGAATAAGCCCAATCTGAAAGCCGTTCAGACAGGCGCTCCGGATTTAACCTCGATTTTCAATGATTTTGAAGATATGCTCGACGGCAAAAAAGATATCAAGGCCAGTTCGGCATCGGAGATGGCCGCAAAAATCGCGGAGCAGATGAAAGAAAACGGAACCGACATTCCCCGGATAAAAAGCGCTGTCCTGTCATTCATAAAACTTCCTGATGGCGTGGTGGAAAAAAACGTGAATATTGAAGGCAGCGAGACAAAGATAAATGAAAAACTTATAGCAACAATTAAAAGCGAATTTAACTTTAATGTCCTGGATGCGGTATCAGGTTTCAACGCGCTTGATTTTGACGTTACATTCTATCTTTTCAACATCGAAGGGAAAAATCTCTGGAGATATCCCACTCTTAATATGGGAAGCGTACTCCATGTAACCGATAAAGGTGTTTTAGCCCAGACATACAACACCGATTTTACAGGAAAATCGCTTAGAAAATACGACGTAAAACTTTTCTTCCTTAAAAAATAACAAAGAGGAGTACATTTGAAACTATTTATAACTGCTATTCTATTACTTGTTATGCTGCGTGTAGATATATCATTTGCCGATATTATAACACTGACAACAGGATATCAGATGAAAGGCGTCATAACAAAGCAAACAGATGATTATGTAAAAATCCGGCTTGAAGGGGGCGAAATGAAATTCTCAATGGATAAAGTCGACTCCATTGAAAAACAGTCGGATATAGAGAACCTGAAATTGCTTAAGAAATCCCAGATTAATCCATCCAAAAATAATCCTGTCGCCAAAACAACCGTCTTGAAAAAACCAAAAAAAGAGCAGAAAATATCTTCCGGCAAAAAAGTCGCTATAGAAGACTACCTCGTGGATGGTTATGTAGTGATATTCGACTTTTACGCTGACTGGTGCGGGCCGTGTAAAAGCATAGCGCCCCGGCTTGAAAAAATTATTAATAAATACGATGACGTCATTTTAAGGAAAATCGATATTGTGAACTGGGAAAGCGAAGTGACAAAACAGTACAATATAAGAAGTGTCCCTAACATATGGGTTTTTGATAAAAAGGGAAGAAAAATAGGAAGCCCGACTCACGACATCAACACAGTTGAAAAGTATGTGGAAAAAGCAAGGTAGCAAACCTACTTTTTCTCTCCAAACACTTCTATTTCCCAGAGAGAATATCCGTAATCGGTTGCCCTCTTTTTACCGAAAACCCTGATGTATCTGGCTTCGATATTTATATCTCCTATGCTTTCGGTATCACCCCCCGAAGATTTCTGTGAATAAACCGTTTTCCATTCCACGCCGTCAATAGACACCTGCACATCATATGCCCTGGCGTATGCGGTTTCCCAATAAAGTTTCACACCGATAATTTTACAGATACCACCGAGGTCTATTTTTATCCACTGAGGGTCCGACCACGCTGATGACCATCTTGTTTCTTTATCTCCGTCAACCGCGTACCTGTCATCCAGCGCGGGCGACTCCAGCGAAGAAGATTTTGTTTTTTTGCCTTTAGATATGACTTTAGGGCCTTCAGGGTCCGGTTCAAATACAGCCTGTATTTTCTTATGGCTGTCCATTTTTAACCGCAGGGGATTATTTTTCCCGGAAGCATCCCCTTCCCATCGGCTGAACTTATAACAAAGATCCGGTTTTGCGAACAGGTTCACTGTTTCCCCTGTTTTATACCTCTCTTTATAGGGTGTGCACTCGATTTTTCCGTTTTCAGCGGTAGTATAAAGATAAGAAGTCCCCTTTATATCTTTGATATACACTCTTACATAATCAATATAATGGTGCTGGGGAAATCTGGTTTTGCTGTTTGGGTTACCCGGCCAGTCGCCTCCGACGGCGGTATTCAAAATTATATAAAAAGGTTCCCTGGGAATATTTTTTACAGCTGTATATCTCAGCACATCATCTACATACCACCTTATTTCATCCGGTTCCCACTCCACAGCGAAAGAGTGGAAACCCTTTGTGAAATCAGGGCCTTTGAAAGATTTTCCCGCGTGCTGATTGTTGGGCCAATGACCCCAATGAAGCGTCATATAAACCCTGTCGGGAGCGTGTCCGAGCAACTCCATGATATCAATCTCGGGAGGCCATCCTCCTTTTACGGGAAGCATCCAGTGCGCGGGCCATATACCCTGTCCGCCCGGCAGTTTAGCGCGTGTTTCTATCCTGCCGTATGTTGTGGCGAATTTCCGTTTTGTATCGACATGCCCTGAAGTATATTCTCTTCCTCCCATATCACGTTTCTGGCTTCTCAATATCAGGCACCCGTTTTCAAGATAAACATCATCGGGCGTATAATATTCAAGCTCTTTATTCTTTACCGGAGCAGTATCGGAAACACGCCATTTTGACAAATCCAGTTCTGATTCTTCGAATTCATCATTCCAGATCAATACCCATCCGGGCAGTTCAAACGGCTTTTTTGCGGCCGAGTAAGACAACTGAGACAGGCATGTAAAATAGATGAAAAATAATATATTTATATAAATACGTTTCATATTTAAATAATCTCACATATCAGCGGCTTTTTTGCAACAAAAAAAGGGGGTTTAAATTAACCCCCCTTTAGAATATTTACCCCGGCAACGACCTACTCTCCCACGTGTGTGATCGCAGTACCATCGGCGATGAGGTGCTTAACGGCCGAGTTCGGAATGGGATCGGGTGTTGCCACCTCTCTATTTTGTCACCGGGAAAAATTATTGACTATGAGGAGGTTGCGGGCAAGCCCGCAACACTCCTCACAAAAACACTGAATATCTTTTATGAGGACTGCAGCAAACAATATTAACCAATATAGTTTGTAAATGGTCAAGCCGATCAGCTTATTAGTACCAGTTAGCTAAATCCATTACTGGACTTACACACCTGGCCTATCAACCTTGTAGTCTACAAGGAGCCTGATTGGGAAGTCTTATCTTGGGGATGGCTTGGCGCTTAGATGCTTTCAGCGCTTATCCATTCCGTACATAGCTACCCAGCCATGCCCTTGGCAGAACAACTGGTACACCAGAGGTACGTCCATCCCGGTCCTCTCGTACTAAGGACAGGTCTTCTCAAATTTCCTACGCCTGCGACG
>DJVC01000011.1 GCA_002440765.1 bacterium UBP3_UBA6266 | reverse complement strand
CCTGTAACAAATCTCTTGAATATACTTTCCGGTTTTTCAACTTCTTTCACCGGTATCGGGTTTCCCCCTACAACATCCAACAGGCCTCTCAATGTCGAGGGGGTAGACGCCTGATTGTTTATCATTGAAGCGAACTCTTTATACCTGTCATAATTTTCCTGCCGTGCGGCATCCTGCAGTGCCGATATGGTATCTGGGTTCCACATACGGAATTCTCCGTCTTTTTTCCACTGGTATATACCGCCGACAGGCAATATATAATCATCTTTCGATGACGCGTATGCCGACCGGTGCCTTCGAAGGGTCTCCTCGGCAATTATGTCAATCGTTGCCCCGCCTATTCTCGATACAGTACCGGTAAAACATCTTTCGATAACATCATCGGCAAGCCCCAGCGCTTCAAATATCTGCGCGCCGCGATAACTTCTCAGAGTAGATATTCNNTATTAATGGCTTTAATATAATTTTTCTTAGCCATATCCGGGAGCACATTTATTTCTTTCCCGTCATACATTTTTTCCACCAGTTCAAATGCCATATAAGGATTTACGCATCCGGCGCCATAACCGAAAAGCAGCGCAAAATGATGTACTTCCCTCGGTTCGGCGCTTTCAAGAACCAGGGCAATTTGAGACCTTGAGCCGTTATTGACAAGGGTTTGATGAACAGCGCCGACTGCAAGTAAAGCAGGCAAAGCCGCATATTCGCTATTTACCCCCCTGTCGCTCAGAATAAGGAAAGGGTAGCCTTCCCTTACGGCAGCCAGAGATTCTGTGCATATTCTCTCAAGCGCTTTATAAAAATTCTTCGTTTCTCCGGCTTTGAATAAAATTGATATGGTTTTTGAATGCAGGCCTTTTTCTTTTATATTTTTCATCCTTGATAGATCATCGTCCGTAAGGATAGGATNNGAGCCACAATTTGCCGCAGTGGAGAGGTGTCTCATCCAGAAGATTTTTCCTGGTACCCATATAACATTCAAGACTCATTACAAGTTCTTCTCTTATGGGATCTATCGGCGGATTTGTAACCTGAGCGAACAGTTGGCGGAAATAGTTATATAAAAGCTGCGGGTTTTTAGATAAAACAGCATGGGGGGTGTCATTACCCATCGAGCCTGTAGGTTCTTCTCCCTTTTCCGCCATAGGCCTGAGCAAAAACTTTAAATCTTCCCTCGTATAGCCAAATGTCTTAAGGACTTTATACGAACTCTCCGTTCTCCCGATCTGCTTCACAGGCTCCGGAAACTTTTCCAGTTTCAGGAGATTCTCATCAAGCCATTTTTTATACGGGCGCCGCCCGGAAATCTCTTTTTTAATTTCTTCATCTTCTATTATCCGTCCGGCTTCGGTGTCTACAAAAAGCATTTTCCCGGGTTCCAATCTTCCCGAACAGGATATATTCTCCGGCTTTATATCAAGGACACCGACTTCGGAAGCCATTACAACCATGTCATTTCCCGTAACAATATATCGCGCCGGCCTCAAACCGTTCCTGTCAAGGACAGCCCCTATTCTCAATCCGTCTGTAAAAGCAATTGCAGCCGGACCGTCCCACGGTTCCATAAGACACGCATGGTATCTATAAAAACTTTTGAGCTTTTCATCCATCAGTTCATCCTGTTCCCATGCCGCGGGGATTAACATCATCATAGAATGGGCAAGGCTTCTTCCGCTCAAAACCAACAGTTCAAACACATTGTCAATGGATGCGGAATCACTTCCGTCCGGGACAATGACATGTTTTATTTTTTCTATATCATTCCCAAAATAATCACTGCTGAGAAGCCCCTCTTTCGCCTTCATCCAGTTTATATTTCCCCGCAGAGTGTTGATTTCTCCGTTATGCGCAAGAAATCTGAACGGCTGGGCAAGGTCCCATGTGGGAAATGTATTGGTACTGTATCTGGAATGGACAAGACAGATTGCGCTTTCGATATCCCTGTCACAAAGGTCCGTGAAAAAACCATTTAATTGGGAAGGCATTAAAAGGCCTTTATAGGCAAAAGTTTTTGATGAAAGATTTGTTATATAAAAAAAAGATTTCTGGGCAATATCGGATTTGTGTATGGTGTTTTCAATCTGCCTTCTTATTATGTAAAGTCTGCGTTCAAAAGAATCCGCATCTTTAATGCCGGGTCCTCTTTTAATAAAAACCTGCTCTATAACCGGTTTGGCGATTCTCGCTTTCTCCCCGAGAACAGAATCGTTTACAGGTACTTCTCTCCATCCGAGAAGACATTGTTCCTCCTGCTTTATAAAATCGGAAAATATTTTTTTGCAGAACTTTCTCTCATCATCGGACTCAGGAAGAAATACCATGCCCGAAGCGTAAAAACCTTCCTCGGGCAGTTCGATTCCTTTTTTCCGGCAAATCTTGGTAAAAAACTTGTGCGGGGTCTGGATGAGAATTCCCGCGCCGTCACCCGTTTTAGGATCCGACCCCGTAGCACCGCGGTGGGAAAGCCTGTTAAGGACTTTAATCCCTTTATCGACTATATCCTGCGACCTCCTGCCTTTAATATCACAGACAAAACCCACACCGCAGCTGTCGTGCTCAAACCTCGGGTCATAGAGTCCCTTGTTCCTCATTGTAAACATCCCGTTTTTAAATCAAAATCCACTCACGACAATTCCGGCGTCAACTTCTTTGGCGCCGGAATTGACCTGTTCCCAATTTATTCTATTTAAATCATAAACATCATTTCTGCGTATGTAGCTAATGGCCACTCATCATCCGGCAGCAAACCCTCCAGAGCGTCTACTGCTTTCCTTAATTTCAGCATAAGTTCCTTTGTCTCTTTCGAACTCCCGCCGTTTTCCATGACTTTCTCGATTTTCTCAATGCTATTTAGAACACTTTCCGTCTGATCGGAAACAGACACCAAAAGCTCCTTGATATACTTCATTTTACCGGTTTTCAGGGATTTTTCCGTTTCATTGACAGTTGCCGCAAGCTTCCTCTGATAGTTCACCGCAGCCGGTATAATCATTGTACGCGCAATGGTTATGGAACACTCCGATTCCACATGTATGATTTCCTCATACTGCTTTTTATAAACTTCGTATCTCGAGTTCAGTTCTCTTTTTGAAAGAACCCCGTATGTTTCAAAAAGATCCACCGCTTTTTTGCTCTTGAAAATCTCAAGCGCTTCGGGCGTATTTATTATATTCGGCAATCCCCTCTTTTCGGCCTCTTTCTTCCATGCATCGGTATAATTATCGCCGTTAAAAATAATCCTTTTGTGTCTCTTAATTATGCCTTTCAACACTGCCTGGAGGGCTTCATTAAAATCTTTTCCCTCTTCCTTATCTTTTTCCAACTGTGTACAGATTTCATCTATGGCGCTGGTCACTATGGTATTCAGCGCAACATTAGGACCCGCGCAATTCTGATTTGAACCGACTGCCCTGAATTCAAATTTATTACCCGTAAAAGCAAACGGGGATGTCCTGTTCCTGTCCGTCACATCCCGCGGCAGTTTCGGCAGTGATGAAATTCCTATTTCGATGACTCCGCCGTCCTTGGAGCTCCTGGCAGCGCCCTTTTCCATCTGCCCAATTATATCCGTCAGTTGTTCGCCGAGGAATATTGACAATATTGCGGGAGGAGCTTCATTTGCTCCAAGCCTGTGATCATTGCCCGCCGTGGCAACTGTCGCTCTTAAAACATCGGCATATGTATCAACCGCTTTCATCAGCGCGCAAATTACCGTTAGGAATTTCGCGTTTTCATGAGGATTATCCCCGGGACTCAGCCAATTTTTACCGTCGGGACCTATAATCGACCAGTTATTATGCTTCCCTGAGCCGTTAACACCCGCAAATGGTTTTTCGTGAAGAAGGCAGACAAAATCATGCCTGTCCGCCACTTCCCTTAAAATTTCCATAAGTATCATATTATGGTCTACGGCAAGGTTCAGCGTTTCATAAACATTGGCTATTTCAAACTGAGCGGGACAGACTTCATTATGCCTTGTTTTTGCCGGAATCCCCATTTTCCACAATTCCCTGTCAAGGTCATCCATAAAATCTATCACGCGTCTTTTTATGGCGCCGAAATAATGGTCTTCCATCTGCTGGTGCTTGGCAGGCGCTTTACCGAAGAGAGTCCTGCCTGTCTGCAACAGGTCAAGCCTGCTTTCATAAAAAGCTTTATCTATGAGAAAGTATTCCTGTTCGGGCCCGAGATTAATATTGGCTTTATTTCCATTATCTTCTATGCCAAACAGTCTTCCCAGACGGCAAACCTGTTTTGAAAGAGCATCCATAGATCTCAATAAAGGCGTCTTCTTATCCAGCGCGTCCCCATAATATCCGCAAAAAACGGACGGTATGCAAAGGACAGCCCCTTCCTTCGATTTTTTAATGAAAGCAGGGCTTGTCGGGTCCCATGCAGTGTAGCCGCGGGCTTCAAATGTCGTCCTTAATCCGCCGGACGGAAAACTCGATGCATCCGGCTCACCTTTAATAAGCTCCTTTCCCGAAAACTGAAGCACTACACCGCCTTCTTTATCGGGGGATATGAATGAATCGTGTTTTTCGGCCGTCGCGCCTGTCAACGGCTGAAACCAATGGGTAAAGTGAGTAGCCCCTTTGGATATGGCCCATGTCTTCATAGCATCTGCAACTTCATCGGCAATATCAGGATTAAGAGTATGTCCTTTTTCAATGGTCGCTTTCAAAGAATCAATGGCCTTATCCGACAAATAGTTTTTCATCGTCTTAAAGCCAAAGATATTTTCACCGTAAATATCGAAAACAGTATTATTATCAACATTCTTACCGCTCATATTCTTCTCCTTTTAATTACAGTTAAATAAAAAAAGGCATCCAAAAACCATAATGGTTTAAGAACGCCTCTGTTTTACATTATTCCGGCACAACATTGTGCTCTCAAAAAAATCGAAGTCATTTTTACTATATGCTTTCGTAATTGTCAAGTCAATTTTAAACGATTTCATATAATATTTCCACATTTTAACTATTTTACCTACTCGGTCAAAAATATCTGAAAACCTGAATATGATTCCATACCGTGCTCCCCGATATCAAGACCTTTCAATTCTTCGTCTCTGCCGACTCTTAATCCTACTGTTAAATCAATGATTTTAAAAATCACGCCCATAGACAGCACCACAAATAAAATAACGGAACAAACCCCAAGAGCCTGAATGGCAAGTTGTGTAAAGCCTCCTCCATACAATAAGCCGTCATTCGCCAGCCCCAGCGTTTTTTGTCCGAACAACCCGACGGCCAGAGTTCCCCAGATTCCGTTCAATCCGTGCACGGGAACGGCTCCGACAGGATCATCCACTCCGAACTTATCCAGCAATACCACCCCCATTATTACAAAAACACCGCCTGCCCCACCTATCAAAATAGCAGCCCACGGTTCAACAAAAGCACACGGAGCGGTTATAGCCACCAACCCTGCAAGCGCCCCGTTCATAGCCATGGAAAGATCCGGTTTGCCGAACATCCTCCAGACCGTTATCATTGCCGTTATGCCGCCCGCCGCAGCAGCGAGGTTTGTGTTAATGGCAACCCTTGCTATAAGGTTTCCGTCTCCCACGCTGAGCGTGGACCCGGGGTTAAAACCGAACCACCCGAACCACAA
>DJVC01000099.1 GCA_002440765.1 bacterium UBP3_UBA6266 | reverse complement strand
GTTGTTTTCCGCTCATTTTAACCTCCGTTATTTCTCAAGAACAGCCAAAATATCTTCTTCTTTAGTTATTATATATTCTTCCCCGTCTATCTTGATTTCATTTCCGCCGTATTTTTCGATAAGGACAACATCGTTTTTCTTAACGTTAAACGGGATTTTTTTTCCGTCCTTATCGATTTTGCCCGNNGCAATTCTATTACTTTTGCCTGTTGCGGTTTTTCCTTGGCGGTATCAGGTATTATTATCCCGCCTTTTTTCACTTCTTTTTCTTCAACCCTTTGGACTAGCACTCTGTCTTCGAGAGGCCTGATTTTCATGTGTTACCCTCCTTCTTATTTCGTTTTATTTTTGCCGTTATTCTCTTTGTCGTCATCGACTACTTTAAAATCCGCATCTACGACATTCTCCGGATTCCCGTCTTTCCCCTGTTTCTTGTCCTGTTCCGGCTGCGGTGTCTTATCCTGATCCTGGCCGGTTTTCTGGTAGATGATGGAAGATACCGCATGCAGAGCGTTCATCAATAATTCAGTTTTCTGCTTGATATTATCAGTGTCCTCCGATTTTAAGGCATCTTTGAGTTCATTGACAGATTTTTCTATATCATCTTTTTTGTCCGCAGGGATCTTGTCTTTGTGTTCTTTCAATGTTTTTTCTGCCTGATATATAAGGTTTTCCGCGTTATTTTTGGCTTCGATTTTTTCTTTTTTCTTTATATCTTCCGAAGCATGAGCTTCCGCATCTTTTACCATCTGGTCGATTTCATTATCTGAAAGTCCGCTGGATGCCTTTATCGTGATATTCTGCTCTTTACCGGTTCCAAGGTCTTTCGCCGATACATTCAGGATTCCGTTCCTGTCCAGGTTAAATTTTACTTCTATCTGCGGAACCCCTCTTGGGGCGGGAGGAATTCCCACCAGTTGGAATCTGCCTATGGTCTTATTGTCGGCAGCCATTGGCCTTTCTCCCTGAAGAACATGGATTTCTACGCTTGTCTGGCTGTCAGCAGCCGTCGAAAATATTTCACTCTTGTCCACAGGTATTGTTGTGTTCCTTTCTATTAATTTTGTAAACACCCCGCCCAGTGTTTCAATGCCGAGGGAAAGAGGTGTTACATCAAGAAGAACGACATCCTGGACATCGCCCTGTATTATGCCTGCCTGAATTGCCGCCCCTACTGCGACAACCTCGTCCGGATTGACACCCTTGTGCGGTGGTTTGCCGAAGAAATTCTTTACTGTTTCCTGTACCATGGGCATTCTTGTCATACCGCCCACAAGAATAACTTCATCAATTTCCGAAGCCTTTAACCCCGCGTCTTTAAGAGCTTTCCGGCATGGTTCTATGGTTGAATGGACAAGATCATCTACCAGTTGTTCGAGTTTTGATCTGGTAAGTTTGATTACAAGATGTTTTGGCCCGTTCGAATCAGCCGTAACAAAAGGCAGATTAATATCGGTTTCGGTTGAGGAAGATAATTCGATCTTAGCCTTTTCCGAGGCTTCTTTCAGTCTTTGAAGGGCCATAGGATCTTTTTTCAGGTCGATCCCATTTTCTTTTTTAAAGTTATCCACCAGCCAATCGATGATTCTTTGGTCAAAGTCATCTCCTCCTAAATGAGTATTGCCGTTTGTGGATTTAACTTCGAATACGCCTTCTCCTATGTCAAGTATGGAAATATCAAATGTTCCTCCGCCCAAATCGTAAACAGCTATTTTTTCGTCTTTTTTCTTGTCCAGCCCGTAAGCGAGAGAAGCCGCTGTAGGTTCATTTATTATTCTCTCTACCTCAAGCCCGGCTATTCTACCCGCGTCCTTTGTGGCTTGTCTCTGGCTATCGTTGAAATACGCGGGTACGGTAATAACGGCTTTGCTAACTTTCTCGCCAAGATACGCCTCTGCGTCGGATTTTAATTTCTGAAGAATCATGGCGGATATTTCCGGAGGGCTGTATTTCTTGTTTTCGATTTCGACACTGGCATCCCCGTTGTCCCTTGCCGCGACCCTGAAAGGCACTTCCTTTATTTCTCCCCCGACCTCTTTAAACTTTCTTCCCATGAATCTTTTGATGGAAAAGACCGTATTGTGAGGATTAGTGATTGCCTGTCTTTTTGCTGTTTTTCCCACAAGCCTTTCCCCTGATTTTGCAAATGCCACCACTGAAGGGGTTGTCCTGTCTCCTTCGGAATTTGGAATTACAACAGGTTTTCCCGATTCCATAAACGCTACGCAGGAATTTGTGGTTCCCAGATCTATACCAATGACCTTTGACATAATAGCCTCCTTAGTATCATTTTATATAAGACGTGCTTATTAATAGATGCAATATGTGTGCCAAGCATTACCATGGAATACATAATGTAGATAACATATTGCAGGGCAGCATGTTAGACAATATATGTTGTATTTTGTTCAATCTCCGGATTGTGTCAAAAAGTTACATGCGGGCTTATTGTGACATAAAGATACTGTATTATTACAGGCTTATGTTATATTGTCTGAGTTTTCGGTATAATGTTCTCCTGCTTATTCCGAGGCAGTTTGCGACTTCTGTCTTGTTCCCGCCGGATTTTTCTAATTCTTTCAGAATAAGGTCCTTCTCCAGGTCTTTAATTGTGCCTTTTCCTGTTGTAATGTTTTTGCCTGAGGGAAGACCGCTCTCTTTTATAATTTCGGGGGGTATGTCTTTTATGTCGAGAATACGGGAAGAACTGAACAATATCATGTGCTCAAGGGTATTTCTCAACTGGCGGATATTCCCGGGCCAGGTATAACCTGTAAGCAGTTTCAGCGCTTCGTCCGTAATCCCCTCGATTATTTTACCGGATGATCTAGCAAGGTCCTCGATAAAATGATTGACAAAAAGCGGGACATCTCCGATTCGCTCTCTCAGGGGGGGCAGATGAAAATGTACAACATTTAAACGGTAATATAAATCTTCTCTGAATCTGCCGGACTTAATCAACGGTTCCAGATGTTTATTTGTAGCTGCTATAATTCTTATGTCCGCTTTCAGGGTCTGGGTCCCGCCTACTCTTTCAAATGTTTTATCCTGAAGCACCCTGAGCAGCTTTGTCTGTATTGATGTGGAAATTTCGCTGATTTCATCTAAGAATATTGTTCCTTTTTCGGCTAATTCAAAACGCCCGGCTTTTCGTGAGGATGCACCGGTAAATGAACCCTTTTCATGCCCAAAAAGTTCACTTTCGAGTAAAGTTTCAGGAAGCGCGGCGCAATGAACAGGAGTGAACTTCCCCGGTCTTTTACTTATTTTATGTATGTCCTGGGCCAGTATCTCTTTGCCTGTGCCGCTTTCGCCCGTTATTAAGATCGTGGTATCCGTCAATGCCACTTTAGAAGCCTGTTCATAAATAGTTTTTAGTGTCGTATCATTGCCTATAATGGTTGATTGATTCCTGAGAGCGCCTGTTGCGACTTTTTTGTCAACGAATTTTTCAATAATAGCTTCAAGTTTGTCGAGATTGACGGGCTTTGTAATATAGTCGGAAGCCCCCCTCTTCATGGCTTCAACGGCGTTATTAATGGTTCCATACGCCGTAAGAAGGATTACGGGTGTATCCGGATTTGCAGATCTTATCTTATCCAGAAGTGTCAGACCGCCCATTACCGGCATCCTGATATCCGTTAAAACTATCGAAGGCATGTTAGATGTGAATAATTCATATGCTTCCTGACCGTTTGAAGCTGTTATGACACGGTATTTTTCGGAAAGGGCGGATGCAAGCCCTTTAAGAGTGTTTATTTCATCATCCGCAATCAGTATGGTTTTTTTATTCAAATCATTTGCCTCCCTGCGGAAGTAATTTTAATTCATCAGTCTTTACGGGAAGTCTTATTTTAATCAAGGTGCCGTTTTTTTTGCTGCTTTCTACTTCCAGTGTGCCCTTATGTTCCGACACTATTCTTGATGCGATCAGAAGCCCGAGCCCCGAGCCGGATTCTTTTGTGGAGAAAAAAGGCTCGAATATTTTTTGTTTGATGCTGTCTGAAATGCCCGCACCGTTATCCTTAATATTAATAAGTATATAATACGGTTCCTGAAGGGTGGAAATACTGATTTTCCCTCCGGCATGATTAATTGATTGAATGGCGTTTTTCAGTATATTTACTATTAATTGTTTTATTTCTCCTTCATTCAGAAGAGTATCCGGCAGATTCTTGTTCAGGGAAATAGTGAGGTCGATTTTTTTTGAATTAAATTCCGGCTGCATTAGTTTTACTATGGAAGATATAATTTTGTTTACGCTTTTTCTTTCCATCGGTTTTTCTGAAGAACGCAGAGCCAGCAAAAACCTGTTAATTATTTCATCGAGACGTTTTATTTCATTTCTGCAGATAGAAATGTGTTCATTGACCTTTTTTCCCGTTTTTGATTTTTTGGTTTCGCGGTCTATCAGTTGCAAATGAATATTGAGTGAATTGAGGGGGTTGCCTATCTCGTGCGCTATTCCTGCCGCGAGATTGGAAAAAGTTTCCACCAATTTAGATTGTTTTGTATCCTCTTCCATTCTTTTCCTGGCGGTTATGTCTTTCAAAACAACTACCATGCCGGATAAATTATTATCGTCAAACGGTATTACATTAATATTAATCAGTGATTTTCTGGGGTGATCAACGGTTATTTCCTTATCGATAATACTGTATGCGGTTTTTACATTTAGCGGTATGGAAGACAGGAAAGACGCGTCTTTTATCACATCCTGCAGGTGCCTTCCCTTATATTCTTCGGAAAAGATGCCTAATATTGATTTGGCTTTTGAATTAAGAAACGCTATAGTGCCCCTGCTGGATATTACAACAATACCTTCATTGAGGTTGTTGAATACAGATTCGAGGAATCCCTTTTCCCGGGAAAGATTAATAAAATACTTTTCTACATCCAGCTTATCGATCTTATCAAGGTTCTGGATGAACTTATCAATAAATTTGGGTTTTTGTGTCATAATTATTAAACTGCTTTTACAGATTTAACCCCGGGTATTTTTTCTTTCAGAGCCTGTTCAACAAGGTTTTTTAATGTCATTAAAGCTCCGGAACATCCCGCGCAGGCCCCTTTCAACCGGACGCTTACATTTCCTTCCGCGTCAACAGAAACAAATTCGGCATCGCCGCCGTGGGATTGCAGATAAGGCCTGACTTCGTTATTCAGAACATCTTTAATCTTTTCTTCCATGACGAAACTCCATTGTTTGATGTTATGACAAACAAAGGGATTCACCATGCATCAGTGAATCCCTTTGTTACCGTTACTCATTGCATAGCATATAGACTAAAATACAAATTCAGGTTCCCATACAGGTTCGTAGTCGGAAGGTATAGGGAAAAGGAATGTTATAGTATCCCAAACCCCGGCGCCTGTTCTGACAACGGTGAAGCCTATCCCTTTCAGTAATCCGGTAAACCAGCCATACCACGGGCTTACTTCAACAGAGTCGTTATACATATTTTTGGGAATTTCTATCCACCCTGTTAATATATTGGCAATTCCCCTGAAGAGCTTGTGAGTAATATCCTGGAAAAGCTCAGCTGAAGCAAGTGTAGATGAACTAAGGATAGCAGTTATGATTAAGACACAAAGAACTGCTCTGGAAAATCTAACCATTTAATTTTCCTCCTTTCCGTACGTTGATTAAAGTTAAAATACGAATTCGGGTTTCACAAGAGAGTCATAATCATTCGGAAACGGGAACGGAAATGTTACAAGGTCAAATACCCCCGAACCTGTTCTGGCCACTGCCATCATAATCCCTTTGAAGAGTCCGACAGTCAAGCCTCGTACAGGATTTGTAGCCATAGATTCTTCATAAGGCGTTCTAATGATTTCAACCCATCCTGTCGCAATGTTGGCAATGCCTCTGCAGAATTTTCTTCCGGCATTGTTGGTGCTTGCATCGGCAAATGCGGGAACGCACATGCCCAGAAAGAGTGTCGTTACCAAAACTACAACTGCTACTCTTTTCATCCATTAATCCCCTTTCTTTGTGTTTTTGACTTAGTATAATGCCTTTTTATTCTATATATGAAAGACTTTCGAAGACAAATTCGGGCTCCATCACAGGCTCATAATCCGATGGAGCAGGTATGGGGAATGTTATGATATCCCAGACTCCCGCAAGAGTCCTGGCGACAGTCATGCCGATTCCTTTGACAAGCCCTACAAACCAGCCGGCGTATGGATTGATTTCTTCGCATGAATTCATTATGTTTTTCGGTATTTCGCACCATCCCAGAGCTACGTTGCACAATCCCCTGCCGAACTTATGCGCCATTTTACCGGGCACGGATCTTTCTTCGGCGATAGCACAAGAAACGAAAATATTAAAAATAAAAGTAATCGTAAACATCAAAACCAGAAATTTTTTCATACCGCACATTCCTCCATAATGAATACAACTAATTATATAAGTTCCACATTTGAAATCAATCTATCACAACATAATATGAGATTCAAATGTTTTTTTTCTTTTTTTTTAGGCGGTAAAACGCCTGACTTCAGTCGAACCATCCACATATAATCAAAGATTTTATATATTAAATCATAATTATAATCAATAAAATTATTTTCTTATGTATTTTTGGCCTTTTTTCTGCAATTCGGATAATCCCTCAGCTATCGATGTTTTTCCCAGTATAATCCTGTCGGTTGTTGATGAGAATTCCTTTTCCAGAAACTCTCTCCAGTTCTCGATAGGATAAGTTTCCGCTTCCGAAAAAGACAGCTGCAGAATTGAGAATCGCATATTCTCCGGCGGTGGGTGAAGGAAAGAATCTGATTCCGCGGCTGATTTTAATGCAGGCACACAATTCCGCTTGCCGGTCATGACCATGGTCCCTTCACGCGAGGAAAAATACTTTATGAACTTCCATGAGGCTTCGGGATATTTTGTATCCGAGGATATGCAGTTTCCCCCGACCGCCAGCCGTGAATACCTTTTTGCTCCGCGCGGGACAGAGCATATATCCCACTTGAATCCTTTGATGCCTGCAAAATCTACCAGCATGTAAGTTCTGCCTGTGAACATCGCCGCTTTTCCGTTTTTAAACATTTCCATTTCGGACTGGCTTCTTTCAGCGGGATTTAAAACCGCGTTATTCGGAGAAACTCCGTACTTTGAGTGCAGGTCTATGAGGAACTGCAGCGCGGCTTTTGACCGCGTATTGTCAATTGTGCATTTTAAGGGTTTACCTGTAAATAATTCGGAACCGAAGGATCTCATTAAAAACAGAGGGCGCGGCTGCAGAAACCCGTAAGTCTTTACCCCGTTTTGTCCGGTTTGCGTAAGTTTCAGCGCCGATTCCAATACATCCTGCCAGTTCCAGCCGGGTTCGGGATAACTGATTCCGGCCGCATCAAATAAATCTTTATTATAAAAAAGAAGGTCGGTGCTGAAGTGAAAAGGGAAACAATACATTTTCCCGTTTTTATAACAGCTTTCGATAACTTCAGGGTAGTAATCCTGCTTCAAACCGGGAAAATCTCTTTCGGCGGATTCGGTTATATCCAGAATGGCTCCCCTGGATATATATTCGTCAATGCGATCCGTGACCATATAAAACACATCGGGCGGATGCTTTCCGGCTATTCTTACCTTGAGTTTTTGAAATACGGACAAAGTTCCGGAAGGCGCTGTTTCAACTTCGACGTTTATTCCGGGGTTTTCCCTTTCGAAATTATCGGTTAGCGTTTGTAAAGCGCTGAGTTGCTCGGGTAATGATTCTATTGTATGGTATGTAATATTAATTTTATTCTTTGTATCTATATTTGAACAGCCGGAGCATATGATTATCGCAGGGATTAAGATAAAGAAAAGCGTGTATTCGGCTCGAGCGTTATTTTTCATCGCCTTGTTCCTTCAGTATCGTCAGCAATCCGCAAACTGAATGACTGTCGGGCGAATAAGTGCATCCTGTTGCCGCGCAGGATTTGAAATAATCCATATCGTGCGGATTTCCTATTGCCATACAATAACAGTTTTTTTCGACCTTCTTAATAAGGGCCAACACCGAGCGCAGGATTTCTTTATCCCGGTATATGTTGCAGGTTATGATAATCGGTATGCGTTTTTTAAGGTCTTTATATTCCGGTTTTGCGGGATAAAACAGGATTTTGGCGGGGCTGAAAATTTCTTTAATCCGGGTTTTGAGCATTTTTTTTATTCTGAGAATATCCTGATTATCGCGATTCGGCTGCGGGATGAAACACAGAAAAATATAATTTTTACGCTTTATTTTACTTTTTATTTTTATTGTGAGCGCTTTTTTTGCTATGTCTCCGGCATAACTTCCCGAAGATCGTCCGACGGCCGGGGATTGAGCCTTGTTTCCGGCAAGAACAGTTTTTTTCCAGCGACTGATATCACTGAGGCGGTTTTCAATTATTCCCGGCCTTATTCTTGAGAGGCCCGCGAAGATTTTTTGTATGGCAGTTTTATTATGACACGCAAGAATGAAATGAGAACCTGCTTCCACGGATTTCTCCGCGAAATAAGGAATCTCGTAATTTTTTCTGATTGCCATCATATCTATGTCATCCGTTATCGTGATTCCGCGAAAGTTTAATTTTTCATATAACAGTCCGGATATTATTTTCCGGGACATACTTGCGGGGAATTTCCTGTCCAGATGCGGGTACAGGGCATGGGCAAGCAGAATGCCGTCGATGCACCCCCTTCTTATAAGCGACCCGAATACCGAAATGTCTTCGGCAAGCAATCTATCTCTGCCCGTGCTGATAACGGGAAGGGATGAGTGGGAATCGACGCCGGTTTTACCCAGTCCGGGGAAATGCTTTGCAAAACAGGAAATAGACCCCCTTTTCATAGCTTCTATAAATTCAGCGCCGAAATCTGCCGCGGTTTCCTTTTCACAGCCGAAAGACCTTATTCCTATCGCTGAAAATTTTTCCCATCCGCCGATATCCAGGACGGGAGCAAAATTGACGTTAAATCCCAGTGAACTTAGTTTTTTTGCGGCAGATTGCCACAGAGAAACGGCATGATATTTCATCCCGGATTTTGCGACAGCCGCCTGAGACGGTATTTCATCTATTAAGGAACCGAATCTGTGGACGGGAGCGCCTTCGTGATCCACCGCTATTATCAGGGGCGTTTCCGATATGGAAGCCCGCGCTTTCCGGCAGTTGTTTATAAGATTTTTTACCTGCGGCAGGGATGCGATATTTCTGGAAAAAAAAATCAGCCCGCCGATTTTATCAATAAGGATTTTATGTTCCAGTTCCCTATTGAATTCAATTCCGTTGAAACCGCTGATAATGAAACTGCCCAGATCATTCATTGATCACGTATCAGGCCATCTGTGTTTGAAAGTAAGGATTACTATAATGACATAAAAACAATATTCCCCGTAGGTAATGTATACGGAGTCGAAAAGATTGGATATGTTGGATTCTACGTTTACGGCGATAAATTTCAGACCGAACAGCATTCCTTTGAGAACAAAATGGAAAATCGCGCAGAATATTATGGATTCAGCTGTTCTAAGTATTATATTTTTAATAAATCTTATTACGGCTTTAACAAATCTTACCAGGCCGGCCCCTAAATTTTTTTTAAGTTCGGGGCTCCCGATAGGATACATTTTGAGTTTACATCTCGGACAGAAATTTACTCTGACATCTTCATATCCGCATTTCGGGCATTTCATTTATATAACTCCGATCAACCGATAAATTTTAAGCCGAGATATACTATTAATCCGGCGAGGATGAATTTGGAATCGACTATAAGGTCGAAGACAGCTTCCTGGGAAAAATGGCGTTTATGATACAGGTACAGGTAGAATAACGAATAAACAGATACCACCGGCAACATGTAACCGTATGAAGGTATTACTTTAAAGTAGGATGCGGATACAGACATTAAAGCTGAAATCAATATCATAACCGCTATGGTTTTTTTGGTAAAGGATTTACCTTTTAATACGGCCAGGCTTTCCTTCCCTATTATCCGGTCTGCATGTATTTCTACCATGTCATACGTCAGACATCTGATAAATATTAAAATTGATATATAAGTGAAAGTAAATGCTACCAGCAGCGGGCTTATCGGAGGGGGCGATACCTCCTTATACCCGAAGAGCGGCAGGAAAACGGTAATCGAAGCCCATGCAAGAGTGACCAGGATATTTTTCGACATCGGAATATCTTTCAATCTTCTCACAGCCCATGTCTTCGGAAGTAATTTTGTGCCGTATGATATGCCTGCTATACATGCAATGAATGCTATTATGAATGCGAAAAAACCCAGTATAAGAGAACAAATGAGCACTGCAAACATGGCGATTATCGAAAGAGCCTTGAATTCTTCGTGGTGGGATTCCATAAAACCTATACGCGAAGAATCTTTCAATTCTCCGAGCGTATTGTCGAAGAGGCGGTTAAATGTGTGCATGGAAAATATATACAATCCTGCAGTCAGGGGATAAAGGATGGAAGGATTGTGCAGTTTGAAAAATTTAGTGCAGATATAAGATAAAGCGGCGGCGGATACAGCTATCAGAATATTGGTCCTTACTATAAAATAAATGATGTTCTCAATGTTTAATAACAGCTTCAGACGGTTTTTCCGGTTTGCCTTTTTTAATTCATGGACAAGATTTTTTATCATCCAGTTGGGGGTAGAAGCCCCTGCCGTGATTCCAACAGTCCTGTATTTCAAAATTTCATCGACATTCAGTTCATCGGCGTTTTCTATGTAGTAAGCGGGCTTTTTTTCATTGATGCATATTTCGTACAGGCGCTGGGTGTTTGCGCTGTTCTTGCCTCCTAAAACTATCATTACATCCGCTTCCTTCGCCAGCTTTCTTGTTTCTTCCTGTCTTTTTTCAGTGGATTTGCATATTGTATTGTATATTGCGGCATGAGGAAAACGGTTCTTGATTTCGGAAGAAACGGCTTCAAAAAGATCTGAGCTTTGGGTGGTCTGGCAGACAACGGCTATATCCCCCGCAATGTCGGGGATATTGTTGATTTCCCCGGGTTTATTTACTACAAAACTTTTACTCCCGGCAAAACCCAGTAAACCCGTAACCTCCGCATGTCCATTGTCGCCGATTATTATTATTGTGTAGCCTTTATTCGCATATTTTTTGACCAGGCTTTGAACTTTTAGTACGTCAGGACAGGTCGCATCGCATATAAGGGCTTTTGCCGAAATGAGTTTTTCCCTCGTATCCGGAGGAATTCCGTGCGCTCTGATGACCACAGTTGTGCCGGGATCCGCGTCTTCAGGCTTGCTGATGCTTCCGATACCTTTCGATTTAAGTTCTTCCAGGACCCGGGGATTATGGATCAAGGGCCCGTAGGTAACAATCTTCTTGTTTTTCTTGTGAAGGTTTTTTGCGAGGGCATAGACTATATCGGTAGCTCTCCTGACCCCCATGCAGAAACCGGATAAATACGCTATTTTGATTTTCATTGTGTTTAAACACCCGTGTTAGATAATATTCATCTTTTTATTGAAATATTTCAATATTTTTTTATATCACAATGTTTGTGCTTTTCAACACCGAGCAGTATTCCTTTCCATTTCCTGCCGGATGAGTAATTGCCGATTCCGCCTGTTTCGGGAATTATTCTGTGGCACGGAACTATTATCGGAATAGGATTTTTACTGCAGACGGAACCGACAGCTCTCTGGCTGTCGGGGTGTCCGATCCGGACAGCTATTGCGGAATAAGTCCGGGTTTTACCGAAGGGAATGCTTCTTATGGCATTTATTACTTTCTGCCCGAACTCCGTGCCGCAAATACGTATGTTGTAATCGGGAAGCGGTTCCCCCCTCCTCAAGTAACCGTTGAGCGATTTTTCAAGCCCCTGAGAAAAAGCAGAAACCTTTAATTTTTTTGCAGGGGGCTTTCTTGACGGAAAAGTAATGCCGGATATTGTTTTTCCGTCATGGCAGACAATAAATCTTCCATAGTCTGTTTCCAAGGGGCTGTAGAAAAGGTTCTTATTCAAAAATTACCTGGAGATCAACCATATAAGGGCTAAAACAAAAAGAATACCGACAATAGCATAAATGATTTTGTTGCGTAAATCCTCTTTGTGATATTTATGCATGCCGAGGGTCTGTATGCTTCCCGCCCCGAGATAATTGGCCAATTTTTTTCTTTCGTCGCCATCCTTCGGGGAATCAGGGATTTCCCTGGTCAATTCTCTCCTTTTTGAAGACGTGTCATTTGACGTAATCCTGATGATTTCGCGTTTGACCTTATTTATTTCGCGGTCAAGCTCTTTGATTTTCTTATTGTAATGATTAAAGATACTCATAACGCCCTTTTTCAGAATGAATTATAATTCAATCATAAAGTTTTATTTTAATAAAAAAAGTGTGATAAAAACCAGAATCAAAGCAAGCGCCGCAATCGGAAGTCCTGTGTAGAATCCGATTTTTAGAAGCTCAAGTTTTGAAAACTGCGATTTTGATTTTGCCATAATAGCCGGAGTATCACCGGATTGAAGCTGAGAGAAGGCTTCAATCCTGGCTATCGCTTTTTTGAAATCCGACCCTGCTTCTTCTATGACAACCAGCGATTTATCAAGTTGGTTTTCGAGTTCGGGAGATTCTATCTCGGGTTCCGGGATAGATGCTATTTTCTCATAATCGGCTTTTAGTTTGTCGCATAATATACTCAGCTCTTCATTCATCCTGTGATTTGACTCTATTTCGCTTTCGAGAGACAGGACAGCTTTGTTTATCGAAGGCTGCAGATCGGATTTGCCTTCGGTCAGCTTATCCAGTTTTACTTTAAGTTTTTCCAGTTTGTTTCTTTCTTTTTCCAATTGGCTTTGCCTGGTTTTAAGTTTTGAAAGTTCATCCTGAGCCGACGTCATCTTTTCATCAAGTGTGGATTGGATCTGAATATCACCGGTCATTCTGCTCCCCCTTTTTTTAACGGGAATTTAAAATAAGATTTAAAAAACAATTTAAAATCCTGTATAATTAATGAAGTAAATTTATTGTAATTAAACATAATTTTTCTTTATATGTCAATTTAAATCAGTAAGGAGGCCGGTTATGGAAGTTCTGCTTAAGATTATTCTGGGGGCGCTTGGGTTAGTGATAATCGTTACGAGGGCGGCAGGAGTTATAAGCCCGTCCATCGCCAGGAAAATGGTCCTGGCAATGAAAGATTTCAGTGATAGCACAGCCAGGCTTTTGGGCTCTTTTTTTGCCGCAATGGGATTTTTCTGCATTATTGTCGCGGCCTTTTACGCGATAGGAAAACTCCCTGCTCTATATGTAATGGCATTGATACTGGGCGCTTTGATGATATTTTTCGGTTTTGTCCTTGTTTATCTTTTGGTTTACAAACATATCATCGAAAAATATTTTGCGGGCGAAAAACCTGTGATTAATAACCGTTATATGCAGATTCTCTGCGCTATACAGCTGATAATAGGGGTAGTGATAGTCTGGATAGTTCTTACTTCGAATTAATATATTTTTGATATCAGTTTGATATCAGGATGTTAAACTACGGGTTTGGGAATGATAAAGAAGAATTTGGAGCCTTTCCCCTCTTCGCTCTCTATCCAGATTTTTCCGCCGTGAAGCTCTATTATCTCTTTTACAATCACAAGACCCAGGCCGCTTCCTTTATATTTGCGGGTTACACTGCTGTCAACCTGGTAGAACTTGTCAAAAATTCTGTCGATCTGATCCCGGGGAATGCCGATTCCATTATCCGACACGCAGAATATAAATGATTCTTTAGTGTCCTTTTTCGATATTTCTATGGTTCCTCTTTCGGGGGTGAATTTAATTGCGTTTGAGATAAGGTTTATGAAGACACGGCTCATTTTTTTCCTGTCTATCTGGGCAAAGGAATGCTCGTTATTTTCCATTTTATTCTCCAGGGATATCTTTTTCTTGTCGGATATGGGGGTTAACCATTGTATACATGAATCGATAAGTTCCTTTACGTTTACAAGCTCGTATTCAAGGTCTATACTGCCTGATTCTATCCTTGCTACATCGAGCAATTCGGATATCATCTCATCCAGCCTTGTTACCTGATGTTCGGCTATCGTAAGGCTCTTGTTCTGCAGCTGTGAAACTCCCCCCGCTTTTCCGCTGAGCACGAAACTTATATAACCCTGTATAGTTGTAAGCGGAGTCCTTAATTCGTGTGAAACCATGGACAGAAAGTTATTTTTCACTTCGTTCATTTTTATCAGTTCTTCATTTGCTTTTTGAAGTTCGGATGTTCTTTCCTCGACTTTTTTTTCCAGGGTTTTTATTATCTTTGCGTTTTCCACCGCTTCTATCCTTTGTTTTTCAATATAGAATATGCCGCTTAACCCCGCGGTAATGACAAGGATAGTTATCGCTATGAAGATAAGCGTTTGCATGAAGTTTTTCTGAAGGATTTCGATAAATTGTTTTTGATCGGTGCATACGCCTATTGTCCAATTGAGTCCCCCTATGTCCAGGGGATGGTAAGCCGTTATTTTTTTTGTCGGCCGCTTTTCCTGTATTTCCTGCGAAATATATTCAATGATACCGGGCATTCCCTCCTGCATGTTTGAAATGGCAGTTGAAACATATTCTTTTCCGCCGTCGCCGAACCTGCAGGAAATATGGCTTCCGTTGTTTATCTCGTATTTTCCCGCTATCTGAATGCCGTTACCGTCCGCAAGCCAGACATATTCCAGATAACCTGGTTGAGGTTTTAACATATATTCATTTTCAATCTTTTGGGTAGAGATTATGCCTATAATGAAACCCTCCAGAACAGTAAGTTTTTTATTTGTTTTTTTAAATACGGGAGCGACAATAAAAGGCGCGAGACATCCCGGTTTTATCGAAACGGCATTGGTTAACATGGATTTACGGGTCTTCTGTGAGGCGTCGAGGATATCGTATACGACACTGCCGGAATCACCTTTTATGACAGAACCTTTTTCCAAAAAATTTTCAGGGTAAGAATATTTTACTACGGCATCCGGGGTACAGAAAACAACGGCAGTGAATCCGCCGTAGTTGACACAGATATTGGAAAAATATTCCTTTAAATTCTCATCGTCTTTGACATCGATAACGTTGGAAAGCAGGTTCATGGCAGTAACACCGTTTTCTACGAATTGGCATATACTGTTTGCCATCTGGCTGGAAAGGAGCAGGAGCTGCTGGGTATATAGATTAAGAGTCTGGGTCTGAGAAGACTGGAATGCGAAATAAGCCATTGAAACCGTAATGACAAGCATCACCAGCATTATTATAAAAACAAGGTATCTTTTTCTGTGACGTATCATCAGAGGTCCTGCCGGGAGATTTTATTTTTTTTCAATATATTTTTGAGCGCTGAGAGCCGCGGTCGCCCCATCTCCTGTTGAAATCGCAACTTGTTTATATGATTTTTCCCTTATGTCGCCGCAGGCGAACATTCCCGGAACGGAAGTTTCCATTTGTAAATTGACGACGATATAACCTTCATCGTCTGTTTTTACCAGGTCCTTGACAAAATGCGTATTAGGTCTTTGCCCTATAAAGATGAAAACGCCGTTTGTCTTGTGCTCGCTTATTGTTCCGGTGACCTTGTTTTTTACGGTTATTCCTTCGACACGGCTGCCGCCTTTGATTTCCAGAGGGATTGTATTCCATAAAAAAGATATTTTGCTGTTGTTTTTTGCTTTTTCCTCCAGATAGGCCGAAGCTCTGAGCTTGTCTCTCCTGTGGATTATTGTCACGGCAGACGCGAATTTTGAGATAAAAAGACTTTCATCTATAGCTGCATCTCCCCCCCCGATTGCAAAGACATTTTTTTTCCTGAATAATGGCCCGTCGCATGTTCCGCACGTTGATACACCTTTGCCTAAAAATTCGCTTTCTCCGGGTATGCCGAGCTTATTGGGAATTGACCCCGCTGCAATAATAACGGTTTTTGAAATACACTGAACGGACGAGCCTTTAATCAGGAATGACGCGTCCGGGGTCTTTTGTATTGATAAAATTTCATTGTTGATGAATTCACAGCCGAATCTACCGGCCTGAGCCCGGAATTTTTCGGAGAGGTCGGGACCTAATATGCCTTGCGGGAATCCGGGGTAATTTTCAACGCTGGATGTCCAGCTTATTTGTCCTCCGGGAGCGCCTTTCTCGAATACGGCTGTTTTGAGTCCCGCCCTGGAAGAGTATATACCTGCGGATAAACCCGCGGGCCCCGCTCCTATTATTGAGATATCATATGTTTTTATCATAGTCATAGCAAAAGAGTAAAACAGCCACAAGCATTATATCTTAAAATATGCGGCGGATAAATACTTTTGTGAGTTAAAGAAAAGACCGGGATTTCACACCCGGCCTTTTAAAAAAATAAACAATTAAATTCCGAGCCAATTCTGAATCACGGGTGAAAACTTTACGATTAAGCCCGCCACAACAACGCTTATCA
This sequence comes from bacterium UBP3_UBA6266, assembly GCA_002440765.1. Classification (GTDB taxonomy): domain Bacteria; phylum Auribacterota; class UBA6266; order UBA6266; family UBA6266; genus UBA6266. The sequence continues at coordinate 14,612 of DJVC01000099.1, read as the reverse complement.
TACTCATCAGTTTGATTAAAATATTAAGGCTGGGCCCGGAAGTATCTTTGAAAGGATCTCCGACCGTATCCCCCACTATACCTGCCTGATGCGCGGGACTTCCCTTTCCTCCGTATTTGCCTGTTTCTATATATTTTTTCGCGTTATCCCATGCTCCTCCCGCATTGTTGAGCATTATCGCAAGGACAAAGCCTGTCGCCAGGCCTCCCGCCAGAAGACCCATAACACCCGAAACACCCAGTATAAGACCCGTTACCACGGGCGTCGATATGGCAAGAAGCGAAGGAAGAATCATTTCTTTTTGCGCTCCTATGGTAGATATGGCAACACAGGATTTGTAATCGGGTTTTTCCGTTCCTTCAAGAATACCTTTCTTCTCCTTGAATTGTCTTCTGACTTCCTGAACCATGGCAAAAGCGGCTCTCCCCACAGCTTTCATTGTTAATGAACAGAAGACAAATGCTATCATTCCGCCCAGAAACATGCCTATTAAAACCTTGGGGTTCATTAGAGTGATATTGAAATATATCATAAATTCATCCAATGTAGCTTTTGAAACATCCACTATCTTTCCGGCGACTGTTATTGTTTCCTGCCCTATACGTATCATGCCCGTCCTTACCTCTTCCATATATGCGGCAAGAAGAGCCAGCGCAGTCAATGCGGCTGAACCTATGGCAAATCCCTTTCCCGTGGCTGCGGTAGTGTTCCCCAGTGAATCAAGCGCATCTGTCCTCTCACGCACGGTTTCTCCCAACCCTGACATTTCGGCATTTCCTCCTGCGTTATCTGCTATGGGCCCGTAGGCATCTGTGGCCAGTGTAATACCGAGAGTGGACAGCATTCCTACGGCTGCTATCCCTATTCCGTACAAACCCAGTTCCGGTACTTGGTTCCCGCCCGCCAGAACAAACGCGGCCATCATTGAAACAGCTATGGTAACGACCGGAATCCATGTGGACATCATGCCCACCGCAAAACCGGCTATAATCACTGTTGCCGGTCCGGTAAGAGCATTTTCGGCTATTCCTTTGGTCGGAGCGTAATTAAAGGCGGTATAATATTCTGTGCTCTGCCCTATGATAATTCCGGCTAATAATCCTGATGCAATAGCCCCGAAAATCCCCCATGTCATCCCGAGAAACCCGAAACCTGCCATAACACCCGTTGTTAATAGTATCAACAGGGAACTTAATGCTGTTCCGGCCAATAATGAGAGAAGGAGCTGTTTCATTGATGCTCCTTCGCGTGTTCTGACCGCGAAGATACCTATTATAGAGAAAATAGTGCCGAGTCCGGCAATCAGCATGGGTATCATAATTGAGTTTAATTTGCTGGCAAAGCCGAGGTTGGAATATGCGGCAACGCCCAATGCCGCCGTTGCCAGTATTGAGCCGCAATAGGATTCATACAGGTCGGCTCCCATTCCCGCTACGTCTCCCACATTATCCCCCACATTATCCGCAATCGTTGCAGGATTTCTCGGGTCATCTTCCGGAATACCGGCCTCTACTTTACCTACAAGATCCGCTCCGACATCGGCGGCTTTTGTGAAAATTCCGCCTCCGACTCTCGCGAATAACGCCTGTGAACTTGCCCCCATACCGAAACACAGCATTGTCACCGTGATTTCGTGAAGATTCATATTTGTCAGCTTATAGAGTATTAAAAACCATAGGCTGATATCCAGAAGGCCTAAACCTACTACCACGAGTCCCATTACGGCTCCTGAACGGAACGCCACTACAAGGCCCTGGTTCAGGGAAGTTCTTGCTCCGTTTGCGGTTCTGGCACCGGCGTTTGTCGCCGTTTTCATTCCCAGAAAACCGGAAAGGCCGGAGAAGAAACCGCCGGTTAAAAAAGCGAATGGAACCCATCTTGACTGCACCTTGATTCCGAAAGACATAAGTATAAAAATTAAAAATACAACTAAAAAGAAAATACCTACTATTTTATATTGCTGCTTAAGATACGTCATTGCGCCTTCTCTGACAGCAGCCGCAATTTCTTTCATTTTCGGAGTGCCTTCGGATTCTTTCATCATCATCTTGTAAAATAAAAAAGCGGTAAGAAGCGCGAGTATTGAGGCGACAGGAGCTATCCACCATATGGGAGGTATAGTCCTGGGGTCCGATGTTTCGACGGAAGCTGAGGCAACACCCGCTGAACAGAATATCAGCAGCAGAGTTACGCCGAAAACACAGTATTTTCCATATTTCTTTTTCATTGGTTCTCCTTTTTAACAATTGCGGTTTAAATTTTTACAGCCATTTATCCCCGGTCAGTCTTTCATAGGCCTCTATATATTTTTCCTTTGTTTTACCGATGACTTTTTCCGGCAATGCCGGGGCAGGCGGCTTTTTGTCCCAGTCAAGAGTCTCAAGATAATCCCTCAGGAACTGCTTGTCGAAGTTTTCCTGTGGCTCACCTTCTCTGTAATTGGAGAGCAGCCAGTATCTTGAGGAATCGGGTGTGAGTACCTCGTCGCATAATATTATGCTGTTATCCATGACTCCGAATTCAAATTTTGTATCGGCGAGAATTAAACCTTTATTAAGCGATAAGTCCGAAGCGAATTTATATATTTCCATTGTTTTGGATATTATGAAATCGGAAGTCTCTTTTCCTATAATATCGATCATTTTTTTTACTGTTATATTTTCATCATGCCCGTTTTCGGCTTTTGTGGACGGTGTAAATACCGGCTCGGGCAGTTTTGAATAACTTCTAAGGCCTTTGGGAAGTTTTATCCCGCATACGGTCTGTTTTTTGTTGTATTCTTTAAGCCCCGAACCGGCCAAATATCCCCTGACGACACATTCTATGGGGATTATGGAACACTTTTTGACAAGCATAGAGCGGCCTTTGATGATATCCCCGAACTTTTTAAGCTCCGGGGGATATTTTTCAATATCGGTTGTTATGATGTGGTTCTCAATGACGGGATATAGTTTGTTAAACCAGAAAATGGAAATAGCTGTCAGCAGTTTTCCTTTATCGGGTATGGGATTGGGCATTATGCAGTCAAAAGCGGAAATCCTGTCACTGGTCAGTATCAGTAATTTATCGCCCAGGTCATACATTTCCCGGACCTTCCCTGACTTGAATTTTTTTATCCCCGGAAGATTTATATTATCCATTGCCGGCATTTTGCCCCATTCTTTTTAAGATTATATCGGTATTTAAGGAAATATCTTTTTATCAAAAGACATTAACGCTGTCAAGTATTCCTGTTTAATTTTAAAAGTTCTTTTGCGTGTTCCAGGGTCACCGAAGTGATGTTTTTACCGCCGAGCATTCTTGCTATCTCTTCAACTTTCTCATTGTAATCGAGTTTTTTTATCCGTGTGAATGTTCTTTCCCCTTCAATGTTTTTATAGATATAAAAATGACTGTCCGCCATAAGGGCGATCTGAGGCAGATGTGTGATACAGATAATCTGATGGCTTTTCGATAATTCTTTCAGTTTTTTTCCAACCGCAATAGCCGTTTTCCCGCCTATGTTTGTGTCAATCTCGTCAAATATCAGGACGGGCGTGAGATCTTTTTCGGCAAAAACCGTTTTTAACGCGAGCATCAACCTGGAAATTTCTCCTCCGGAAGCGACATCTTTCAGCGGAAGGGAGCTTTCCCCCTTGTTGGCGGAAAAAAGATACCGGACGCCGTCGGTTCCGTTTTCGCTTAATTCTTTATCGAAAAGAGAAATTGTTATCCGGGCGTGTTCAAGTCCTATTTCGCTTAATTCCGCGATTGCGCGTTCCGAGAACTTCTTTGCGGCCGTTTTTCTCTTTTTTGAAATATTTTTAGCTTCCAGCCGGAGTTTTTCTTCAATAGCCGCTATTTTTGCCGCAAGTTTCTTTTTTTCTTCTTCAAAAGATTTATAGATGCTCAGTTCATTTGACAAAAAGTCGTATTTTTGTTCCACGTCTGATATTTGAGGGCCGTATTTCTTTTTTATCGTATAAATATCCTGAAGCCTGCTTTCGATCTGTTTTTGACGGTTATCGTCAAAATCGGGATTTTCGGTCAAATCCCTTATTTTCGAAGCGGTTTCGCTCAGGAAATTGTTGAAAGATTCTATTGTCCCCGCGCTGAATTTTTCTCCGGATATGTCCTCTATTTTGCACAGTATTTTTGAAGCATGGGCCAGTTTGTTGAATATCGATTCGTCACCGTCATACAGCAGGGTCAATGCTTCATGGGATAATTCCGCCAGCGCGCTGTAATTGGCGATGACCGATAACTCTTTTTCCAGGGCAGGTTCCTCCCCGGGCCTTAAAGACGATTTCTGTATCTCATCCAACTGATATTGATAAAGTTCGGCCAATTCACCGGAAATTTTGCCTTTGGCTGTCATTTCATCGAATTCTTTCTTGGCAATCATAAAATCTTTATAAATTTTGCCGTATTTTGTTTTGTCAATCATCCCGTAAATGTCAAGCAGTTCCATTTGGTAGTCATTACGGAGAAGAAGCTGATGGGAATTTTGGGAGTGATAATCCAATATCTGGTCACCTATCTTTTTTAATATCGAAATAGGCACCGGATTATAGTTTATAAATACCTTATTCTTTCCTTCGGAATTAAAATCTCTTTTGATGTATATGTATGATTCTTCGGTCTGCAGTCCGAGTTCATCGAGATTCAGCCTGTCGGCGCAAAGTCTGTTTATTTTGATTGACATTGAAACAGAGCCCTTACTTTCGCCTTTTCTCAGGTAATTTTTATCCCATTTCTCGCCTATGGTCAGCATTAAGGATGAAAGTAGAAGCGATTTTCCGGCTCCGGTTTCACCCGTCATAACGTTTAATCCCCCGCCGAAACGTATTTCTATATCCTTTGCAAGCGCGATATTGTTTATTTTTATGGTCTCTATCATGTCCTATACCAGAAAAAGCGCCGTTCCCAGCAGAATACAATAAACTGCGAAGACTGTCAGTCTTCTTGATTTTACAAGCATAATCATTAATTTTATAGCTATTAACCCGGATATCAAAGCCGCAAAAAAACCGGAAAGCAAGCCGGGAAAGTCATAGCTGTTACCGATATTATCGCAGGATACGATTGTTTCATAGATGAGGGCTATCATGATTATGGGAATGGATAAGATGAAAGAAAATTTAGTTGCCGCGCTTCTTTCCATTTTCAGAAAAAGACAGGAGGCGATGGTTATTCCGGACCTTGATATACCCGGGAATACGGCAATACCCTGAGCCAGGCCTATTAAAAGGATGTTAAGAAGGCTTATTTGACACAGGGTTTTAGGCTGTGTGTTTTTTATCCTGTCCGAAAGGAACAGGATAACAGCCGTAACCAGCAGGGATATTCCGATTATTTTTTTCCGGTGAAGGATGTTCTCTCCGGTTATAGACACAATAAAAAATGCCGCGATTGCGGAAATAACCGTTGCCGCTAAAATCCTGGTAAAATATTTTATTTCGTTCTCCTGCCCGCGGAACAGTCCATGGATTATTTCATATATTGTTTTCCTGTAGACAATGATTGTCGCGATCATCGTCCCCGCGTGCATGGAAACGTTAAGAAAGAAGGACGGCTGAACCCCGATGATATGTTCGCTTATAACCAAATGCGCGGAAGAGGATACGGGAAGAAATTCCGTTATACCCTGTATTAACCCTAAAAATAATGATTTTAAAAGGGGCATATAATCAGGTTTTCAGTTTGTTGATGGTTTCCGCAACCGCCTGCGCCGATTTATCAAGGCGTTTTTGCTCTTCGTCCGTTAATTTGATTTCCGCGATTTCTTTCAACCCTTTTCCGCATAGCCTGACAGGTACTCCGAAATATATGTCACTCAGCCCGTATTCGCCGTTCAGATAAACGCTGCACGGGATTATCTCATGGATGTCTTTTATAATATGTTCTGCCATCTTAACGGCAGAGGAAGAAGGAGCGTAATAAGCGGATCCGGTCTTCAGAAATTTGACTATTTCCGCTCCCCCGTTTTGAGTCCGTTCGTTTATTTCGCTGATTTCATCCGCGGACAGAAGTTCCACCAGCGGTTTCCCTTTGATTTCTGAAAGCCTCGGCATGGGAACCATTGTATCTCCATGTCCCCCTAAAACTATTGACCGGACTTCCGCCGGCGCGCATCCGAGCTTTTCAGAAATGAAGTAACTGTATCTCGCGGAATCAAGAATTCCTGCCATACCCAGGACACGATGGGACGGAAAACCGGATATTTTAAAGGCTAAATAAGTCATTGCATCAAGCGGATTTGTTACCATTATTATTATTGAATCGGGACTGAATTTTGATATTTGGGTAACTACATCCGATATAATGCCGGAATTAATTTTGAACAGGTCATCCCTGCTCATTCCCGGTTTTCTGGCGGAACCGGCGGTGATTATCACAATATCACTGTTTTGTGTTTCCTGATAATTGTTGGTACCGCGTATTTTTTTCGAAAAACCTTCAATTGCGGCTGACTGCATTAAATCGAGAGCCTTACCCTGAGGAAGTCCTTCAACAATATCCATCAGTGTTACGTCGGCAAGATTTTTTTCTATGATTCTTTTCGCGCATGCGGTTACGACAAAACCGGCTCCCACCACCGTAATTTTTTTACCCATTATACATATCCCCCCGGTTCCTGCCGCCGGTTTGGTCAAGACAGGCGTTAAAGGTATTCTTCATAAGCATCGCAATTGTCATGGGACCGACCCCTCCCGGAACCGGAGAAATCGCTTTGACCTTGTTTTTTACGTTTTCAAAATCAACATCTCCCACAATTTTATACCCTTTTTCCGCTGTTTTATCGTTTACCCTGTTTGTTCCCACGTCAATTACCACCGAATCTATTTTTACCATGTCGGCTTTTACAAATTGAGGCTTGCCTATGGCAGCTATGAGGATATCGGCGCTTGAAGTCAGCTCTTTCATATTTTCCGTGCGGGAATGGCACAAAGTAACAGTTGCGTTTGCGCCAATTGCTTTTTGGCACAGGATTGAGAAAAGAGGTTTTCCCACGATATTGCTTCTTCCGAGTATGACCACATGCCTGCCTTCAGGGTTGAAGCCGGATTTTAAAAGGAGTTCCTGTATTCCCGCCGGTGTGCACGGCGGCATAACAGGGCTTCCTATAAGAAGCCTGCCGACATTATATGGATGAAAGCAATCCACATCTTTTGAAGGAGAGACTGACTCTATGACTTTTTCCGCCTTTATCTGCTTAGGTAAAGGAAGCTGGACCAGAATACCATGAATTTTTTCAGATTTATTCAACGACTTTATTAATTCGACCAGTTTTTCAGTGGAAACAGCTTCATCAATTAAATGTTTTTCGGAATAAATCCCGATTTCCGCGCACGCTTTTTCTTTCATGCTTACATATACTTTTGACGCGGGGTTGCTTCCCACTAAAACGACAGCCAGTCCGGGAATGATGTTCCTGTCCTTTTTCAATGCAGAAACTGCGGCGCGCAGCTCATTTTTTATCTGAAGCGATATTTTTTTACCATCAATGATAAAAGACATATTCAATCCTCCTGATTAACCGGAAATCAATTTTTTCGCTGTATCTACTGCCGTGCCTGCTTCTTCGGAAAAACCATCGGCCTGTATTTCTTCGGCAAACTCTTTTGTGACAGGCGCTCCGCCAACCATAATTTTTAAATTGGAAGGACCTTTATCCTTCAATATGCTTACAGTTGTTTTCATTGAGGGCATAGTTGTCGTCAGAAGCGCGGATATTGCAACAAGGTCGGCTTTATGTTCGATAACAGCCGATAAAAATTTTTCGGGGGACACATCAACTCCGAGGTCTATCACTTTAAAGCCCGCTCCCTCCAGCATTATCGCTACAATGTTTTTGCCTATATCGTGAAGGTCGCCTTTTACCGTGCCGATTATGATGCAGCCCTTCGTTCCCAGCTGTTCTGAAGACAACAGAGGTTTTAAAATTGAAACTCCTTCTTTCATGGCCCGCGCGGCCATCAGCACTTCAGGCACATAGACTTCGTTTTTTTTGAATTTTTCTCCAATTTCTTCCATTGCTTCTATCAGCCCGGAATTTAAAATTTTCAAAGGCTCAGTTCCGGACATTAACAAGTCTTCGACACTTTTGCGCACTTCAGGCACATTTCCCGAAGAGATTAAGCTTTTCAGTTTTTCAAAGTTCATTTTTTTTATCCGATTTCCGCTGTTTTCCGGGCATGATGAAATTTTTTCTCCAGTCATATATAACTTTGACAGGGCATACTTCCACGCATTTGCCGCACACTTTGCATTTAGAGTAATCGATTACAGCCAGATTGTTCTCCATCCGTATCGCATTAAAAGGGCATGCCTGTACGCATTTGCCGCAGCCGATACATCCAACACTGCAGACTTTGATGACATCAGCGCCCCTGTCATGCGATGAACAGAGAATATGCACTTTTTTGACGTATTCAACCAGTTCTATCAGGTTTCTCGGGCATGTGTTAACGCACCTTCCGCAGCCGATACACTTATCGCTTATAACATACGGCATCCGGTTTTCATTTTTTTCGATCGCGTGAACAGGACAGGACTTCAGGCAGGCATAGCCCATCAGGCAACCGTAGGCGCATTCTACCGAGCCGCCGGCGACCATATTGATTATTCTGCAGTCTTTTACGCCTGAATAATCGTATTTTTTCCTGCCTATGCCGCCCCCGCAGCAATGAATGACAGCCACTTTTTTTTCTATGGAATCGGGCGCCATTCCCATCAGATCAGCTATTTTTTTTGAGGTTTTTTCGCCGCCGGGCATACAGAGATTTATTTTTTCCTTTTTTGTGACAATTGCTTCCGCATAACTGAAACAGCCCGCAAATCCGCATGCGCCGCAGTTTATGTTCGGTAAAATATCCGATATTTTTTTTATTCTGGGATCCTCTTCAACCCTGAGAAACTTTGATGAGATGGATAACGCTATACCGAAACCTATCCCCAGAAGTAAAAGGGCTCCCGTTGAATAAATGATTGCATCGATGCTCATCGTAAATTATCCTAAAGTTTAAATCCTGAAAAACCCAGGAAAGCGATAGAAATCAATCCTGCCGTAACAAAAACTATCGCCAGCCCTTTCATAGATTCCGGAATTTCGGCGTATTCAAGTTTTTCTCTTATTCCGGACATTATAAGCATAGCCAGCATAAAGCCTATCCCGGCAAAGAATCCCTGTAATGTTGATTTTGCAAAGCCGTAAGATTCACTCTCAAATTGTGTAATATTTAAAAACGCCACACCCAGCACGGCGCAGTTTGTTGTTATAAGCGGAAGATAAATACCCAGAGACCTGTGAAGGGCGGGAAAAGTTTTTTTCAGGAACATTTCCACAAATTGCACAAACGATGCTATTACAAGTATAAACGCCACTATTTTCAGGTATGTCAGATCAAAAGGAATCAGGATATACCTGTAAAGTATCCATGTGACTGCCGATGCCGTTGTCATTACAAAAACTACGGCAAACCCCATACCCATTGCCGACGGGGTGTCTTTTGAAACCCCCACGTAAGGGCACAATCCGAGAAAACGTGAAAATATAAAATTCTGAACGAATACAGAACCCATAAACAAAGCTATTATCTGGCCTAATGTCATTTTGAGACCTTACCTTTTTTTATTCTTATAAGATTAAAAAGGGCCATTAAAAAACCGATTGTGAAAAAAGCGCCCGGCGCAAGAATCATTATTGTTATCGGTTTAATATTTTCCGGGATTAACCGGAAACCCAGAAATGTCCCGAATCCCGTCACTTCTCTGATTGCGGAAATTATGAACAGGCCCGCGGTAAAGCCTATCCCCATGCCGATTGCATCCAGCATAGATCTGAAAACATTGTTTTTGGAGGCAAAAGCCTCGGCTCTTCCGAGGATGATGCAGTTTACGACGATCAGGTTGATATAGAGGCTCATCCTCGCATAGACATCGGGAATAAACCATTGCATCAATAGGCTGGCTACTGTGACAAAGGAAGCGATTATTACTATAAAACAGGGTATTCTGACTTCATCGGGTATTAACTTTTGCACCAGGGAAATAGTGATATTAGAACATAGCAATACGAAAAAGAAGGCAATCCCCATTCCAAACGCATTTTCAACCAGATTGGAAACAGCCAGGGTAGGACATAGTCCCAGGCACAGGACAAAAATAGGATTTTCTCTGATAAATCCTTTGGTCAGTTCCTTTAAATAACCGGTATTACTTTTTTCTTCCCGCTCCATTATCTTTTTACCCCGAAAATTTTAGTTTTAGAATACCGTTCTATCAAAGGCGTTACGGAATTCATTAAAAGGATAGCATAACAGACACCTTCGGGATAGCCCCCGCGTATCCTTATCAACATGGTGAGTATACCGCAGCCTATTCCGAAGATTATCTGTCCTTTCGGAGTTATGGGTGAAGTTACGGGGTCTGTTGCCATAAAAAAGGCGCCGAGCACCAATCCCCCGGAAAAAAGGTGAAACGGGATGCCGAACACGCCTCCGGTGAAATAAGAGATAACCATCACCGTGAAAATATAGGAAACAGGTATATGCCATGTGATAATTCTTGCGAAAAGAAGTATCAGTCCTCCTATAATCAAAAGGCCCGCCGATGTTTCACCTATGCTTCCGCCTACACGGCCGATAAAAAGTTCCCTGAACAGATGTGAATGTGAATCGAAAACTTTCATTAAAGAATCGTAGCCCTGTTCCTTGAGCAGGTTTAAAGGAGTTGCGGCTGTTATTCCGTCCGGAAAGACCTGAAGGGTTTTCCATGTGGTCATCTCTTTTGCAAACGCCCCCATTAAAAATGCTCTTCCCGCCAGGGCGGGATTAAAAATATTGTATCCCAAACCGCCAAAAGCGAATTTAGTAACCGCTATTGAAAAAAAACCGCCCAGGGCGCACATCCACAAGGGAAGTTCCGGAGGCAGGCAAAGGGCGAGAAGAAGACCCGTCAAAAAAGCGCTGCCGTCTTTTATCGTGGCCGGTTTTTTCATTAACAACGTACATAAGAATTCGGTAAGGAGGGACGATACTACGCACACGGTGATTACGAGCGCCGCGTGAAAGCCGAAAAAGTAAATACCCGCGCCGGCTGCCGGCACAAGCGCGCAGGAAACTATCCACATCATCTTCTCTGTTGTCAATGCGGTTTTTATATGCGGAGAAACAGTTACTGTAAGATGTTTATCTTTTAGCATTTTTACTCCTCATATATTCGTATTTCCCTAATTTTATGTATTGTAATAGATTAGTCCCCGAGGGGCAAATATAGTTGCATGATCCGCATTCCATACAGTCCATCAGGCCTATTGATTTAGCCATATCAATCCTGCCTTTTTCAACCATTTTACTGATTTCCGCGGGCATTAACCCCATCGGGCAGGCGGTTACGCATTTACCGCATCTTATACAGGGAAGGTGTTCAAAAGCCGCCGCTTCCTCCGATGTCAGGAGGAGTATACCCGATGTAGCTTTCACGACGGGGACTTCATCCGTATACTGGGCAAGTCCCATCATCGGCCCGCCCATAATTAATTTTTTTATCGTCCTGTCTGTAACCCCCGAATGATTGATAAGTGTTTTGAAAGGAGTCCCTATCCTGACTCTCCAGTTTGCGGGGTTTTTTATGCCTTTTCCGGAAACCGTAATTACTCTTTCAAAAAGAGGTTTTTTTAAAAAAACCGCCTCGTAAATCGCGAATACAGTGCCTATGTTGTGAACTAAGACGGAAATATCCATCGGCAATCCGCCGGACGGCACTTCTTTTCCCGTTAAAGTATAAATAAGTTGTTTTTCCGCTCCCTGCGGATATTTTACGTTAAGAGGCAACACCTCTAACCCGGCTATGTCTTTTAACGAATTAAGTTTTTGTCTGAACAGGGAAACAGCGTCTTTTTTATTTTCCTCTATCGCGATTAAGCACTTTTCCGCGTTAAGTATTTTTTTTATCATAACCGCGCCTTTTAATATCTGTTCGGCATTGTTAAGCATCAGGGAGTGATCAGACGCAAGATACGGCTCGCATTCGGCGCCGTTGATGATAAGGGTTTTAACAGGCTTGTCCGGCGGAGGATTTAATTTTACGTGGGCCGGGAATGTCGCGCCCCCTAAGCCTACTATCCCCGCGTTCTGAATTAATCCCAATATTTCCCCAGATGATAGGCCGGCGGCAGAAACATCTTCGGTGGAGTAATCCTTCTCGGGTTCATCCCTGTTGTCGGATTTGATGATTACAGCATTGGCTTCGCCCAGCAGCGGATGAGGCGCCTTTTTGATATCTATCACTTCTCCCGAGATGGATGAATGCAGATTAGCCGATATATAACCTTTTGACCGGGCAATAAGCGTCCCCTTTTTAACTTTATCGCCTTTTTTGACGACAGGTTCGGAGGGAGAGCCTAAACTCTGCTGTAAAGGAAGCACGGCAATCCCGGGAGGCGGGAAATCCTTTATGGACAGTTCTCCGCAAAGGTCCTTGTTTTCCGGAGGATGTATGCCGCCCTTGAAAGTTATTTTTGCTTTCATTTAATCCTTTTGATTTCTTCAACTTCCATTACAGGTTTTGACCAGCTGGAAATATAAAACACCCTTCCTTTGATTTCAACCAGGTTTTTTGAAAAAAAGGTAAGAGGTTGTTTTCCCTCTTTAATGAAATAGAGGATGGTTTTTTTGTTGTCCCGCTGCAGGAGTTTGTATGTTCCGGGCCTGTTTATCAGCACTCCAAGATCTTCAAGCCATCCGGTGACGATAACGGTTGATTCGGATTCCGCCTCATTTTCGTTTGTTACCGAAGAATGAATCTCTGATTTCTCATCCATGGTCTTTTTAACATCCGTGGCTGCTTTTGCAACTGACCTGGAAGGTATGCTTTTTGCGTATTTTTTATATATGTAGACTTTTGCGTAATCGGGAAGGATTATTTTTTTCCATGAGCCCAGTTCGCCCAAAATTGAAACATCATCCCCTTTTTTAAGCTGGCATATCAACGAATAGTTTCTGCTTGCCCCGGCTCTTACATTGAGTTTTTCGGCGGTTACCCTGTTATTCTCTATATGCGATGCTTTAACCCATCCGAAAACTTTCTCGTTAGGATATATCTCAATCCACTCGCCTTCCACTTTGGATACTTTTACTATGTCTGAACGGTTAAGCTGACAGATAACATCGTAATTTGTCCCTGCCCCGGCCCTTACATTGACATTCTCGCCCGTTATTTCACAAAAAAGAGCGGAACAATATGTACAGGAAGAAATCGCAAAAAAGACCGCAAGAAACATTATTATTCTGAAAATATTTTTTTCCATAAGAAGTCTCTGGATACCGGTTTATAATAACCCGGTTTTAAATTTCCTATGTTTAAACGTCCTATTTTCGTTCTTTTAAGATATATGATTTTATATCCAAGCGCGGAAAACATTTTTCTTATTTGCCTGTTCCGCCCTTCCATTATTGAAACAGCCAATTCTTTGCCGTTTTTACCGGTTAAAGATACCCTGGCCGGCGCAGTCAGCCTGCCGTCGATTTCAATGCCGTTCCTGAACCTTTCCAGTTCGGCTCCGGTGATTTCCCCGTCCAGGACAACGCGGTATTCTTTCCATAGATTTGAACTCGGATGAATAACCGATTGCCCGAAATCGCCGTCATTTGTAAGAATTATAAGGCCTTCCGTATCCTTATCCAGTCTTCCGACAGGGAATAACTTCTTCTCGGGTATTAGTTCCGTCACTATAGGCGCATCGTCGTTCTTTGAACAGGAACATACATATCCGCCCGGTTTATTTACGATGAAATATTTTTTGTCCCTTGGTTTTAACTGCCTGTTATTTATGCAGACAATATCTTTTTCAGAATTTATTTTAAAACCCGGTTTTCTTATTATTACTTTGTTTACGCTGACCAATCCCTGTTGTATAAACTCTTCGCATTTTCGCCTTGAAGCAACCCCCGCGTTCGCAAGATATTTCTGAAGACGCTCAAGCACGGTTATTCTTCGCTTTTGGTTTTCGGAAGATGGAATATGGAACTGTCTTTTTCATTCCACTTCTCTTTTTTCTTTAGAATATCGATTCTTTCATAGCGTTTTAAAACACTTCTTTTTTGTTTGATTTTCGAGTTTTTGCCGAAACTAGGATGTAAAGACATTTTAACCTCCCGTAATAATTACTGTCAGTTTGTTATTCCCATCTCGCTTATTATTTTATCCAGTATTTCAAGATTTTTCTTGTTATCTTCCCTTTTTCTGTATTCTTCAAAATATTTAATGGCTTTCTGTTTATCCGTATTTTTATAGGCCATACCTAAATTAAGATAAGCATTTTTGTAATCTTTATTGATTTCAAGTGACTTTTCATAGTTTTCAATAGCCTTTTCTGTCTCTCCTTTAAGATAATACGCGTCCCCCATCCCCCGGTATGCGATGTAATTTTTCTTATCCAGCTCAATGGCTTTTTGAAAACTCAGGATGGCAAAATCCAGCATTTTTTTGTTTAAATAAGCGTCCCCTCTGTTGTTGTATATAAAGGCGGAATTAGGCTGCAGTTCAATTGCGTGATTATATTCCGCAATCGCGTTGTCATACTCTCCCTTTCCGGCGTATGCTGTTCCCAGGTTGACATACCCGTAGAC
>DJVC01000101.1:229-8713 GCA_002440765.1 bacterium UBP3_UBA6266 | reverse complement strand
AGAACTCAAAAGAATAAAGACGGCCTGCAATATAGCGGATGATATTTTTATGAAAATCGAGAAAAATATAAAACCCGGAATAAAAGAAGGGGACATAAAAAATTTTATATACAATATGGCAAGAACCGATTCAACCGAAGGGTGTTCGTTTGAACCTATAGTAGCCAGCGGGGCCAATTCAGCCATACCTCATTACTACGGCAACAGCCGTAAAATCCTTGCAAATGATATAGTATTGATCGATATGGGATTCATTTTTAAAGGGTACAGTTCTGACTTGACAAGGGTATTATTCACGGGTAAGATAAAACCTATTTTTAAAAAAATATATAACATTATCTTAGGCGCGTCGGAAGTTGCCGTCAGGAAATCAAGACCCGGAGCAAGGTGTTCTTTTATACATAACGAAGTGATGAAATTCATATCCTCCAGGGGATACGGGAAGCGTTTTATTCATTCCACAGGACATGGGATAGGTTTAAAAGTACATGAAAAACCTTATCTGTCGCCGGGCAGCAGGGAGACGCTCTCAAACGGAAACGTTTTTACCGTTGAACCCGGGATATACCTGCCGGAATTGGGGGGTGTGCGCATAGAAAATGTTTTTTCGCTTAATAAGGGACTACCGATACAGTTATCAAAATCAAAAACATACAATTTTTAAGGGGGTTTCGCTAATATGGCTTCAGCTAACGGGGTAAGAAACGGGAATTATGTGATTTTAGGCGGCAGACTTTATAACGTTGTTTCATATCAACATGTGAAAATGCAGCAGCGCTCGCCTGTGGTGACTTTGAAATTAAAGGATTTATCAACAGGGTCTGTAATAGAAAGAAAGATGAGGTCCGATGAGGATGTTGAAATGGCGTATATTGTTGCTAAACAGGTTGAATACTTGTATAATTCACAGGATCATTATTACTTTATGGATTCGGAAACATTTGAGCAGTTTATCATAGATAAGGAAGTCCTGGGCGAGGCAGTTAAATTCCTGAAGGAAAATACCGAAATCAAGGCAATAATGCATGATAACAAGGCGGTCAGCATCGAACTTCCTGTCACTGTCGACCTTAAGGTAATAAAGACGGATCCGGGGTTGAGGGGAAACACTGTCAGCGGCGGAAATAAGCCGGCAACTCTTGAAACGGGCGCCGTGATCCAGGTTCCGCTTTTTATAAATGAAGGAGATATTTTAAAAGTAGACACGAGAAACGGCGGCTCTTATATCCAGAGAGCATGAGGGGGGAACAGTCACTAAGTTATTGAGTTACTGAGTTATTAACTTCTTGTTGATAAATTAATCAATTGGCTTAATAACTTAATAACCTAATAACTGTTTTTTTAGGGTAACTAAAAAACCCGGAGGGTTTTTCTTATGAACTTAAAAGAAATTCAGGAAATAGTTAAATTAATGAAGGAAAATGAAATCACGGAATTTGAAATGGAACGTGATGGGCTGAAAATAGTGCTGAAAAAAAGCGGCGCCGTGCAGATACATCCCAATACAATCAGCCCCGAAGCGGCATCGGTTCAAATGCCGTCCCAGAATCAGAATATTCCCAAGGCGGAACCTTCCGCGTCCCAAACCGAAGCCTTAAAAAAAGGCAATATTATAACATCACCCATGGTAGGCACTTTTTACAGGGCCCCGTCTCCCGAAGCTCCTTCTTTTATTGAAAAAGGACAGAATGTTAAAAAAGGTGATATTGTCTGTATCATTGAGGCTATGAAGGTAATGAATGAAATTGAATCCGAGTTTTCCGGAAAAATAAGTGAAATATTTATCGAAAACGGAGAACCCGTTGAATTCGGTCAGCCAATCTTTCGTATCGAATAAATAAATCGCTTTATGGAGCCTTATTTCAATGATTGAAAAAATATTAATTGCAAATAGAGGTGAGATTGCTTTACGTATTATACGCGCTTGCAAGGAATTAGGAATAAAAACTCTAGCTGTATATTCAACCGCTGATAAAGACTCCATGCATGTTAAACTGGCAGATGAAGCTGTATGCATAGGAAGACCTCCCGCTTCAGAGAGTTACCTTAAAATACCGTCTATAATAAGCGCCGCGGAAATCGGAGATGTTGACGCAATTCACCCCGGATACGGTTTCCTGGCCGAAAATGACCATTTCGCGGAAATATGCGAGAGCTGTAATATTAAGTTTATAGGCCCCAGGTCGGAACATATAAGGAAAATGGGAAATAAGTCCGAAGCGAAAAAGATAGCGAAGAAATCCGGAGTACCGGTTATCCCCGGCAGTGAAGGTGTGGTCCATGACAGAGAAGAAGCCCTGAAAATCGCGAAAAAAATCGGGTACCCGGTCATTATTAAAGCTTCCGCGGGCGGCGGCGGCAGGGGGATGAGAATAGCGCATAATGATATCAGCCTGGCAAATGCTTTTTTGACCGCGCGTTCGGAGGCTGAATCAGCTTTTAGCAATAGTGATGTGTATATTGAGAAACTGATAGAGGAGCCCAGACATATTGAAATCCAGATATTAGCTGATTCATACGGCAGGATAATTTATCTGGGAGAACGCGACTGCTCGATTCAGAGACGTCACCAGAAACTTCTTGAAGAAGCCCCTTCACCGTTTGTCGATAAAGACCTTCGCGGAAAATTGGGGCAGGCGGCGGTTAAAATTTGTAAAGCCGTCAAATATGAAAGCGCCGGCACAATTGAATTTCTGGTCGATAAAAATAAAAAGTTCTATTTCATGGAAATGAATACACGTATTCAGGTCGAGCATCCCGTGACGGAACTTGTTACGGGAATTGATATTGTCAAAGAACAGATTAAAATAGCTTCGGGCAAAAAACTGTGTATCTCGCAGAAAGACATCAAAATCAAGGGATGCGCGATAGAATGCAGGATAAATGCCGAAGATCCCGAAAAAAACTTTTTACCCGCGCCCGGCACCATTACTTCGCTGTTTCTTCCGGGAGGCCCCGGTGTCAGGATAGATACATGCGTATATCCGGGATATACGATTCCTCCGAATTATGATTCAATGGTCGCGAAATTGATTGTATATGCCCCGAAAAGAATGGATGCCATAAGGATTCTGTACAGGGCTCTTGACGAATTTGATATATCAGGCGTCAAAACGACGGTTTCTTTTCACAAGAAGATACTGGACTCCATGAAATTCAGGAGGGGTAACTGCACGACCCATTTTGTAGACCAGATGACCAGCGAGAAAAGAGAAAAATAAAATGACAGGAAAAAGCGCTGATGATATAACCGCCGCCGGCGGGAAAAGCCTCGGCGAAACAAAAATACACAATGACGTGATAGCAACTATTGCCGGGATAGCGCTTGCTGACATAAAAGGCATAGCCGCGCTTTCAACCGGTTTTGTCGACGGCATAACCGGTATGCTGGGCAGGAAACACTCCGAGAAGGGGATACAGGTCGAATCAATTGATAATTCTCTTGTGCTGGATATTTCCATTACAATCGAGTATGGCGTGAAGATTCCTGATATCGCGCTGGAAATCCAGCAGAAAATAAAAGAACGCGTTGAAAAATTGACGGGGAATAAGGTCAAATCGGTAAATGTATGTATTCAGGGCATAAAGTTACCCGAAAATCTCCAAAAAGAGGAATAATGTATGAAATTCATCTCAGGGCTTTTTAAACTAATATATACTTTTGCCGCTTTATTGCTCGGGTTGGTCATGGCATCGTTCTTAATAAGCGGTCTGACCGAAAAAGATTATGTCCATAAACTGGTTGACGCCGCATTCAACAACTCTAATACCCGCTTATATATCGGTTTATCCGGAATTTTTTTAGCCGCGTCGTCATTGTTCATAATACTTGGCGGTATCCTGACCGGAAAACCCGTCAGGTCGATAGCATATAATAATCCCGAGGGAGAAGTTACCGTTTCCGTAAAAACAATACAGGACCTGATAGAAAAGGCGGGCTCTGAGTTTAAGGAAATAAAGAGCATAAATCCGCATGTAAAAAAGGGCAAAAACGGGATTATTATTTCCCTGAGGACATACATATGGGAAGGGGCCAATGTCCCTATCATTGCCCAACAGCTGCAAAAAGTTGTCAAAGAAAGGTCTCTGGCCATTCTTGGCCTGGATAACATTTCGTCCGTGGAAGTCAATATATCTAAAATTATCCCCAAAAAAAACACGAAGGGGAATCAGGACATATTTGATAATAGCGAGGATTATAGCGATGAATTATGACAGCCTTATTCAGGGTATATTCGAAGAAAGTATATCAACTCTTAAACATTGTAAGACAAAACTGATCGGGGATATCAAAGAAGCGGCTGCTGCCGTTACCGGCGCGTTAAAATCCGGAGGAAAGCTGCTTGTTGCCGGATGCGGCGGAAGCGCGGCGGATGCCCAGCATATGGCGGCGGAAATAGTGGTAAGGTTTGAGAAGGAAAGAAACCCGCTTCCCGCCATAGCGCTTACCACGGATTCGTCTGTAATCACGGCGGCTTCGAACGATTATTCGTTCGATAAAGTATTCTCAAAACAGATTGAAGCCCTGGGAAATGAAGACGACATATTACTGCTGATTACGACCAGCGGAAAATCGGAATCCATCATAAACGCCGCTTTGGCCGCTTCAAAAAAAGGAATCAAAGTCGTCACGCTGACGGGAAAAGACGGCGGAAAAATAAAAGATATATCGGATATTTCCATTATTATCCCCTCCGGTTCCACGGCCAGGATACAGGAAGCGCACTCGGTTATCATCCATATAATATGCAAAATCATCGAAGAAGAATTGACATAAATAAAAAATACGAAATTAGAAATACGAAGAGCGAAATAAGTTGAAATATTTTTAATTATTAGAATTTTGGATTTGGAATTTCCTCCAAAGGCGGGCAAGTGTTTTGAATTTCGGAATTCAGCTTTTTATTTTTGTGTTTGACGAATTTTTTGATTAAGAATCTTTGAAACGCAGTGACAAATGAAAGACGTGAACCGTGACAGATTTTAAACTTGCAAAGCAAATAGCGGAAAAATACCGGTCTAAAGGCGAAAAAATCGTTTTTACGAACGGGTGTTTCGACCTTCTTCACATAGGCCACATAAAGTACCTTGAAGGCGCAAAAAAATTGGGGGATTGTCTTATAATCGGGCTCAACAGCGATTCTTCCGTGAAAAGCATCAAAGGCAAGGACAGGCCTTATATCTGCGAAGAAGAAAGAAAAGAAGTATTAAAGTCGCTGAGATTCGTGGACGAAGTAATTATGTTTGACGAGCCGACGCCGCTGGAGCTGATAAAATCGCTGAAACCGGACATACTGGTCAAAGGTTCGGATTGGCATAAAGAGAACATAGTAGGAAGAGAATTTGTAGAAAGTTACGGCGGTAAAGTGGAAACAGTGGATTATATTTTAGGAAAATCCACCACGGAACTGGCCAGAAAAATTAAAAACTCTTAATGTTCGCGGGTATTTCCAATGAATAAGATTCCAAATCTCAGAGACCCTTTATACTGGAAGAAGCCGAAACTTTATGTGATTGTGGATAACAGCCTTCTCGGCAACAGGCTCCTGGAGGATATCGTGTTTATGATTATCAACGGCGGGGCGGATATCATACAGTATAGAGACAAGACCGGTCCCGACGATATCTTTTCGGAAAATGCTGAGCGGATCAAGAAACTTGCCGACAAATTTTTTATACCTTTTATAATCAACGACAGGATGCACATCGCAAAAGAAATCAACGCGACCGGCGTTCATCTGGGGAAAGATGATATGAATCTGTCGGAGGCGAGGAAAAAATACGGCAAAAAAATAATAATCGGAAGCACAGCCCGGAATATAGACGATATCAGGAACGCGGAAAATGCGGGCGCGGATTACTGCGGAGTAGGCTCCATCTTTTCCTCATCCACAAAACAGGCTCCGGTTATCGGAATTGATTTTTTAAAAGAAGCCGCCGGGTTATCCGGATTGCCCCTGGCGGCGATAGGCGGTATAAACATAGAAAATATCACTGAAGTCCTCACTGCCGGATGTAACGCCGTTTGCGTTTCCTCCTCCGTAATCAAATCAGATGATCCGGAAGAATACACTTATAATTTAAAATCCGCCGTTGACAGTTTTTATTCTAAAAATAAAAGTTGAAAGGATTTTGTTTTGAATACGATTACAGCCGCAAAAAAAGGGATAATGAACAATGTGATAAAAACCGCTTTATCGGGTGAGCCTCTCGGAAAGGAGCGGTTTTTTTCCGAAATCACGGAAGGTAAGATTGTAATCCCCAAAAATAAACTTTCGGACAGGAAAATCGATGTCAAAGCCGTTGGAAGGTCGCTGACAGTAAAAGTCAACGCCAATATAGGAACATCCCCCGAGTTATGCGATATAGCGCTTGAAAAGAGAAAAGCGAAAGCGGCTCACTCGGCGGGAGCCGATTTCATAATGGATCTGAGCACCGGCGGAAATCTGAAAAAAATACGGAAAACGGTTCTTGATGCCGTCCCTCTCCCGTTGGGCACCGTGCCAATATATGACGCGGCTGTCGATTCCATCAAAAGCAAAAGAACTTTTTTGAAAATGGAAGCGGAAGATTTTTTCAGGGCGTTGGAGTCCCACGCGGAAGACGGAGTGGACTTTGTGACGCTTCATTGCGGGATAAACTCGGAAACGCTGAACACTCTTAAGGAAAACCGGAGGCTGATGGGAATCGTCAGCAGGGGAGGTTCGATTACCGCCAAGTGGATGGATTATAACGGCACCGAAAACCCCTATTATAAGGATTTTGAGAGGGTCATTGAAATAGCGCGAAAATATGATATTACGCTTAGCCTCGGCGACGGGATGAGGCCGGGCTGTATCGCGGACGCGACGGACAGCTCGCAGGTCCACGAGTTGATGGTTTTGGCGAAACTGGGGAAATACGCCCATGAAAACGGTGTTCAGGTGATGATAGAAGGACCGGGGCATATACCTCTTGACGAAATAGAAACGAATATCAGGCTTCAGCGGGCTGTGTGCGATGATATGCCTTTTTATGTGCTGGGGCCGCTGGTAACCGATATCGCGGCAGGTTATGACCATATAACCGGCGCCATAGGTGGGGCGCTCGCGGCATGGCACGGGGCGAGCCTGTTGTGCTATGTGACGCCGTCGGAACATCTGAGACTGCCCGATGAACATGATGTCAGGGAAGGTGTTTTTGCTTCCAGAATTGCGGCTCACGCCGCAGATATCGCGAAAGGCCTTCCGGGTTCAAGGGAAAAAGACGATAAGATATCCCTCTACAGGAAAAAAAGGGATTGGGCTATGCAGTTTAATTATTCGCTCGACAGGAAAAAAGCTGAAAAAATGCGTAAAAAGGATTTTTCCATAAAACAAAAATCCTGTACGATGTGCGGAAAACTCTGTTCGATGAAAGAAATAGATGAGGTTATCTGACTATGAGCGTGCTGGTTGTCGGTTCCATTGCCCTTGATTCCATTAAGACCCCTTTCGGAAACAGGGATTCCGTACTGGGCGGCTCGGCGACATATTTTTCGTATTCGGCCAATTTCTTCACCGATGTTATGGTAGTCGGTGTCGTGGGGCAGGATTTTCCCCAGAAACACCTGGATTTCCTCAAGAAAGCCGGCGTGGACATACGCGGAATTGAAGTCGCGGACGGCCTGACGTTCAAGTGGGAAGGGGAGTATGAATTTGATATGAACGTTGCTAAAACCAACGCGACGTATCTCAACGTCTTTGAAAATTTTTCGCCGAAAATACCGGCTGATTACAAAAGATGCGACACTCTCTTTCTTGCCAATATAGACCCCGACCTCCAGCATTTTGTCCTGAAAAACATTTCTCCGTCGCTGATGACCGCGTGCGATACGATGAACCTGTGGATAGAACTCAAAAGAAGTTCGCTCCTCAAACTGCTTAAAAAAATAAATGTCCTGATTATCAACGATGCCGAGGCCCGACAGCTGACACAGCAGGCGAACATAATAAAAGCCGGTGCCATAATAAGAGACTGGGGCCCTGAATTCTGCGTGATAAAAAAAGGGGAGCACGGAGCCTTGCTTTTTTCGGAGGAAGGCATATTCGCCGCCCCTTCCTATCCTTTAGAGGCCGTCATTGACCCGACCGGCGCAGGCGATACTTTCGCCGGAGGCTTTATAGGATATCTTGACAGAATAAAAAAACTTGATAATGTATCTCTGAAGCAGGCTATGATATGCGGCAGCGCGCTTGCTTCGTTCAACGTGGAAGATTTCAGCCTTGATAAACTAAAACAGCTGAGCAAAAAAGATATTGTCTCCCGGTACGACGAGTTTAAAAAGATAACTCATTTCAACGACCCGGGACTGGATATTTGAGAAACAGTTGAGTATGTCCGAAGGAACATAACGCCGCAGGTGATGGCATATATACTTCTGCAGTAAATGATAATGCGGGTGTTGCATAGTGGTAGTGCTCCAGCTTCCCAAGCTGGCGGTGTGGGTTCGATTCCCATCACCCG
>DJVC01000101.1:0-181 GCA_002440765.1 bacterium UBP3_UBA6266 | reverse complement strand
TTCCTTGTATCCAAAATCATCTATGTCCCTTCGCTGCGATAAATGCCGAGAAGTCCAAACTTGGGATAAAAAACTTTCAAAAGGTACAAAACCCTACAAATTGCGAATTCGCATTTCATGCTATTACAGACAAAATGCGAACTTAAATAATCAGTATTTAAGATTGAAATCAGAAATTTAA
>DJVC01000050.1 GCA_002440765.1 bacterium UBP3_UBA6266 | reverse complement strand
AGGGCTTCACCATCTTGTTTACGAAGTTGTGGATAACAGTATAGACGAAGCTCTTGCCGGGGCCTGCGATAAAATCGAGGTTATCATACATTCCGACATGAGGGTTGCCGTGATTGACAACGGCAGGGGAATACCCGTGGATTTGCATGCCACAGAAAAGAAACCCGCGGTCGAAGTCGTTTTGACGACATTGCATGCGGGCGGGAAGTTCGATCATGACTCATATAAAGTTTCCGGTGGCCTGCACGGCGTGGGGGTTTCATGTGTTAACGCTTTATCGGAGTGGATGGAAGCCGAGGTCAAGCGCGACGGGAAGGTCTATCATCTAAGATTTGAGAGGGGGAAAACAGTATCTCCTCTTGCGGTTATAGGGAAATCGAAGGGCAACGGGACGAAAATAACTTTTAAGCCCGACCCGGAAATATTTAAAAAAATAGAATTCAGTTTTGAGACATTATCAAAAAGGCTCAGAGAACTGGCTTTCCTTAATAAAGGTATTGAAATCAAAATAAAAGATGAGGATTCCGATCGCGAAAACTATTTTAAGTATGAAGGCGGAATCGTTCAATTCGTGAAACACCTGAATACGAATAAAGATGTTTTGCATTCCAAAGTCATGTATATGCACAGCGAGAAGGAAGATGTTGAGGTGGAAGTTGCACTGCAGTATACGGGGTCTTATGCGGAAAACGTTTTTTCTTTTGCGAATAATATAAATACCATAGAAGGCGGGACACATTTAAGCGGCTTCAAAACCGCGCTTACAAGGTCTGTAAACAAATACGCGTCGGATAACAAGCTGTTTAAGAAAGATAATATATCCATGCAGGGCGAGGATATCAGGGAAGGGATGACGGCGGTAATAAGCTGTAAAGTGATGAATCCCCAGTTTGAGGGGCAGACAAAGACAAAACTAGGGAACGGAGAGGTTGACGGAATAGTACAGTCTATAGTAAATGAACAGCTGGGAATATTTTTTGAGGAAAACCCGGCGATAGCGCGGAAAATAATAGATAAATGCCTTACGGCGGCCAGGGCCCGCGAAGCGGCGCGGAAAGCGCGGGATTTAACAAGAAGGAAAGGAGCGCTTGATACGGCTTCTCTCCCGGGGAAGCTGGCGGATTGTTCCGAAAAAGAACCCGCCCTGTGCGAATTATTCCTTGTCGAAGGGGATTCTGCCGGCGGGTCTGCAAAACAGGGCAGAGACCGCAGATATCAGGCGATACTGCCTCTCAAGGGAAAGATATTGAATGTCGAAAAGGCGAGGCTCGACAAATTATTGAACAACGATGAGATACGGACGATGATTACAGCTATCGGCGCCGGGATAGGTGAAGAAGATTTTAAAATTGACAAAGCCAGATATAATAAAATAGTGATAATGACCGATGCCGATGTAGACGGTTCTCATATAAGAACGCTTCTTCTCACATTTTTCTACAGGCAGATGCCGCTTCTTATAGAAAAAGGGTATATTTATATAGCCCAGCCGCCGCTTTACAAAATAAAGAGAAAGAAAAAAGAATCTTATATCGAGAGCGATAAAGAGATGAACAAAATGATTCTCGAACTCGGAACGGAAGATTTAAAATTCAGAAAACTGTCCAATAAAAACGAATACAATTCCAAACAGTTTATGGAAATACTCGAGTTAATTATGGGATTGGAAAGGATTGCCGGACTGCTTCACAGGAAAGGTATAGAGTTTGACGCGTTTATGGCGCTGAGAAACGAAAAAACGGGAGAATTTCCCATATACAGGGTGAGGATTGAAGAGGAGGAAATTTTTCTGTATAACGACAAAGAGCTGGTTGATGTCACCAAGAGAGCGGAAAAGGAAAAAGGGGGACAGATGGAAATAGTTGTTGAAAACGGGGATAAAGAGAAGGAACCCGCTACTTCAGCTATTGATGTAAGAGAACTTTATGAAGCCCGCGAACTGGCCAAGATCGTCAGGGAGCTGGAAAGAAAAGGGTTGATAGATACCGGCAAGAAAAGAGATTCCTCAAAAGTGAATTATGAAATCATACCGGCGGAAGGAAACTCCATAGAACTGAAGACCCTGAGCGGGGTGTTAAGCTATGTGAAAGAGCAGGGGAAGAAAGGCCTTATGATTCAGCGGTATAAAGGCTTGGGGGAAATGAACCCGGGACAGCTTTGGGAAACAACAATGGATCCCGATAAAAGAACACTTGTAAAGATCGTCCTCGAGGATGCATTTGAAGCGGACAGGATGTTTACGACTCTTATGGGGGACCAGGTGGCTCCCAGGAGGGCATTTATAGAGAAATTTGCGCCGGAAGTTAAGAATCTTGATGTTTAAAACGTAAATAACTCATCAATGGATTTGTGTAAGGAGCGAGTAGATGTATACGGAAAACGAAAAAATTATTTCAAGGTCGATAAGCCTGGAAATGAAAAATTCATATCTTGATTATTCGATGAGCGTTATTGTGGGAAGGGCATTGCCGGATGTAAGGGACGGGCTGAAGCCTGTTCACAGAAGGATCCTTTTTGCGATGAAAGACCTTGGGATTACGCACAGGAGCGCCTATAAAAAGTCGGCGAGAATCGTCGGGGAAGTTCTCGGCAAGTATCATCCTCACGGTGACACCGCGGTATACGACACAATGGTAAGAATGGTGCAGGATTTCTCGTTGAGGTATCCTCTTATAGATGGTCAGGGCAATTTTGGTTCTATCGATGGCGATGCCGCGGCCGCGATGAGATATACGGAAGTGAAAATGGAGCGCATTGCGGAGGAATTGCTTGAAGATATAGACAAGGAAACGGTTGATTTTTCTCCGAACTTTGATGAATCCCTCTTGGAACCGACGATACTTCCATCGAAGATACCGAACCTTTTGATTAACGGCTCCTCGGGAATTGCCGTCGGGATGGCGACAAACATACCGGCGCACAATATTTCCGAGATTATAGACGGGACAATTCATCTTATCAATAACCCGGAAGCGACCATCAAAGAATTATGCAAGTTTGTAAAAGGCCCCGATTTCCCTACAGCGGGCATTATTTGCGGCAAGGCCCCGATAAAAAGCATGTATGAGACGGGTTACGGAAAATTGAAACTCAAAGCCCGGGCCGGAATAGAGCCGCTTAAAGGCGGAAAAGAAAGTATTGTAATAACGGAAATACCTTACAACGTCAACAAATCCAATCTTATAGAAGATATCGCAAGGCTTGTGAACAATAAGAAAATCACTGGCATATCGGATATCAGGGATGAATCCGATAAGGACGGGATGAGGATAGTAATAGAACTCAAACGCGGAGAGATATCAAGGGTTATATTGAACCAGCTTTACAGGCATACGCAGATGGAAACCACTTTTGGCGCCATACTTCTTGCACTTGATAAAAACCGCCCGAGAGTCATGAATCTTAAGGAAATAATGGAGTGTTACATAGAGCACAGGAAAGAAGTTGTAATAAGGCGCACGAAATTTGAACTGAGGAAGGCCGAGGAAAGAGCGCATATACTGGAAGGGTTTAAGATAGCATTGGACCACATAGATGAATTTGTAAAGATAATCAAGAAATCCAAAGACAGAGATGAAGCCAGACAAACCCTGATTTCAAAGTTCAAACTTTCGGATATACAGGCAAACGCAATACTTGAACTGAGACTGTATCAGTTAACCGGCCTCGAGAGGGAAAAGATAGACAGCGAATACAAGGAATTGATAAAGAGGATCGCGTATCTGAAAAATATATTGTCCAGCGAGAGGATGGTATTGAACATAATCGCTCAGGAACTCAAAGAAATAAAGGACAGATATGGAGACAGCAGAAGGACCGAAATAGTGGCTGAAGAGGGAGAAGTT
>DJVC01000043.1 GCA_002440765.1 bacterium UBP3_UBA6266 | reverse complement strand
GGGGAATATCCCAGCTTGATAACAGCGTTTCCGCTTTTTTCGAACATCTCAATACGTACATCGTAAGTTTTCCCCGCCTCAAGATAAACTGTTTCCCTTCTGGTTTCAGGGCCGTGTTCCCACCAGTTATTAATAACGAGTTTCCCGTCAATATAAAGCCGGCTGCCGTCATCGCTTAAAAGGCCGAGATCATATTCTCCCGATTTCGAAGGCGTAAATTTCCCGGTCCACCGCGCGGAAAAATTATTAGCGCCGATATCAGAGCCCGGCGAATTGCCTCCCCAGTCAAAATCAATCTTCCTGTCCACCCGCGTGAGAACAGGCCTTCCATTCAGCTCGGTATTTTTAAAGAATTCGGCTTTAAGCCCGGGTTGAGGATTAGGACCGGGTGTAGTAAATTCCCCGAAGTCTATAGGAATCAAATCTTTGGGCATACAAGAGCCCTGCGAAAAAGTTAATTTAACTTTTTCTCTTCTGCATTTTTCCAGCAACCCGTCAAGCGGGCTTATGGCGCAATTGGGAGTTACGCTGGAGCTGCCTCCGCCTCCGAGCAGCGCAGCCTCGGCCTTAGGCCCTATTACTGCGATAGACCTGATTTTGTTTTTATCTATAGGGAGGGTCTCGCTGTTATTTTTCAGGAGGACAATTCCTCTTCTTGCGGCTTCCCTTGCAAGCGCTCTGTGTTCTTTTGTATCACAGGCGCCTTTTAAACTCGGGTCCGGACTGTCAAACAGCCCGAGTTTAAACATAACTCTCAGTATCCGGCGGACTTTATCGTCCAGCACCTTTTCACTGACTTCACCGTTTTTAACGGCCCGCAAAAGATGTTTACCGTAAAACGTCGGCGGACCCGGCATCTCAAGGTCAAGCCCCGCATTCGCCGTTTTCACAGTGCTGTGCACAGCGCCCCAGTCCGAAACTACGAGCCCCTTAAATCCCCATTCATCCTTCAGAATATCCGTTAAAAGATATTTGCTGGCGCAGCAATAATCGCCGTTAACTTTGTTATAGGCGCCCATCACCGTTAAAGTGTCGGCTTCCTTAACCGCGGCTTCAAACCCGGGAAGATAAATTTCCCGAAGCGTCCTTTCATCTATCTCCACGCTTATGGTCGTCCGCTCAAATTCCTGGTTGTTACATGCGTAATGTTTTGTCGAAGTCCCGATTTTCTCGCTCTGGACACCTTTCACATATTCCACCACCAGTTCCGATATTAAATACGGGTCTTCCCCGAAACTTTCAAAATTCCTCCCGCCCAAAGGTGTCCTATGTATATTTATGCATGGTCCCAGTAGGACATTCCTGTCTTTTGCCCTTGTTTCCCTGCCGAGAGCTTTCCCGACAGCCCTCAGAAGCACCGGATCCCAGCTTGACCCCAGTGTTATCAGCGTAGGAAAACAGGTTGAAGAGCCCCATCTGACTCCGTGAGGCCCGTCGGTCATTTTCAGCGACGGTATTCCCAGCCGTTTGTTCTCGGGCGTGTTCATATGGTCTGCGCCCGCAACCTGGGTAATTTTCTCTTCCAGCGTCATTTTCTTTAACAGGTCCTCTACTCTTTGCTCAACGGGGATGTTCGGGTTTGTGTAAAGGGACAACTCCGCAAAAACACTGCCTGAAGAAAAAACTAAAGCGGTGATAACCAAAAAAATCGAAAAAATACGGGAAAGTTTAATGTGTGTCATAATAAATCCTTTTGTTGAATTTAAATAGGGACAGACACCATTTAAATAGGTGTCTGTCCCTATTTAAAATTATTTAACCCGCAGCTCGCTGAATTTATCGAGTTTTACGTGCCACAGGCTTCTTATTTTCTGTTTAGTGTCTTCATTTATACCGCAGGTCTCCCATTGCGGTATTTTCTCTATATCCTGGAGATAAAGAATAACTCTGTAAACAGCCATTCTTTCTATTTTATTTCCAAAAGCGGATTTAACAGGAGTTTCAAGCTGTAAAACAAGTTTTGCGAGTTTTCTATCTTTCCCGGCGCGGAAGCAGCGCAAGGCTCCTTTGGT
This sequence comes from bacterium UBP3_UBA6266, assembly GCA_002440765.1. Classification (GTDB taxonomy): domain Bacteria; phylum Auribacterota; class UBA6266; order UBA6266; family UBA6266; genus UBA6266. Next base: position 5,588 of record DJVC01000043.1, on the reverse strand, counting down.
AAATTCATCGGTGCGCCTTATTTTCTCCTTGCCGATATCGCCGAAAGCAAGAATGCTTCCATAACCTATTACAACCTCCATCTCATATTCCCCCGAAGATATTTTCTCTACTCTTAATTTCTCGATGCGCTCAGACCAGATAACCCTCGCGATTTTCTCCAGGGCGGCAGCGTCAGAAACAGACGAATCTCCGGAAATAGCTTTCAACCTGACATCGCTTCCCTTCCACATACTCCACGCCAGAACAGAAACAATAAGAATAAAAATTAAAAGCATAAAAGCAGGAACTAACCTGTTTACCGTTTTTTTCGCCATTTTTACCCTCCCTTATAATTTATCACCATATCCTTTTATCTTTTTCAGAAACCATATCTCAAAGTTACCGAACCTGAATGTCCGATAAAATCTTCTTTCCCTTCGAAATCGTAAGCCAAGAACAGGCTCAGATTATCGGTCATAATAAAGGTCAGGCTTCCTCCGACATTAAAGCTGTTCTGAGCGGGGTCTGCTCCGTCTGTCTTAAAGGAAGCTCCGCCTCCGGTAAATGTCGAGGTCGTCTGCTGTTCATCGCCTATGAAATCATACAGCCACATCCCGTGAATCTCAGGGACAAAAGTTACATCGGCCTTCCTTATAGGATAAGCAAACTTGGCCCCCAGCCCGGACTGCAGAAAATTATAATCCTGGCTGTCAACTTTGAGATTCAATGCATCCGCTCCGGTTTCGGTATATTCGTCAAGATACATATATATATACCTTAACGATACCATAGGCGTAATTTCCGGACCATTCATTTCAAGTGTACATCCGCCGCCGATGTAAGCCGAATACTGCCGGCCGTCATAATCCGAATCGGCTGTCCTTGCTATATTCCCAAACATTATGGTCCTTGAGCCTTCATAACGGTTATAGGCAAACGAGCCTGCAACATCAATATAAACAGGCCCATCAGTGTAACCGCCGTATAAAGTTCCCTGATAAGAATCAACATCAGTATCCCCGATATTTGACTGCTTGGAGTCAATTCTGCTGAATGCATATCCTCCGCTTAACCCGATTCTCAAAGGGTCAGCTACGAGAAAATCCACTCCTATAGCGGTTCCCAATGTGCGGGCTTTATATCCGTCTATGTGGTCACGCTTATCCTGGTCAAGATAGTTGCCGAACCCTTTGGCCCAGATGTCAACATCCCGGAACGGGTCGCCTGTTGAGAGGCCGCTTCGGGTATCGGCAAGATGTTCTGTAACCTTATCCTGGAACTGGCTTGTCGTTGTATATCCCGTGTCCAATACCCCCGCATCAACCGACGGCGTCACTTGAGAAAGAGCATTCTGCACGGCTTCCCGGGAACCAAGTGAATCCATCTGATTAAGTATTGTTAACATATCACCCGAGGCTCCCGAAGCTCCTGTCTGTTCAAGTACATCTCCAACTACGGCTTCATTGCCGGATGCAAGGGTATTATACGGATGCGCCCGGGTTGCTGTAAGTGTAAGGTCATCATTATCTGTTGTCCCGGCAAATGTCAGGACGGCACTGCTGTCAGTAATCGTTCCCGGAACGTTAACGGCTCCCCCCGCTGCTGGGCCGTCTATCACTGTATATGCGGATCCGTTCGCCACATATCCCGTAACATTAACATTTAAAGAACTGTTTGCGGATACAGTAGTAGTACCTGCCGATGCTATCGAACCGGCGACGGCAGAATTTGCAACGTCCAATTTGAGAATGGTATCAGCCGCCTGCGTATAATCATTAGTAACGGCAAGTGTCGCCGTTCTAAGGTTGAGAGCTCCACCAGCAAGGTTCAGGTCGCCCGTAAATGTTCTGTTCGTATATATATCAAGTGTTCCGGCGTTAATAGTGGTGTCGCCGGCGTAAGTAGTCGTGCCGGTGAGAATCGTAGTCCCCGTGCCGTTGTGGTTAACATCAAGAGTTCCCGCAATATCAGGCGCAAATATGTAAGCATTCCCATTATGGTTAAAATTAATTGTTGCCGTACCGTCATTCCCCCAAATATCAGCAGCATTGACAACGCCCGCCGATAACCCTTCGCCTATATTAAGAGTGCCGACTGAACCCACATCCTCAGCGAGAGTAAGTGTTCCTGCTCCGTTGTTCACACTTACGGAGCCATTATTGGAAACATTCATTGTGCCGGTACCGGCATAGCCTACATAAAGGCCGGTGCTGTTATCCCAGGAAGACCCGGAGCCTGTTACTGTAACCGTCCCTTCCGCGCCTGCTTCATAACCTATAACCCCGTTAGTATTTTCTACATCACCGCCATCAGATATGGTCATTGTACCGGTGCCGGGATTAGCATAGCCGACATAAAGCTCGGCGTTTCCATCCACTGCGCCGCCCGAAACCGTCAGGGTTCCCGTTCCTGCGCGACCAACATATATATTTTCAGTACTGGTCCAGGTAGAACCGGCGCCTGTTACGTTCAACGTACCTTCGGAACCTGCCTCAAAACAAATATAGCCCCGTCCCGCATTAGTTACTGAACCGCCATCGGATATGGCCAGTGTTCCGGTACCGGTGTAACCGACAAAAAGATGGTTGCTGTTAGCCCAGGCTGATCCGGCGCCCGTTACCGTAACCGTCCCTTCCGCGCCTGCTTCATAACCTATAACTCCGTTAGTATTTTCTACCCCACCGCCATCGGATACCGTCATTGTACCGGTGCCTGTGTAACCTATATATAACTCATCACTGTTTACCCAGTTTGAACCTGTATCTGTTATAGCAACGGTTCCCTCCCCTGCCAAATTATAACCAACTACTCCGGTGGTATTATCTACCTCACCTCCATCGGAAACCGTCATATTACCTGTGCCGGTATAACCTACATAGAGTTCCGCGCTGTTATCAATAGTGGAACCGGAAACCGTCAATGTCCCCGCGCCCAAGCGGCCTACATATAAATTGCCGGTATTAGTCCACGTTGAACCCGCGCCGGTCATTGTCACCGTCCCATCAGACCCGACTTCAGAACCGATATATCCAAAACCTGTACTGCTTACAGAACCGCTGTCAGAGATATTCAGCACGCCTGTACCAAAGTATCCGACTGTTAAACCGGTATTGTTTATCCATGTTGAACCCGCGCCGGTCACAGTAACAGTCCCCTCGGAACCAAGTTCTCTGCCGATGATTCCGGATGGATTAAGCACTGTTCCGGCGTCAGAGATGGTCAATGTTCCGGTGCCGGTGTAGCCCACATAAAATTCGACGCTGGCAGTCCAGCTGGAGCCTACACCTGTTACAACAGCCGTACCCTCCGAACCTCCGTTATAACCGATAACTCCGTAATCACTGTCTACCAAGCCACCGTCAGATACGGCAAAGTCTCCAACACCTGAATGACCGACATAAAGGTCGTTGCTGTTAACCCAGGTCGAAGCGGCTCCCACAGTAAAAACACCTGTCCCCGCCGCACCATTATCTACTTTAAACGAATCAGCGGTACTGCTTCCGCCGTTAGCCTCGATGGTAACATTGTAATCGGCAAGGTCAAAAATCGTTTTGACAACTAAAGCGGGTAATGCGGAAGCCAGGGTAATTGTTCCTTCTGTCTGAAATTCAATCGTGGCATCGGTACCGCTCGCATTGGCATCCGTTAGGGCCTGCCTGAGCGAACCGGCGCCGGCATCATTCGTATTCGTAACATAAAACGTATCCGCGCGAACCGGCAAGGCAAACATAAAAAAGAAAATATCAAAAACCAATAGCACGAAAAGTTTTAAATAAGAAAATTTTTTCTTACAAATACACATGGCAGGCCTTTGAGTAAATTTTTATATGTCGAAAAACAAACCCCACGGATAATTATAATAATACCAGCAGGCCGGTTGATAAAAAAGAAGAAAAAAGGCGCGCGGGGAAATTGTGCTGTCAGTCTTTTTCGGATTCTATTACGCAGGTCTTTAACTTGTAACCGGTAACTGACGCGATTGCTTCCTCATCCGCATAGATGATACCGCTGCCGTAATTCACATCATCATCGGGTACAAGATCCCACGATCCCTGATGGCAGGCAACAAGCTTGCCATCTTTGTCATGAAATGAGATTGAATAGATGGCTCTAACCTTTTGCTCTGTGGTGTTATCTATATTAGCATTTGCGCTGATTATAGTCTGGCCGAAAAACTCACTCTGATATACCTTAATTTTAAATGTTACTTTGTCACCCGCTCTAATTACAACCTGCTTATCATCCTCGAAAGCGCCGGCCTTTTGAATCTTGATTGCTTTTTCCTCGTAGTACTCCTCTATGGCAGCATCGGCAATATTAACCAATATCAGCAAGGATATAAGAATGAGCACTATTCTTTTCATGCCACTCTCCTCTCTCTTCTTCAATAGGGACAGCCACCTATTTTTTAAAACTCCCATTTTAATTAGGTACCTGTTGTTGGTTACTTAAAAAAATAGAAACGTCCCCTTTTCCACAAAGATATTACTTGCATTGATGCCCCTCAATTTCTTTAAGAGGAATCGGGTCTTGTTTCTGAATTTCTTTAATTAATTTTAGGGTTTCCTCATCTGGATTAAATAGTTTCACCATGAGGTCGGTGACATCAACGAATACAATTTCTGATTGCTGGTAGGCAATAGTCCACTTGGATATGATGATGTCAACATTAGCCTTTTTTGCAATCTCCGGAATCTTTTCTTTGATTTTTTCCAGAATATTATCCACAGGCCAAGTGCTAAAGCCCTGTTTGTGTGCCAACTCCTGCAGAGCTGGGCCTTCAGTTTCAAGCTCCTTAACACGTTTCTCATCCCCTTGTGCTTTCGCTTTTTCACATTCAGCCTTCATCTCGTTTATCTGGCGGTTGAACGGTTCCGAACGATAATAGGCCATTGCCAGAGCACGAGAATCAAATATACCAACATGTACCTTTGATCCAGAAGCCTTCTCTTGTGATTGCTGAGCTCCAACTGTTGTGTGCACAACAAGCACTGTAAGTACAATAATGACTACAATATATGTAATTCTATACCTTTTTATTGAACTTTCTCCTTTATTAACGCGAAAATCAGCGGCGCGCTAGCGTCCGCTGGAGTGAAATGTTAGGCTTCCTTTTTCTTCTGTCTTGTTTCGGCAAATCCACACCAAGCAAAGATCACGCTTGGCGCCGATATCAGTATGAACGCGTATCCTTTCGGGAAACTTCCATGACCCAAATACTCAACCGCATAGAACAGAATTATGGATGCTGCCGCTAGTAGTCCCCCCATCCGCTCGAATCGCCATGCCATGATTAAACCCGCCATGACACCGAAAGGAAACAATATGGACTTGAGTGTTATAGGAGGCATGCCCTCGCCAACCAAAAAAGCACACAGTAAACCGATGGATCCTATCGACCATATTCTTGCCACCCAGCGTATTATCCGGGTTATCTTCTGGTTTGTCATATTATTCTCATTTGCCTAACATATAATATACGAATTCGTAATTTGTGGGTTTTTGTACCACCTTTAAATTCATTATAATACTTAAATTTCTGATTTCAATCTTAAAGAATTAGGTGTCTGTCCCTATTTATTATGGATTAAATAGTTTCACCATGAGG
>DJVC01000113.1 GCA_002440765.1 bacterium UBP3_UBA6266 | reverse complement strand
GGCATCCCGCAGCGACCAGTCCGGCAATATGAGCCATGTCAACCATAAGATATGCTTCCACTGAATCGGCTATTTCTCTGAACCTTTTAAAATCTATCGTCCTGGGATAAGCGGATGCCCCCGCGATAATCAGCCTGGGTTTGTGCTCTTTTGCCAGCCTCATTATTCCGTCATAATCAAGTGTCTCCTTTTCCCTGCTTACTCCATAAGAACACACGTTGTACAGCCGGCCTGAAAAATTTACTTTGGCGCCGTGCGTAAGGTGGCCGCCGTGCGCGAGGTCCATACCTAAAATAGTGTCTCCCGGATTCAGGACGGAAAAATATACTCCCATGTTTGCCTGTGATCCCGAATGAGGCTGGACATTTACATATTCGGCGTCAAAAAGTTTTTTTGCCCTTTCAATGGCAATGTTTTCGGCTATATCAACACATTCACAGCCGCCGTAATACCTTCTCCCGGGATAACCTTCCGCATATTTATTGGTCATAACGGAGCCTGCCGCTTCAAGCACCGCGTCACTTGTAAAATTCTCGGAGGCAATTAATTCAATGTGATATTCCTCTCTTTCTGTTTCTTTCTGTATGGCACCGAAAATTTCCGGGTCCGCTTTTCTTAAATTTTTCATTAACAAGTCTCCTTTATAAAACCGGTTAATCAAGGTCATTGATTTTATTTACTCTTCTTTCATGTCTTCCGCCTTCAAAACCGGTATTCAGCCAGATATATACAAATTTTTTCAGATCATCAAAACTGAATTCTTTCCCGCCCAGGCACAGCACATTTGAATCATGGTGCTGCCTCGTCTTCTCCGCGGTTTTTTCGCTATATACGAGAGCCGCCCTTATCCCGGGTATTTTGTTTGCGAGCATACACATTCCGATCCCGTTTGTACATATAAGTATAGCCCTGTCATTATTCCCTTCCGAAACACTCCGCGCGGCGGGTATGCCGTAATCCGGATAATCGCAGGAGGTTTCACCTTCACAACCGAAATCCCCGACAACATGTCCAAGCTTTTGAAGATATGTTATAAGTTCCTCTTTAAAAAGATATCCACCGTGGTCACTTGCAACGGCTATCCGCATATATCCCCCAGCAAATTTTCAATTAACGGTTTCATTTCTCCAAAACAGGCCCGGTAAACATTCACAGGCATACCTATCGGATCTCTGATATCCATGGAATTTATGTTATCACTTTCATCAAATTCCTTTAACAACTTTACTCCTTTTCCGCCTGTTTTAAATTTTCTTTCGATTTCACGTTTATGCGAATCCGACATAACAATGACTATATCGGATAAATCTATTATTTTCTGGGAAAGTCTTCTGGTTTTATGAGAAGAAATATCTATTCCCTTCTCCTCCATCACTTTGACCGCTTCCGCGCTCGGGGGAAATCCGTCGATGGCGAAAACTCCCGCAGATTCCGAATTCACACCTGTTTTTCCTGTGGCTGACAGAAAGTTAAAATACCCTTCCGCCATCGGAGAACGGCAGCTGTTTCCGGTACACACAAATAAAACTTTTTTTATGGGTTTTTTCATAACTCCGAAGCAATATCAAGCTCAACACCTGTTTTTTCCCTGATATCCCGGACGGATACGGCTCCTGTTCTCAGGATGGACGGTCTCCCCGGGGAAAAATCAATGACCGTCGATTCTATACCCAAATCCGCGGAACCTCCGTCAATCAACAGATCAATTTCCTTTTCAAAATAGCCTTTGACAGTCCGAGCATCCTTCGGGTTTTTAAATCCGCTTGGATTCGCGCTCGGGGCAACTAAAGCTCTTCCGCATTCCTGAAGCAGCCTTAACGCAATACTGTTTGAAGGAACCCTGTATCCTTCTTTCCCCGCTGAACTTCTGAATATCAATGTCACCGGGCCGGGCCAGAACGTTCCGATAATTTTTTCAGCCTCTTTGCTGACGACACATGTTTTTTTTATCTGCCCGGCGGACGCGATTAAATTCGTGAAAGGCTTGTTTTTATCGCGTTTTTTTATTTTATACAACCTGTTAACCGCATCGGGGTTGCCCGCATCGGCGCCAAGCCCGTAGACCGTTTCCGTGGGAAACGCTATAATCCCGCCGGCTTTTATAACTTTCGCCGCTTCTGAAACAGCGGTTTTTATTTCTTCGGGGCTGTTTGCAATATAAATTTTCAATCTCAGGTATTTCTTTAATTTGGGAAATTTTTATTTTATTTCTTTGCTTGCTTTTTTTACCCTTTCGGATGCCGCGAGAACCTCTTCTTCAAGCAGATTCCGGTAATTTAAAAGTTTATCAAACAATTTTGAATCGGACAGGGAAATTATTTCAGCGGCAAATAAAGCCGCGTTTTTTGCTCCCGAGGAACCCAGTGCCATAGTCCCGACCGGAATACCGGCCGGCATCTGAACCATGGAAAAAAGGGCATCCATTCCCTTTAAGTCATCGGACGAAATAGGAACGCCGACAACAGGTATGGTTGTATGGGCGGCAATTACTCCGGCAAGATGGGCCGCCTTGCCCGCGCCCGCGATAATGACACGCAAGCCTTTTGTAACGGCTTCTTCCGCATATTTGACAACCAGTTTCGGAGACCTGTGCGCGCTGAGGACATCCATCTCGTACGCTATATCAAACTTATCAAGCATATCACCGGCTTTCCTCATGATCTCGTAATCCGACTCACTCCCCATAACTATCCCGACTAATGGCCTGTTATTCATTTTATCCTCCTTAAATATCCGGATGATTTATTTTGCCAACGCCTTATGACCTATATCTTTTCTGAAAAACACTCCGTCAAATTTTATCAGTCCGGCCGCGCCGTAAGCTTTTTCCACAGCTTTTTCTATATTATTTCCGAGGGCCGTAACACCAAGTACCCTTCCTCCGCTCGTCAAAATCCTGCCGTCTTTTCTCCTCGTCCCCGCATGAAACACAAAAACATCGTTGATGCTTCCGGCTTTTTCAAGCCCCGTTACTTCGAACCCTTTATCATACTTGCCCGGATAACCTCCCGAAGCCATAACCACACAAACTGCGGCTCTGTCATCCCACTCAAGTTTTATTTTATTCAAATCTCCCGCAGACACCGTCTTTATCACTTCCATCAGATCCGTCTTCATCCTCATAAGCAGCGGCTGTGTTTCCGGATCTCCGAACCTTACATTATATTCCAAAACCATAGGACCCTTATCCGTAACCATTATACCCGCATAAATAACTCCTTTATACTTTATTCCTTCTTTTTTCAAACCGCGGATGGTTCTCTGTAAGATTTTTTCATCAATGACTTTCATCAGGTTTCCGGTAATTACGGGAGCGGGGCTATAGGCTCCCATCCCCCCCGTATTAGGGCCTTTATCGCCATCGAAAATTCTTTTATGGTCCTGCGAAGAATCCATTGGCATAATCGTATTCCCGTCGCAAAAAGCAAGGATGGAAGCTTCCTCCCCTTTCAGGCATTCTTCCACTACAATCTCTCTGCCTGCCTTACCGAATATTCCTTTTTTCATTATAAGCCCGGCGGCTTCTTCGGCTTCGGCTGCTGAAGAACATACAAAAACTCCTTTGCCCGCGGCAAGCCCGTCAGCTTTTACAACCAGTGGATATTTTTTACCGCGGATATAATCCGCTGCTTCATCTGAATTATCGAAGATTTGAAATTCGGCCGTGGGAATACCGTGTTTTCTCATAAAATTTTTTGAGAATGCTTTACTGCCTTCGAGCTTTGCGCCCTGTGATACCGGCCCGAAAATATGCAGTCCTTCTTTCTCAAAAATATCGACTATCCCGGAAACAAGAGGGGCTTCCGGACCCACAACCGTAAAATCGATTTTTTCTTTTTTTGCAAAAGCAAGAAGACCTTCTATGTCGTCCGCGTCGATGCCAACACAGTCAGCAATCGCGCTTATCCCCCCGTTGCCCGGTGAGCAGTAAATACCGGAAACAGAATTGCTTTGTGACAGCTTCCACACCAGGGCATGTTCTCTTCCTCCCGAACCGACCACAAGAACTTTCATGATAGATTACCTGTTGCTGATAATAGTTATTAAGTTATTAGAATAATTATTCATCACTCAGTAACTTAGTAACTGGATAACTAGTCTTAATGCTTAAAATGCCGTATCCCCGTAAACACCATGGCTATGTCATTTTCGTTGCACGCGTCTATAACTTCCTGGTCCTTTACCGAACCTCCGGGTTGTATTATCGCAGAAATACCCGCGCCGGCAGCGGTATCAATGTTATCCCTGAACGGGAAGAAAGCATCTGACGCCATAACACTGCCTTTCAGTCCTTTCTGAGCCTTCATCACAGCCATCTTCGATGAATCGACCCTGGACATCTGCCCGGCTCCGATTCCAATCGTCTGATTATCCTTAACATAAACAATGGCGTTGGATTTAACATGCTTGACGATTTTCCATGCAAAGAGCATATCTTCAATTTGTTTCTCGGTGGGTTTCTTTTTTGTCACCACTCTTATATCTTTTCCGGTTATTTCCCTTACATCCCTGTCCTGCACAAGGACTCCCCCTGTCACCTTTTTGAGGTCAAAACCGGAATAAATCTTATTCTTGTACCAGTCAGGCAGATTCGCAATCTCGAGAATCCTTATGTTTTTTTTCTCTTCAAGGATATCCAGAGCTTCCTTTGTATAGGCAGGGCAGATAACCGCTTCCACAAAAAGCTTTGAGATTTCAACTGCGGCAGGCTCATCAAGTTCCCTGTTAAAACCGACTATGCTCCCGAACGCCGAAATGGGATCTGTCTCAAGGGCTTTTTTATACGCTGAACAAATATCGCCGGATACAGCCGCCCCGCACGGATTCGTATGTTTTATGATAACAGCAAAAGGCTCGGTGAATTCTTTGACTATTTCAAGCGCGGCATTAAGGTCTATAATATTGTTAAACGACAATTCTTTTCCATGAAGCTGTTTCGCGCCTATTACGGACGGTTCGGATTTTTCAAAAGCATAGTCTTCAAAAAATGCCGCTTTCTGATGGGGATTTTCGCCGTACCTCAGATTCTGTTTCTTCACACACGAAATGGAAAGTTCGCCGGGGAGGCTGTCGGTGATAGCGGAAGAAACTTTCTTAAGATAGCTGGATATAAGGGCATCATATCTGGAAGTGGTCTGGAAAACTTCCACTGCCAGCCTCATTTTCAGTTCTTCCGATAACGTCTTCTTGTTTTCTTTGAGCTCTTTCAGCACTAATTCGTATTTCGACGGATTCACCACAACGGCAACATCCCTGTAATTTTTGGCGGCTGATCTGAGCATCGAAGGTCCGCCGATATCAATATTTTCGATGGCTTCCTCAAGAGTAACATTGTTTTTGGAAATGGTCTGTTCAAAGGGATACAGGTTAACAACAACAAGATCTATATATCCGAAACCGGCATTTTTCATCTGTTTTTTATGGTCTTCATTATTTCTCAGGGCAAGTAGCCCGGCATGCACTTTTGGGTGCAGGGTCTTTACTCTCCCGTCCAGCATCTCGGGGAATCCCGTATAATCGGAAATATTTGTAATGGGAATCCCTTCTTCCTTAAGAAGCCGCGCCGTGCCACCGGTGGATATTATCTCCACACCCAGCCTGCGCAGCTCCCTTGCAAATTCGGCTATTCCGGTTTTGTCGTATACGCTTAACAAAGCTCTTTCAACTTTTTTCATATTTTCCCCTTAACACTATACAAAATTAACTATTTTATTGCCCCTTGCAATTTCACCTATAAGGAAACTTTCTTCTTCCTGTTTCTTTATTTCCTCAAGTATATCACCGGCCATATCCGCTTCAACAACAATAACCATACCGATACCGCAGTTAAATGTCCTGTACATTTCTATTTCGTCTATATTGCCCACGGAAGAAATCAATCCGAAAATCGGGAGGACTTTCCAGCTGTCCCTGAATATATTCGCCGAACAGTCGCCCGGAAGCATTCTCGGGATGTTATCCACAAAACCTCCGCCGGTTATATGCGCCATACCTTTGATTTTAAATTTTTCCAGCAGGGAAAGGATCAGGTTGCCGTAACTTTTGTGCGGTATAAGAAGCTCTTCCGCAACCGTTCTTCCCAGTTCGGGAATATTATCATTAATCGCAAACTGGCCTTTTACAAACAAAACCTTCCTCGCAAGCGAATACCCGTTGGTATGAAGACCGGTAGACTGTAAACCTATTATTTTATCCCCCGGTTTAATCTCTTTGCCCTCTATTATTTTCTTTTTATCAACAATACCCGTTATACATCCGACAAGATCGTATTCTCCTTCTCCGTACAACCCGGGCATTTCTGCTGTTTCCCCTCCGAGAAGAACACAATCCGATTTATCGCAGGCGGTTACAATACCGTCTATAATCTGGTCAAAAACAGTTTTTTCGAGTTTTCCCATTCCGACATAATCCATAAAAAAAAGAGGACGCGCGCCCTGGACAACTATATCGTTCACACAATGGTTTACGATGTCCATCCCGACTGTATCATGTTTTCCGGCCATAACAGCGACTTTAAGCTTTGTCCCCACACCGTCAATACTCGATACAAGCACAGGTTCTTCATACTTGTTTTTCGGCAATTCATACAAACCGCCAAAACCGCCTATCCCCGAAATTATTCCGTGTTTATGCGTTCTTTTGGCTATTTTTTTTATCCTTTCCACAGCCTGGGAACTTAAATCTATATCCACTCCGGCATCTTTATAGGTCATCTTTTCTCTGTTCACAACCATCTCCGTTCGTTATAGTTTTAATTTCGCTCCGATACTGCCGAAATACTTTTCCGCCATGCGGTCGATTTCAGAATTTATTAAATCATCTCCGTTGAATTTAATCACCAATTTTTTACCTTTTACAGTTCCTATCCTGTGTACACCCGTACCCGAAGAACCCGCAAAAGAATCAAACTTTCCGGCATTTTCGGGCGCAATGGTGACAATTATCCTGGACTGCGACTCGCCAAAAAGAACAGATGCTTTTGAACTATCGCCGGGGTAAACCTGTGTCAGGTCAACACAAGCCCCCATAAATTCGCCTCCGGGCATTATACAACATTCGGACAAGGCCACAGCAAGCCCTCCTTCGGAACAGTCATGCGCGGATCTTATCAGGCCTTTTTTTATGGATTCATAACAAAGCGACTGGACCGCTTTCTCCTCTTCAATGTCCAGAATGGGGCATTTTCCTTTTTTCATACCGAAAATATTTTTTAAGTATTGAGACCCTCCGATTTCCACCCTGTTGCCGCCTATAAGATACACCAAATCCCCCTCGTTCATAAAACGGGAGCCGGTGATATGTTTTTCGCTTTCAAAAAGCCCGACCATGCATACAACGGGAGTGGGATCAATAGGCCCCCTCGGATTCTCATTATAAAAACTGACATTTCCCCCGGTGACAGGCGTATTGAATGACCTGCAGGCATCGGCAAGACCTTCGACACACTTTTTAAACTGCCAGAATATTTCAGGTTTCATCGGATTCCCGAAATTGAGACAATCGGTTACCGCAAGAGGTTTGGCTCCCGAACATATTACGTTCCTCGCTGATTCAGCGACCGCAATCCTGCCTCCCGTATACGGGTCAAGATAGCAGTAAGTGCTGTTACAGTCCGATGAAAGCGCAAGATATTTCCCGGCGGGTTTCACTCTCAAAACGGCAGCATCAGAACCGGGACGCAATACAGTGTTAGTCATAACCATATGGTCGTACTGCTCGTATACCCATTTTTTGCTCGATATGGTGGGATCATCCAGGAGCCGCGCGAGCACATCATTACAGTCTCCGGGTTCTTCAAGCTTCTCTTCATCAAGTTCAGCGGCTTCTTTCAGGTACTCCGGCCTTTTTTCTTCCCTGATATAAACAGGAGAATCTTCGGCAATTTTTCTCGCGGGTATTTCAACCACAATCCTGCCGTTGTTTCTGACTCTCATTATCCCGTCACCCGTAACATGCCCTATTTCAACAGCGTGCAAGTCCCATTTCTCAAATATTTTTTTTACTTCCTTTTCTTTTCCCTTTTCCGCTATTACAAGCATTCTTTCCTGGCTTTCGGAAAGCATTATTTCATAGGGAATCATACCTGTTTCCCTTTTCGGCACTTTGGAAAGTTCGATTTCTATTCCTGAACCTCCCCTGCTTGCCGTTTCACATGTCGAACATGTAAGTCCCGCCGCACCCATATCCTGAATGCCGACAACATAACCCGTTTTCAAAAGTTCCAGACATGCTTCCAAAAGCAATTTTTCCATAAAAGGATCACCGACCTGGACAGCCGGCCTGTCTTCGTGAGATTCATCGGTAAGTTCACGGGAAGCAAAACTCGCTCCGCCCAGTCCGTCTCTCCCGGTGGCGGCTCCGACGTAAAAGACAGGGTTTCCCTCACCTTTCGCGCACCCTCTGGCAATATCCTTATGCCTGATTATCCCGAGGCAGAAAGCATTAACAAGAGGATTAGCTTCATATGTTTCATCAAAATATATTTCTCCGCCCACGGTGGGTATTCCTATGCAGTTTCCGTAGTGCGCAATTCCTCCGATAACACCTTTCAGCAGGTGCTTCACTCTCGCATTCGCCAATTTCCCGAAACGAAGCGAATTGAGGCTCGCAATCGGCCTCGCGCCCATTGTGAAAATATCCCTTATAATCCCCCCGACACCTGTTGCGGCCCCCTGGAAAGGTTCAATCGCCGAAGGATGGTTATGGGATTCAACTTTGAAAGAGACAGCCCAGCCGTCCCCGATATCGACAACACCCGCGTTTTCCTCTCCCGCTTTTACAAGAACCGACGGGCCGTCCACAGGGAACAACTTTAGTACGGGTCTGGAATTTTTATAGGAGCAATGTTCGGACCACATAACCGAAAAAATCCCGAGTTCGGTAAAATTTGGTTTTCTGCCGAGTATTTCCTTTATATGCTTATATTCTTCCGGCGTGATATTATGTTCCAGCACAAGCTTCTCATTCACTTCCGGCTCGGCAATCTGTGTTTTGTCTGATATGGGCATTTTACGCTTTACCTGGTTAAATGACTTATTATCGAATTAAATATTTTTTTACCGTCAGCGGAACCTAAAATCTTCTCCGAGCACCTTTCAGGATGCGGCATCATTCCAAGCACATTCCCTTTTTCATTACAGATACCCGCGATATCGTTAATAGAGCCGTTGGGATTCGCTTCTTTTGACGCTTTCCCGTCCCTGCCGCAATACCTGAAAACAACCCTGCCTCCGTCTTCAAGCATTTTGATTGTTTTTTCATCGGCATAGTAATTTCCTTCTCCGTGGGCCACGGGAATTTCCAGTATCTCTCCCTTTTTACAGCAGGATGTAAACGGGACCCTGCTGTTTTCAACATTAAGCCGGACATCCCGGCAGACAAATGAAAGAGACTCATTTCTTAACATAGCGCCCGGCAAAAGTCCGGATTCCAGAAGAATCTGAAAACCGTTGCATATGCCTATCACCAATCCGCCCTTTTCCGCATATTCGATCAGCGACTTCATTACAGGGGAAAACCTGGCAATCGCGCCGGTCCTGAGATAATCGCCGTACGAAAAACCTCCGGGCAAGACAATACAGTCATAACCGCTTATTTCGTCCTGTTTGTGCCAGATATAATCGGTCTTAACTTTCATTACATCATTCAACACATAATAACAATCATGGTCACAATTAGAACCGGGAAAAACCACAACTCCGAATTTCATCAGATTTCCTCTGGGAGGATTCTTATTTCTGTTCCAGGTCGTACCTGAATTCTTCTATCACAGGATTTATCAACAGCTTTCCGCACATTTCCTTTAATAAAACTTCCGCTTTTTGCCTGTCATCGCTGTTAATTTTAATTTCCATATACTTGCCCAGCCGGACATCATTCACCTGCCTGTATCCCAGGGAATCCAGGGCATGTTTCACAGTCACTCCCTGCGGGTCAAGAACGCTTTTTTTCAAAGTTACATATACTTTGGCAAGAAACATAATCTTCCTCTGGTTTTAAACCGTTAGCCCGCTCCGGAACATCATTTACCCCCTGATAATCCCCGCGGCTCTGAACATTCTGTTTACATCTTTGAAATAGTATTCCAAATCAAAGCATTTCCCGATTTCTTCGGGTTTCATCAGTTTTTTCAATTCTTCGTCGTTCATAAGAAGTTCTTTGAAATCCCGGCCGGTTTTCCATACTTTCATCGCGTTTTTCTGGACAACCTTATAAGCCTTTTCACGCGACATCCCCTTCCGTGTAAGTTCCAGCATCACCCGCTGTGAAAATACCAGACCTTTGGTTCTGAAAATATTTTTCATCATATTACCGGGATATACATTCAAATCCCTGATAATCTTAATCATAAGGGATAGCATGTAATCAAGCAGTATGGTGCTGTCGGGAATAATAATACGCTCGACGGAAGAATGAGTGATATCCCTCTCATGCCAGAGGGCCACATTTTCAAGCCCCGCCATGGCATTCGCCCGGAGCACCCTCGCAAGTCCGCATATCCTTTCACAGGTAATGGGGTTGCGCTTATGCGGCATAGCCGAAGAACCTTTTTGCCCTTTCGCAAAATATTCCTCCACCTCATATATTTCTGTTCTCTGAAGATTTCTCAGTTCCAGCGCCCATTTTTCAAGTACGGCGCCCGCAAGGGCTATTGAATTCAGAAAGTCCGCATGCCTGTCCCTCTGTATAATCTGGGTGGATATTGCGGCTGGCTTCATCCCGAGTTTTTTCGAAACATAACTTTCAACAGACGCGGGGAGATGCGTATGCATCCCGACAGCCCCGGAAATTTTTACTACGGAAACAATATCCCTGGACGCTTTAAGCCTTTCATAAACTCTTTTAAGTTCAGTAAACATCAGCCCCATCTTAAGCCCGAAAGTCACCGGTTCCGCGTGGACTCCGTGAGAACGGCCGATCATAGGTGTAAATTTATATTTTAATGCTTTCTTTTTTGCTTCTTTAATGAGAACCCCGAGCCTGTCCAGCAGTAAATCCGCGGCTTCCCGCATAAGAAAAGAAAGAGATGTATCCAATACATCGGAAGACGTCATGCCGTAATGTATATGCCTTGACGCGGGCCCGACATGTTCAGCGACAGAGGTAAGAAAAGCTATTACATCGTGGTTTACGGTTTTCTCTATTTCATCGATTCTTTTTGCGTTAAAACCCGCTTTCCTTTTTATCCGGGCAAGGTCTTTTTTAGGTATAATTCCGAGCTCCGCCATTTTTTCGCATGCAAGCACTTCTATTCTAAGCCAGGTGCCGAACTTGTTTTCCTGAGACCAGATTTTCGCCATTTCAGGCCCGGTATATCGCTCTATCATCTTTTCTCTCTCCCTTTTTAGACAAAAATTGAAGATTTTAATGTTATCAAACCGCTTATAAAAACGTCAACGATAAAAGAAATGAAAAATCAAAGAGAGGAATATTTATTCTTCGAATTCGTTTATTATCAATTTCTGAGGCGTGTTCCCGGGGCTATAACAGCTCAAGCCGCACATATCCCCGTTTATTCCGAATATCACATTGGCTTTTTTAAGATACCATTTACATGCCGCCCAGCCCTTTTCCATTGAAATTGATTCAATATGAGGTTCACCGTGAATTTTGGAAAGTTCGTCCTTTACATAGAAGTAAAGGTCGAAATCGGGGGAAGAATCACCCTTCTTTTTGTAAAAAATCTCATCATCAATACCTTCGTGCACTATTTCCTTCGCCCTTTTGGCAAACCATACCTCGAATTTAGTAAGTTTGTCATCCCGGGAAAAGGACATCTTCACATTTTTTACATGTTTTATACTGCTTGGAATCTTCTCATAAACAATATACCCGTCACCCGTATCAAGTTTTTTTATCGCAAGCCGTTCAAATTCCCTCTGAATCTTCTCCTTGCTTTTCCCTATCTTGATGCCCAAAACAGAATCTGTCCTGAAGAAAAGTATGAATATATAAAGGACGGAACATATCAATAGAAGAAATAATAACGGTACGGCAAATTTTCTCATTTAATCTCCGGACACGGAATACTTACCTGTAAGAAGCCAGTTCTTTTTCAAATAAACACTTATCAACAAACAATAACTCAAGATACGACCCTTCAATACTTCTCATCTTTTTCCTTCCGTACATGGAAAAATGGTCCTGTTCGGTCGCCCTGGTAATCTTATATATATAACCTGCATTTTCCCACACCGCGGAATCGTTCAGGGACCTTTTCATAAAGCCTTCTTCTGATTCTTTCCTGTAATCCGGCAGTTTTTTCGCTTTATCTTCCACTATAGTATTGTAATTCTGCCAGTATGACGACCCGTATCGCGCATTGATAATACAAAGTTTTTCGGGTTTTAAACTGCCGGTAAAATAAAACTTGGTAAACTCCGAATCCCCCAGTTTTGTCACCGTCAGGGCAAAAGGCGTCGTATACTTTAAAGCCCTGGCAAGTTCACTCTGCAGGCTCATGGGAGAACCTTCTTTAAGGGCATTAGGCATTCCCGAATCAATTGTCCGGTTATACGCAAGGTTATTCTCATCGAGCTTCTGCTCAACCTCTTCCAGCTCCATCCCCAGTTTAAAACCCTCGAATTCAACCGGTATCCCGTCTTCCGGAAAAACCGCGGTGCAAAAACAAAGCGGCGCCGCGACAACCAACTGAAAAAATGCCGATTTAAATAGTGAATTTTTAATATGGATTAAAGCCATTTTTTCTTCTTAAACCAGAGCATAAAAGCCACTGTTACAAAAAACATGCTTATCATGATAAGCATAAAACTGTGCGGGCTGTCTTCCAGAGGCAGGTTTATATTCATACCGTAGATACTCGCTATAACCACAAAGGGCATCATAATCGTGGCGATGACGGTTAAAGTTTTCATCACCCGGTTCATCTTATTCGCTTCCACCGTCATATAAATATCNNCTAAATATCCCTGACGCTGTTTATATAATCCCTGAGGTTATCTATTTCGTCATTGATCCTGTACATGGCATCATAGGTATCCCTCATATATCTTCTTGTTTTATCAAGTATCTGTGAAAACTTCTGTTTGGACAGCCTGTTAAAAAGTTCTCTCTGCGGCTGCTGTATCCTGCGGACTTCTTTGAGGTCGTTCCTTAAAAGGATAATATCCTTAAGCGAAATGGTTATTTCCCCGTCAACCACTTCATCCTCGAATTTCTGAATTCTTTTCTCAAAAAAATACAGGATGTTGTTGTAATTGTCCATGGTGCTGTCAACAAAGTTGTAGAACATCATATCCATTCCCTGCTCAAATATCCGCCTGGGGTCTTTTATGCATCTTTCCTTAAGGGTATCCGTGCTTTTCACATGCGCGCGGCTGTATGTAACAAGAAAATCCTTTCCAAGAAAAACATCGACTTCAACTGTCTCAAAAGTCTCAAGATGCGTAAAATCCGGCGCGTGTATAACAATAAAAAGGTAGTTCCCGTAATCATCAACCTTGGGATAATGCATTTCGGTAAAACAGTCTTCTATGCTCAGGGGATGAAAATTGAAGAATTCTTCAAGCACTTTCTTTAGTTCCCCATCGGCCGGCTGCGATACGTCAAGCCACACCTTCCCCTTTTGAAGGATATCCTTCGAAAGCTTTTCAACAGAGTTGATTATCTCAATTTTTCCATCCGTATATATATACGCCGAAATCATCTTCAACACTCCAAACCGGTAATGTTTATATAGATAAATCCTATTTATTTTAATCTTCCGGAAGAAATATGACAATCATTTTATTCCGAAGTTTGAACCGGAGAGACAGGTTCAGGCAAAGACAATCGTCCTGTTGTTATAAACTATAATACGATCTTCCGCGTGCCACTTCACGGCCCTGAAAAGCACGGTTCTTTCTATGTCTTTTCCCTTGCGTTTCAGTTCCTCGACATCGTCTTTATGGGTTACCCTTTCGACATCCTGTTCGATTATCGGACCTCTGTCAAGCTCCTCGGTAACATAATGGGAAGTCGCCCCTATTATCTTCACTCCTCTCTGATACGCCTGCTCATAGGGTTTGGCCCCCGCAAACGCGGGAAGAAAGGAATGATGGATATTTATTATTCTGTTCCTGTATTCATCTACAAATCCGCCGGTCAATATCTGCATATACCTTGCCAGCACGATAAAATCCGCTTTGCCCCTGATAAGAGACATCATCCCCTGTTCAGTTTTTTCTCTGTTTCCCTTATCCGCCTTAAAAAACCTAAAATCAATGCCGAACTGGTCCGCAACGGTTTTTAACACCTCATGGTTGCTGATAATATAAGGGATATCAACCGGAAGTTCCCCGTTTTTCCATCTCCATAACAGTTCAAGCACACAATGTTCCTCCAAAGACGCAAAAACGACCATCTTTTTGCGCGGTTCGGCGAAACTTGCCGTCCAGTCAAAAGAGAACTTCTTCGCCAGCGGGCTGAATTTTTGACTGAAACTATCCTCATCCGCCAGTTCTTTTTCAGCCTCAAATTCAATCCGTATGAAAAAAACCCCGGATGAACGTCTCGTCGCGTACTGGTCGGACTCAATGATATTAGCTCCGTTATCGAATAAAAACGACGAGACAGCGGCGACTATCCCTTTTCTGTCAGGGCAGGACACTAAAAGTCTGACTGTTTTTGTTTTCATAATTACGCTAATAAGCCTGTTTGCGTATCAAATCTCCGCCTCTGTATGTATCAATGCCTGTCAATGTTCCGTCGGAATTGTAGATTTTTGATTCGCCGTCCAGTTTCCCCTTTTTGAAATTATATTCCCCTATAAGGACTCCTTCGGAGGTGTATTGCCTGGTGATTCCGTCCTGTTCCCCGGCGCTGTAATTATATTCAAAAAGTAAAGTCCCTTTTTCATCGCATTTCCTGCATGAGCCGTCCAGTTTCCCCTTTTTATAAATCCGCTCCGTTTCAAGGGCGCCGTCAGAATAGAAACTCCGGCTTACCCCTTCAAGGATATCTCTTCTGTAATTCTTTATCGATTTTATTTTTCCATTCTCATAATAGACCTTTGATTCCCCTTCTCTCCTGTTATTTTTATAATTATATATCCTGATAAGCCGGCCGGAACCATCGTACTCCCTGGCAACGCCGTCGGGTATCCTGCCTTTCATCTTCTTTAAATTCCAATCCCGGTCAAATTCCTGAACGGCCAATTCCGCGCTGGCACTGTAGAAAGCTCTTTTCCATCCTTTTTCCGTCTTCCCTGTCTTCATCATAACCAGCTGGGCTGATACAGGCGAGACCGCAAGCAGAAACAATACCACCCACAAAAGTCTTCTCATTTAAAATATACTTCTCCTATAAAAAAATAATCTCAAATATTTCTACCATATAAATTGTTTTTTTAAAAGACTTATATATGGTACCGTTGGACAGGGAGCAAATTTTCCGGGGACAATCAACCGTATATCCGTAATAGTTAACACTTATTTGACACAATCGTATATAATACAACAGTTATGAAAGTAAACACAGCCTTACTTCTCGTTCCATTACTGCTGCTTGCTGTATTTTTCCCAACCCGGGCAGGCTCTTTTCAAAATGAACCCGACGGTTTTCACGGCATAAAATGGGAGACATCATCCGCTAACATACCCGGCCTTCAACCGGTCCGGAGGTTTGGAAACGATATGTTCTTCGCGATGAAAAATGAAAATCTCGATTTCGGAAGCGCCGCCCTGAAAATCATAGTATATATATTTTCTAAAAACAAATTCTACGCCGCAAGCATCGGATTTGAAGGAGAAACAAACTTCGAAAAGATCCGAAGCCTTCTTTTTTACCAGCATGGTAAACGCGCAAACCAGGGTATCGAAGGGTATGAATACGAATGGGTGGGCAGGGACGTCATAATAAGCCTGAAATACACCCCTAAAGAAAAGTTTGGGTACATCGATTATATCTACAGGCCCATGATGGTCAAACAAAAACACGGAAAGTCCGTCCAGTAGACGCAGCGAATTTACTCCTGTCTTATTTTTTCGGATTGACAACTTCACATTTTTATGAAATATTTATGTGCCGGGTTGTTGCCCGTAAGTTTTGCTAACCGTCTTTTTAAGGGATAGTTATGAAATACTTGAATATGGTTTTCATCCTGTTTTTACTGCTCGCGGGAACAGCCGCGTTTCCGCTCGAAAGCACCGACACTGTTACACAGGCCCGGTTTGCCGAATATCTTGTAAATTCGCTGGGATTAACAAATATGCTGCCCGATAACCCGACAACCGAGGATTATTTTTCCATACTTGCCGCAAAAGGCATAACCCCTCCCGGCGGATTTGAAGCGGATAAGGTCCTTACTAACGGCGATATGGCGATTATCCTTGAACGGAGCCTCGGACTGGAAGACGCGGTGATAAAAAAATTAACGGGTGAAGACGACAAAGATAAATTTCTCGCCATGCTCATTAATATCGAGGGTCCCGTAAATGTTAAAAAGGACCGTAATGGAGACTGGACACCCGCGCGGGAAAGAATGACCCTCGCAGAAGGCGCTTCTGTTTCAACAGAGGAAACATCTTCCGCAATCCTCCAGATAGGTTCCATGGGAGGAATAAAAATACTCAATGACTCCGAAATTATGATAAAAACCTTAAACTATAATCCCGACAAGACAGAAAATGTCCTTCTTTACCTTTCCAGGGGCGACATGATAGTGGATATTAATGATATCAAGAAAGGGTCGGCATTCAGGACAGCGACACCTATATCCGTCGCCGCCATCAAAGGAACCACCTATAAGCTCTCTTACAACGGGCAGAGCATGGAAGTGGATGTTACGTCAGGTGCGGTGACTACTTACGCGCTGGACGCGAGCGGAAACAGGACCGGAGACCCTGTCACGGTAAATTTCAGCCAATTTCTTTCACAATCAGGAAATCAACCTTCAGGCAACACGCAGTCTCTCAGCGAAACACTCGCCGGTTCAATTAACAGTCAGGCCGGCAACCTGCAGAATATGATTCAGTCATCGCTGAACATTACGTTGTCTCAGGCCGGGTCCGGATTAAGTCCGGCCGATGCTCAGGCAGCTATCGACGCGGGGGCGGAAATCGCGGTTCAGGCGGCTATCGAAGCGCTTGCGGACGCAGGCGTGAATATAACCGGCCCGATAAATTCATTTGTTACGTTCGGAGAAGCTCTCGACATTCTTTCACAGGGAATCAATGCTCAGACCCTCGGAGCGGAAGGTTACCAACCTCCTCCGGGCGGAAACAGGTTCGGCCCGAACGCTCCGGGTTTTGCCCCCGAAAACCCCGCGAGCCAATCTTAGTCTTACTCGACCCGATTATAATCCCGCGGGATAAATCTTTAAATTTGACTTATGCGCCCTAATACAGGAAAATATATAAGATGATTGAGGGCAAAGTTAAATGAATAAAAGATTTCCATGCTTTATATTCATATGTTCCGTATTAAGCTTCCTGGTAATACTGAATTATTCTCCTTCCGGCCTGAATGCGGAAACAAAACCTTCTTTTGTCGCGCGGCTTGAATTTGCCAGGGGGAAACCCCTGACCCTTGACGAGCGGATTTCCTTCGGTAAAAGAAAAATAGAAATGGAAGAGGAACTGGATGAAACCCGGACCCGGTTTACAGCTGAACTGTCGAGAATAACAGGTTTAAGCCCACAGACTATAATCGCTAACCTGCGGGAAGAAAACAACCCTGATAAAATTTCCTCAGAACTTGAAAATATAACCAGGAAAAAGCTGGATGCTCCCGTATTAAGCCGGATTCAAAACGCCGGCAGCGCGAGGAAAGAAAAAATCCTTGAAATCCGGAAAAAATATTCCGTGAAATTTTCGGAGATAACCGGAGTAAAAAGGGAAGTAATCATGGATTACTTTCCCGGTTACGGCTTATAATATATCATGCTATCCGGTCGGCAAGTCTTAAAATTTTCGATTTTCATACCGTTGCTTCTGCTAAGTCCGGCGTACTGCCGGTGTGAATTTACAGGATTCCCGGCTCAGAAATATATAGAACAGCTTTCCTCTCCCACTGCCGAAGAAAAAGCCCAGGCGGCAAGGATACTACAAAACAAAATGGGAACAAAACATATGCCTGAAGCGGTCGGACCCCTCATAAAAGCTATGGAAGACCCGTCAGCTGATGTCAGATTTGCCGCCGCAACGGCGCTCGCTCAGGCAACCGATACAAGAGCCTTTCATCCTTTGATCAAAGCCCTGAAAGACGAGGAATCTTCCGTCCGTAAAGCTGCGGCTTTTGCGCTCGGAAAATTCAAAAACCTTCAAAGCGTAAACGCCCTTATCCCCTTAACCGCCGATGAAGAACCCCGCGTCCGGTGGACAACCGCTTTTTCCCTCGGCAAGATAAAAGAAAAGGTGTCAACGTCCGCCTTGATATGGATGCTTAAAGATGAAGACCCGGGTGTCCGCTCAGCCGCGGAATATGCCCTGGGCCGGATGGAAAACAAAAAAGCGGTCGGTTATCTGATAGAAACTCTTACAGACAGCGACGTGAATGTCAGGGGGACCGCGGCAAAATCGCTGGACAAGTTAACGGGAGAAAATATCGGAGAAAATTATCACAAGTGGAAAGAATGGCAGAAAAAACAGCCCTGATTCGGAATGAGTTTATCTCCGCCAAACGGGCACCTGTGTATGAAAAACTTACAATCAAAAACAATAACTGATATAATCATCTTGTTATGGATGAGCATAAAACCACATTTGTTTCCTCTTTAAAAAATTTCTTTTTCGCGGGGATAGCAACCATATTCCCCTTATTCGTTTCCGTTTATATCATAATCATCATATTCCGGTTCGCCGACCAGCTTACAGGCAAATATGTCAATGCCCTGCTTATAAAAGAATACGGTTTTTCCATACCCGGGCTGGGGTTCCTGACAACAATCCTCATCATACTGATAGTCGGATTCATATCAAGCCACATAATCGGAATAAAGCTTTTCCCCGTCTTTGAAAAATTAATCCTGAAAATTCCCTTTATAGCCCACATTTACCCTTCGGCAAAGGAACTGTCCGATTCCCTTTTCAGTTCGAATAAAAAAGATAAATTCAAAAAAGTTGTACTTGTCGAATATCCCACAAGAGAATCATATTCTCTCGGGTTTATAACCAATGAAGAACTTGATGAACTGAACAAAAAAGCGAATAAAAACCTTATAACGGTATTTGTGCCTCTCGCCCCTGCTCCTTTTTCGGGCATGATACTTTTTGTTCCAAGAAACAAAATCATCGAACTGGACATTTCGGTGGATAAAGCAATCAAATGTATTGTTTCGGGGGGGGTAATTCCGCCTCAGAACAGCAGGATTTAAGTCTGTCCGAGGCTGCCCAGCCAATCAAGAACCTTTTTCCTTATATCATCTCTTATTTTTCCGGTCTTTTCCATCCTGTCCCGCGCGCTGCCTTCCAAAGCGGACGGATCCGGAAAACTCCAGTGCATCTTCTCGGCATTACCCGGGAAAACAGGACACCTTTCCTTCGCGGACTCATCGCATACGGTAATTATATAATCGTATTTCTTCCCCTGTTTAATAAAGTCATGAACACTTTTCGTTTTGTTGCCGGAAATGTCAATACCGTCTTCCTTCATTACCTCAACAACGACAGGGTTTAATTTCCCCGGCTCCAGGCCGGCACTTTCCGCGGAAAACATGTCCGGCGCGAACTTTTGCAGGTAGGCTTCGGCCATCTGGCTTCTCGCGGAATTATGGACACATATAAAAAGGACTTTTTTCTTTGTCATAACATATTACCGGCTGAAACGCTCTATATAACCTTTCCCCCCGCATTTGGGGCAGGTTTTCCAGGCAGTCTTTTTCTTAACACCGCTTCCCCCGCATTTAGGGCACGGGTACATCGTATTAGACCCCTTCATACCTGATTTCACAAGTTTATTGCCTTTACACATAGCGCAATTTTCTGTTTTCGTATACTGTATACAGCCCTCTCCTCCGCAGTCAGGGCACTTCACTTTCTGCGGGACTTTTTCAACCTTCTCGACTTCGGCCGGCTCCGGGACAGCAACAGGTTCCGGCTCTTTGACAGGAATTTCAATCCGGTCCAGGAAAACCTTTACGAGCAGGAACGGCACAAGCAGGCAAATCCCTACAATTATAAGAAGAGTTATGATTGCTTTTTTCACTAACCTGCCTCTTTACAGAGTGTACTGGAATGATACCACAAAATAAAGAGATTTTCCCGCGATTAAACGTATTGCCCCGCACAATAGCCGGATGACCACGCCCATTGCAGGTTGTAGCCTCCGAGCCAGCCGGTGACATCAAGGACCTCCCCTATAAAATAAAGACCTTTTACTTTCTTCGACTCGAAAGTCCTGGATGACAACTCATTTGTATCAACACCGCCTTTTGTGACTTCCGCCTTGCTGTAACCTTCCGTTTCAACGGGACGAACACTCCAGCCGCTGAATACTTCCGCAATCTTTTTTATATCTTTTTTGCCGCGCTGGCTGATTGGCCTGTCCGTATCAAGGCCGGAGCTCAAATATGCCACAAGCCTTCCGGGCAATAATGTCGATAACAGGTTTTTAACGGTTGAGCGGGGTTTTTCCCTTTGCCATAAGGCAAACTGTTCTTCAAGGTCAATATCAGGGAGAAAATTTACTATAATCTCATCTCCCTTATGCCAGTAGTTCGATGCCTGCAGTATAGCGGGGCCGCTCAAACCCCTGTGGGTAAACAAGACTGCGTCTTTGAACGAACGGCCGTTTACCGATACGGAGGCATTAACGGATATGCCCGACAGGCTTTTGAAATCTTTTACCTCTTTCAAAACAAACGGAACCAGGCCGGGGAACTGTTTAATAACCCTGATTCCGAATTGTATTGCTACTTTATACCCCAAATCCGTCGCGCCGGATTCCGGCATGGACAGTCCTCCCGTGGCAATGACCAACGATTCGGAAATAAAATCTCCTGCATTTGTTTTTACACAGAAATTTTTTTCTTTTTCAATTCTTTTTACGCTGCAACCTGTTTGGATTTTCACACCCGCAGCGCCGCATTCCTTCAATAAAAGGTTAAGAACATCCTTCGCGCTTCCCCTGCAGAAAAGCCGGCCATGTTCCCTTTCTTCGTATTTCACACCATACTCTTCAATCAGTTTTATGAAATCATGCTGTGTAAAGCGCCGCAGTGCCGAGGTGACAAAATGAGGATTGTGTGATAGATAGTTTTCTTTATCCACACTCAGGTTGGTAAAATTACATTTGCCGCCGCCCGATACAAGGATTTTGGTGCCTGCTTCCTTCGAATGTTCAAGAAGAAGAACGTTCCGACCCCTTTTCCCCGCCGCTTGCGCGCACATCAGTCCTGACGCGCCCGCGCCGATGATAATGACATCAAAATGATTTTCAGACTTCATATTCAAATTAACCGATATTACTCTTAAAGGAGATTTGTGTCAATCGGGGGGATGAGGGACATATAATATACGAATTCGCAATTTATAGGTTTTTATACTTTTTATTACTTGTAAAAAGGCAGGCTATCTCATATAATTTCCATTCCCGATAAAAACGCCCCCATCGTCTAGCGGCCTAGGATGCATGGTTCTCAGCCATGAGACCGCGGGTTCGAATCCCGCTGGGGGTGCCAGCATTTAATAAAAAGGACGGCCCTTATGGTCGTCTTTTTTGTTAATCGTGGTATTTGCCACGCAGATTCGAACCTATAGGTTCGTCATGGCTTAAGGTTCTTCCCTGAGTTGTGGAATGCAGTTGACCCTGAATCAAACTTGATTCTGGGTCAGTTTCTATCTATGATAGAGATGCCGAAGGCACCATCCCACTAAAGGAATTCTTTCAAACTGCCCCGAAAAACTTACTCCCTGTCCAGCTTTAAATTTACGCATAGATCAGGAGGATAAGTAAGTGTTTCGAACGGATTCGGGAACTGAGTGTTTTACTCGGTGACCGCCTCGGAGTCCCGCCAGAGGCGGGACGAGAATGAGTGAGAAATACTTACTTATTCTCCTGCTCCTCTTGTCCGTGGTGATGCTTTATCACCTGTCCTTCAACCATAAAAATCACGTCTTCGCATATATTGGTGGTAAGGTCGGATATCCTCTCAAGGTTTGAAGTTATCCTCATAAGATGCAGGGCGCGCTCTATATTGTGCGAATCAACGCTCATAAGGGAAACGAGTTTCTCCACTATCCTGTCCCTGAGCTCGTTGACCTGCCTATCAGTCCTGCAAACCAGCTTCGCCTTCTCCACATCCTTACTTATAAAAGAATCGACGCTGTTCTGGAGCATTTTGCTTGTGAGATCGCTCATTTTCACCACATCGTCGAGCATACCCATTGACGGGCGGGCAATCAGGAAGAGGCTGCTTTCCGTTATGTTTATCACGTGGTCGGCCATTCTCTCAAGATCATTGTTTATCTTTAATATCATAAGGACTGTCCTGAGGTCGCTCGCGCGCGGCTCATACTGGGCTATCAGGACAGTGCACAGTTTATCAAGCTGTATCTCTTCCTTGTTCGCCCTGGGTTCGTCCTTGTTTATTATGTCCTGAAGAGAGACTTCATCTTTTTTCCGAAGGCCTTTAATACTTTTATCAAACATACTCTGCACAAAATTCGCGTACTCTATCAGCTCTTTTTTCAGGGCTGTCAGTTTTTCCCCTAACATATTTCCTCCTTTTTAAATTACATATCAGCGCGGGCAAAAATTATTATCCGAATTTGCCCGTCAGATATTCTTCTGTTAATTTTTCTTTCGGCACCGTAAAGACCTTTTCGGTAATCCCGAATTCAATAAGTTTGCCTATATACAGGAAGGCGGTATAATCGGACACCCTTGCCGCCTGCTGCATATTGTGCGTAACTATTATTATCGTGTAGGATTTTTTCAGTTCAAGAATCAGTTCTTCTATCTTTGTCGTGGATATCGGGTCCAGGCTGGCGCACGGTTCATCAAAAAGTATTACCTCGGGTTCAACGGCGAGACAGCGGGCGATGCACAGGCGCTGCTGCTGTCCGCC
>DJVC01000026.1 GCA_002440765.1 bacterium UBP3_UBA6266 | reverse complement strand
CTTCAATCTCTTCCTTTATTTCTTCTTTCGTTTCCGAATGCTTAAGCAGTCCGGCCCTTACTATATGGGCAACAGGGCCGGGGGTTTCATCACATATGGAAATCGCTTCGGTAATTTTTCCTTTTTTAATTATATTTCTGATGCCCGTCATAAACTTTTCGGTATCGATCTGGGCTCTGTGAAAATGGAAAAGCCTTTCAATAAAAATTGTCAGCGCGAGGACCGAACAAAGGCCTATCAGGACCATCAACGGCCCGCCTTTCATCACTATTTCTAACATTTATTCCTCCTTCCGATTCCAAAATACGATTATATCATTTTTGCATTTCACATAAAGCATCATAATGACCCCGGATTAAAATCCGAAAAACCCGCTTTTCCTTCTTAACTCAGCAATCCTGTTTGCCGCATCGCCGCTCATGGCATTATTTTCATCTATCACCTTCTGATAAATTTTAGCGGCTTCCTTATATTTCCCCATTTCTTCATATTTTTCGGCAGCGGAATAAGCAGCCTTGACAAACCACTGGGTGATCTGGGAATAACCGTAGACCACCATAATATAACGGTCAACAGCTTCTTCACTGCGGCCGAGTTTCTCATAGCAGCGCCCTATCTTATAATATGACTGGGCCACTAACTCGGCGTTATTAGAGTCGAGAACCGAGCTATACACTTCCACTGCCTCCTCAAACTTGCTCAGGCTGAAAAGGCAATCCGCAATTCTTCCCTTCGTTTCATTAACCAGGTAATTGTCCTTTTCGTCCAAAAGGCCGTAAAAGACATCCAGCGCCTCGTTGAATTTAATCTGGGCCGCAAGGCTGTCCCCCATAAGGAATTTTCCTTCTACCACAAAATCCCCTTCCGGATATTTTTCCAAAAGCACCTTCAAAATTCTTTCTGCATCTATATACTCTCCGCTTCTAAACGCACTTTTCGCCGCCCAGAACATAGCGTCGTCGGCAAGACTGGAATCGGGAAACTGTTCAAACAGCTTAGTATATATTTCCTTCGATGACTTGAATTCGTCCATATTGTACCGTTTTTCTCCCAGCCAGAACATAACCTCAGCGGTAATGGGAGAATCCGGATATTTAACCACATACTCTTCAAATATTTTGCTCGCCTGTTCTATATTGCCCATCTGACTGTAACACCATGCGCGCTCATATTCCGCCCTGGCAGTGAGGGCGCTGTCCGGAAATTTTGCGACCATCTCTGAATAGTAATTAAGCGAATTCTGGTAATCACCCATCGCATAATAAGTAGCCGCTATCCGGAACATAGCCATATCTTTAAGGTCGGAATCGGAAAACATTTCAAGCAGTTTAAAATAAGCACCCAGCGCTTCTTCAAATTTGCCGCCGCTAAAATTCGACATCCCTATCCTGTACTGGGCATTATCCGAAAACGGGCTCTGAGGGTATTGTGTGATAAGAGCTTCGAAAGCGCCTTTAGCCTTATCAAAATCCTCGAGTTTATAATAACACCAGCCTATCTGAAACAAGGCCTGGTCGGATTTCCCGCTGTTGGGATAATCACTCAAAACTTTTTTATAGCTTTTTATCGCCTCTTCATAATCACCAAGGAAATAATACGCATCCCCTACCTTGAGCTGGCAGCTTCCCTTGAATTCGGGGTCGTTACTGCTTTCTCCCGACCTTTTAAAATTATCTATGGCGCTCAGGTAATCGCTTTGCCTGAAATACGACCAGCCAAGCCCGTTATAGAAATCCGGAATCTTGGGGCTGCCGGTATATTTATTAGTCAGTTCTTTAAAAAGAGCTTCCGCTTTTTCATACTCGCCGGTTTCCAGATAAGATTCAGCCAGCCAGTATTTTGCTTTTTCAACATCTTCATCATTCTTAAAATTCTTTACAAACGTTTCCAGCTGTTCTATGGCTACTTTATAATCCGAAAGAACATAACTGCCTTCACCTATTCTTAAAATCGCGTCTTTTAAATACTTTGAGTTCGGATAATTCTTGGCGATAAGAGAAAACCTTTCAATAGATTTATCGTATTCTTTTAATTCCCAATAGGAGGTAGCTATCAGATACAGGCAATCCGCAGACCACTCTTCATCTTTTTCCTTTTCGTACGCCTTTTCGAGATAATCGACAGCTTTGGAATACTTCTCCGAAGCCAGGCTGACCTTGCCCATCCACAGCAGCGATTCGACGGCTTCAGGTGAATCCGGAAATTTTGAGATGACATTCTTAAAGTTTTCCTCAGCTATGGAATAATTCTTCAGGTTATACTGCATCGCGCCTATGTCAAGCAGGCTTTTGGACAGCAGTTCACTATCAGGAAATTTCTCTATAAGGGTTTTTAAAAAATTTATTCCCTTATCATACTCCCTTAACTGATAATAGCACCAACCGAGAGAGTAGTAAGAATAAGCAAGATAGGAACTTTCAGAATATTCGTTGAGGAATGTCCTGTATGACGAAATAGCCGCTTCATATTCTTCCTGTTTAAGGTATGATTCGCCAATCCAGTATAGCATGGAATCCCTGAATTCCCTGTCGTGATGTTTAATAAACCTCTGCAACAGGTTGATGGCATTATCATATTCCCCGTTATAGTAATAACATTCCCCCAAAAGAGCTACGGCCTCTCTCCTGTTTCCCGCTGTCGGATAAGCGGCAATATACCTTTGCAGCTGCATGGCGGCAGCCGAATATAACCCATCCGCATATGCGGCTTTCGACACTTCAAAAAGTTCTTTTGCCCTAGAATTCTCGGAAGAAAAAACAGGACATGCGGGCTGCAGGACCAAAGCCATGGCGCATATAAAAAGAATTTTCCTGAAAACCATTTAAAATACTTCCTTTTGAATCCTTTTTATGTTTACAGTTTTACCTGTCTTTTCATCGATCCGGAAAACCGCCCCGCAAACCTTAAGATTTTTCTCGGCAACGGCGAATACCGAAGGTGTCTGTGTGATAAATCTTTTCAATACCGCCTGTATATCGCGCCCCAGCACGGATTCAAAAGGCCCGGTCATCCCCACATCCGTAATGTATCCCGTGCCTTTGGGAAAAATATTCTCGTCAGCGGTCTGCACATGCGTATGAGTCCCGAAAATTCCGGTTACTTTTCCATCCAGATACCATGCCAACGCTATTTTTTCCGAAGTGGCTTCAGCGTGTATATCAACCATTATGACATGTGTCTGTTTTGAAATTTCTTCGGTTATATTCGAAGCCATTTTAAAAGGACATTCGAGGGTATTCATAAAGACCCTGCCGATAAGATTCATAACACCTATCTTTATCCCCCGCCCTATGTCATAAACCCCGAATCCCCTTCCGGGTGCTGAATCAGGATAGTTTGCGGGTCTCAACAACCTTTCTTCCTTGTCGATTATTTCATAAACCGCCTTGTTTTTCCAGATATGGTCGCCCGTCGTAATAACATCCGCGCCGGCATCAAGGAGAAAAGCTACCACCTTGGGCGTAAGCCCGCTTCCCGCCGCCGCATTTTCGCCGTTAACTATACAGAAATCAACGGCATACTCCTTCCTCAAATCAGGGAAAACGCGCGCAAAAGATTCCCGGCCCGGCCTGCCGACAACATCTCCAACTGCTAAAATATTTATCATCTCAGCTCCTAAACAAAAAGGATAAACCGTCTATGCCGTATATTCAACCAATATATATCTTCTATTTCGCATATTCAACTGCTCTCGTTTCTCTGATAACCGTTACTTTAACCTGTCCGGGATATTCAAGTTCATCCTGAATCTTTTTGGTAATGTTTCTGGCAAGCAGGACGGCTTCGGAATCATCGACTTTATCCGGTTCGACCATAACTCTGATTTCCCTTCCGGCCTGGATCGCATACGACTTCTCAACACCTCTGAATGAATTCGCAATCTCTTCAAGTTTTTCCAGCCTCTTGATATATACTTCAAGCGTTTCCGATCTCGCACCCGGTCTTGCGGCTGAAATAGCGTCCGCGGCCTGTACAAGTATCGCAAACACGGACTTAGGATCTTCGTCGCCATGGTGAGCCGCGATAGCATTTATTACAACTTCCTTTTCATTGAATTTCTTAGCAAGGTCCGCTCCTATCTGAGCATGAGAACCTTCTACTTCATGGTCAACGGCCTTGCCGAGATCATGCAGTAATCCCGCTCTCTTCGCAACCTGCACATCTATGCCGAGTTCGGAAGCCATAACTCCCATAATCGAAGCTACTTCTTTAGAGTGGTCGTAAACATTCTGTCCATAGCTTGTCCTGTACTTTAATCGTCCCAACAGACGCATCTCTTCCTGATGAAGTCCGTGTATTCCTATATCAAACGCGATTTGTTCTCCGGCTTCACGTATTTGTTCGTCTATTTCCTTTTTAACCTTCTCAACCATTTCTTCAATTCTTGCCGGATGTATCCTGCCGTCAACAATTAACCTCTCAAGGGATATTCTGGCAATTTCTTTCCTTATATTATCAAAACCCGAAAGTATTACCGCTTCGGGAGTGTCATCAATAATAACATCGACACCCGTCGCAGCTTCAAGCGCCCTTATGTTCCTTCCTTCCCTTCCTATAATTCTGCCTTTCATTTCATCGTTGGGAAGAGAGACCGTAGATATCGTCGTTTCCGAAACATGGTCTGCCGCGCATCGCTGTATCGCAAGGCTGATTATTTTCTTTGCTTCCTTCTCTGATTTATCCTTCGTTTCGGTTTCAACTCTCCTTATCAGAGTCGCCGCTTCATGCCTGATCTCATCCTCCAGGCTTGAAAGCAATATTTTTTTCGCCTCTTCTTTGCTTAAACCTGAGATCTGCTGCAATTTGGTTTTTTGTTCTTCCATCAGGGATTCCATCTTTTTTACCTGTTCTTTCAGGTGTCCATCCCTGTCGCTTATCGATTGTTCCTTCCTTTTTAACTCCGCATCCTTCTTATCAATAAAATCAACCTTTCTGTCCAGGTTTTCTTCCTTCTGCATGACTCTTTTTTCAAGTGTCAGAAGTTCCTGTTTTCTTTCCCTTGTCTCTTTTTCAAATTCAGACATAGCCCTGTGCATCTCTTCCTTAGCTTCTATTCTCGCTTCTTTTTTCTTGGTATTGGCTTCTTTCTCAGCATTATCAACTATCTTCCGGGCCTGCTGTTCATAACTGTTCTTCTGTAATTTTGACATCAGTATTCTCAGCAGATAGCCGAAAAATAAAGCTACAATAAATATCAGTGATACTGCTATTATCTGTTCCTTTATCATTTCAAACATCACAACACCTCCATATACTTCATTATTATTTGTCATTTTTTAAACGATTCTTATGGTTCTCTTCTCCGTAAGTATTAAATTCACAGGTTCATCATGTTCTCTTCCGCCTATATCATTTAATAACTGAAAATCAAACGCCACTCCTGTCCTAAAAACGCGTTTATCAATTTTTTTCAGAAACCTGTCGTAATAACCTTTCCCTCTCCCTATCCTGTTCCCTTTCAAATCAAACGCTATCCCCGGCAAAACCACGACTTCGATATCAGCAGGACAGCTGTGAGAACAGTTTTCTGTTTTAGGCTCATAAATACCATATGCGCCCAACGAAAGCTTATCATCCGGGCCTATTTTTCCTATCATCATATTCCCACTTTTTTTCTCACAGCACGGTAAAAAAACATTTTTTCCCGAAGACAATGCGTTCTTAACAAACATTTCCGTATTCACTTCATCCTTCAACGAACTGAACAGCAGAACATTAGACGCGTTCTTATAATGGCTGTCCTGTTCCAGTTTGCCGCAAATTTCCCGCGATGCATTTTCCCTGTCTACAAATATTGTGCCCTTTAAAGATGTTATCCAAATCCTCAGTCTTTTGATTCTGTTTTCCACTTTTTTAACCGCTCCGATATTTTTTTCTCATATCCGTTTTCAGACGGCTGATAATAATTTTTTCTCCCGGGTAAATATTCCTGCTTTACATAATGGCCCGGGAATGAATGAGGGTATTTATACCCTTTTCCGCGCCCTAGTTTTGATGAGGATTTATAGCTTGAATCCTTCAAATGCGCCGGCACTTCGAATATTTCCCCGTTATCTTCAATGTCTTTCCATGCATTCGACACAGCCATGTAGGAAGCGTTGCTTTTCTGCGCCGAGGCAACATAAATGGCGGCCTGGGCCAGAATAATTTTTGCTTCTGGCATACCTATAAAGTTAACCGCATCCGCGGCCGACTGGGAAACCACAAGAGCCAGAGGATCGGCATTTCCGATATCCTCGCTTGCGCAAATCACTATTCTTCTGGCAACGAACATCGGGTCTTCGCCCGAGTAGAGCAATTTTGCCAGCCAGTACACGGCGGCATCCGGGTCGCTTCCCCTCATGCTTTTTATAAACGCCGATACCGTATCGTAATGTCCGTCCCCGGTGCTGTCGTATAAAACGTGCTTTTTCTGCAGGGAATCCTCTATTATCCCCCTTGTTATTTTTATCTTTCCTTTTTCGGATTCGGTAGTTAAAACCGCAATCTCAAGGGCATTAAGGGCTTTTCTCGCGTCCCCGTCAGTAGAGCCGGATAAAAAATCAAGAGCATCTTCCTCTATATCAACCTCAATATTGCCGAACCCCTTTTCTTTATCGGAAAGCGCTTTCTGAACAATTCTGTTTATATCCGGTTTATCCAGTTTTTTAAGTTCGAACACAAGCGATCTCGACAACAGCGGAGGTATCACGGAAAAAAACGGGTTCATGACCGTTGCGCCAACAATAGATATTATCCCCTTTTCAACATCAGGAAGCAGGGCGTCCTGCTGAACCTTATTAAACCTGTGTATTTCATCAACAAAAAGTATGGTTTTTTTCCCTTCTCTTTCTATCCTGTTTTTCGCTTCGGATGTGATCCTGCGGATATCATTCACATTGGCCATTACAGCGTTAAGACTGTAATAATGTCGCCGTGTAAGGTTTGCAATCAGGTAACCGAGTGCCGTTTTTCCGCAGCCGGGAGGCCCAAAAAGTATGATAGAGGAAAAATTATCGGACTGGATAGCGCGCCACAGCACTTTTCCTTCAGATACTAAATGGCTCTGGCCGACTATCTCACTGAGATTTTTCGGTCTAAGTCTATCCGCTAATGGACGTGCTTTCTCTAATTTTTCTTTTTTCTGAGATTCAAATAATTCCATAACAAAATAATGGAATTACACAAAAAAAACCCCGCATCTGCCGTTCGTAGCATCTCTTTGGTCATTGCCTCAATAGGTGGGTACTCTCTCTAACCTTCATGTTCACTTTTTAAACATACAATCCGGCTTCGAAGTCCGAGTTCCCATTAACAATTTGTTGGCTCAAAGAGTAATATGCTACAGATCGAACAACGCAGGGTTCTTTACTCTTCCAGTAATTAATTTACCACAAGTTAAGCTTATTTGCAACGGTTTACTTTACTGATTTTGAATCAAGAATAGAGATAATCCTGTTAACCTTCTGCTCAGCCTGTTCAATTTTAATGCTGTTCTTCATAATCTCATCAACAAAGTTCAGGCATGAAAGAATTGCAAGTTTCGCAATCGGCATACCAGGACTATCTTTCGCAAGTTCATTCATCTTCTTGTCAACAACCGCCGCAACCTTAACAATGCGATCCCTGTCAACATCCCCTACTATGGGATATTCTGTCCCGTAAATTTTAACTTTTACCATATTACCTGTGCTCAAATTACTCTCCTCATGACAATGGAAACCCGTGGAAGAATTAAAAATCCCTTATACTGCATTTTAACTCTTTTACCCACCTGTTCACCAATTTATTGTGTAATTCATCTACCTCCTTATCCGTAAGTGTAGAATTTTCCGATCTGTAAGTTACTGAAATACCCAGACTCTTTTTGTTGCCCGGTATTTGCTTTCCCTTATATAAATCAAAAACCTCAATATTCTCGATTAACCCTGTCTCTTCCTTAGCCACCGCTTCCAGCACACTACTGTAAGTCAGGTTTTCATCCAAAACAAGAGCTATATCCCTTTTAACGGCCGGGAACCTGGAAAAAGGAATATATATTTTAAACTGGCTGTAATATTTTATTATTTCTGAAACATCCAGCTCGCAATAAAAAACTGTTTGCTCAATCCCGTACTTATGACAGAAATCCTTATCTAACTCCCCCAGAGAAGCTACAGGCGCATCGCTGATCTTTATGAAAGCCGCATTGCCTTTTCTGAAAGTAACTGAATTATGTAAATCATATTCGGCTTTTTTTATCCTCAGAGAATCCAGAACATTTTCAACAATGCCTTTAATATCGAAGAAATTGACGTTCTGGCTGCCTTCAATCCATCGGCTGTCATATCTGAAACCTGTTATGGCAATACCCAATGTCAAAATTTCCCTGGAACCCGAATCAGTTTCAGCAGAAGGGAAATAAATCTTCCCGAACTCATACAGTTTCAGATTTTTCGCATCCCTGTTAAGATTATAATTGAGCGTTTTCATCATGCCCGGCAGAATGGATGTCCTTAAATACATAAGTTCCTCATTCTGCGGGTTCTTTATCTTTAAAGATTTATCCTTTGAAAAACCGCAATTTTCCAGATCCCTGGCGCCGACAAAACTGAACGACATCGTTTCGGAACAGCCTGAAGCTCTCAGGCTTTCCCCTATTTTCGCAACAATATCCGTTTCAAGATAATTCCCATCGACGACTACTCTGGACTCCGGCAGATTTTCATCTATAGCGTCATATCCGTATATCCTGGCTATTTCTTCGAAAAGGTCGGTCTCTTCAGTAATATCGGTCCTGAATGTCGGAGTTTTTATTTTAATGCTGTTCCTGTCTTCGCTCAGCACCTCAATTTCCAGTCTTCTGAAAATATCACATATTTCGTTCGCCGAAAGCTGTATTCCAAGCAATTTGTTGGCCTTCTCGACTCTGCAGGGAATTACCGGATTTTCTCTCTTCTGGGTACCGTCTTTAAGAATCCCATTCAGAACCGTCCCCCCCGCAAGTTCCACTATCATGGCAGCGGCCCTGTCAAGAGCCTTCACTACAATACCGATATCGGCACCCCGTTCAAACCTGTATGAGGACTCGGATGTCAGGATAAATTTTTTAGACGTATTCCTTATCTCTGCAGGATCAAAATACGCGCTTTCAAGCAAAACATCCTTTGTATCCGCGCTTATCTCGGAATTCTGTCCGCCCATAACACCTGCCAAAGCAACCGGTCTTTTTTTATCGGCTATTACAAGCACTTTCCCAGTCAGATTTCTTTCAACTCCGTCTATCGTTGTGATTTTTTCGTTTTTCTTCGCTGTCCTGACAACTATAGTTTTCCCTTCAAGCAGATCCATATCGAAGGCATGCAGGGGATGCCCCATATCCAGAAGGATAAAATTTGTAACATCGACTATATTGTTGATAGGCCTTATGCCTGAATTTTTTAAATAGTTTTTAAGCCAGGAGGGAGATTCTCCAATCCCAACACCCCTTATAACTCTTGCCGAATAAAAGGGACACTTGTTTTTGTCTTCTATCATAACTGTAAAAACATCCGAGGCTTTTTCACCGGATTCGGCAAGATTAAAGTCCTGCTTCAGAAGTTCCATATTCTTAACTGCGGCGATTTCTCTCGCGACCCCCATAACACTGAGGCAATCGGGCCTGTTAGGTGTAATTTCCAGTTCAAAAACCGTGTCAACATTCAAATACTCCGACGCATCAGCGCCTATCTCGGCGGAATTTTCAAGAATAATAATGCCGGAGTGGTCTTTGCCCAATCCAATCTCATCTTCAGAACATAACATACCGTCGGATTCAACCCCTCTGATAACCGCCTTCTTGAGTTTTGTTCCGTCGGGTAAAACCGTACCGGCTGAAGCAAATACAACCTTATCCCCTTTTTTCATATTTTTTGCGCCGCATACAACAGTAATTTCCCTGCTCCCTGTATTTATCAGGCATAAGGAAAGTTTATCGGCATTCGGATGCCTGCTGACTTCAAGTAGTTCGGCAACAATTAAACCTTTTAATACCGGCGGTTCGGACACTTGCTCTACTTTTGTGCCTGACATAGTAAGCATATCGGAAAGCTCCGATGCCCCCATATCGATATTTATATGTCTTTTAAGCCAACTATATGGAAATTTCATTTCAAATTCCTTAAAAACCTTATGTCATTCTCGTATAACAGCCTTAAATCGTCTATCCCAAACTTAATCATAGCAATTCTTTCTATGCCCATACCGAAAGCATATCCGGTATATTCATCCGGCTTATAGCCCACATTTTTATACACTCTCGGGTCCACCATACCTGCTCCGGAAATTTCAAGCCAACCGGAATTTTTACACACTTTGCAGCCCTTTCCCTTACACATAACACATGAAAAATCATATTCGACACTGGGCTCGGTAAACGGGAAGAAATGAGGCCTGAACCTTATTTTCACATCATTCCCGAGAAGCTGTCTCGCGGAGTTATGCAGGACTCCCTTAAGGTCCGCCAATGATACATTTTTATCCACATAAAGCCCTTCTATCTGGTGGAAAGTATGTCCGTGTGTTGCATCCGGTGTGTCATTTCTGTAAACTCTGCCCGGAGCAATGATTCTGACGGGAGGCTTAACCTTTTTCATTATCCTTATCTGCACAGGAGAAGTCTGGGTCCTGAGCAGATTACCGTTCTCAAGATAAAAAGTATCCTGTATATCCCGCGAAGGATGGTTCTCAGGCGTATTCAGCGCATCGAAATTATTAAATTCTGTTTCAACATCGGGCCCGTCAGCTATGGAAAAACCCATTCTCCTGAAAATAGTTATGACTTCATTTATAGTCTGGGTTATCGGATGCGCAGAACCTGTTTTCCTGGCAATTCCGGGCATAGTGACATCCAGAAATCCCGAGGATGAACTTTTTTGCTCTTTGTCTTCAAGGGATTTTTTCTTCAGTTCAATCGCTGACTGAATATCATTTTTAATGGAATTTATTTTTTTTCCGAAAAGAGGCTTTTCACTTGGAGGAAGGCTTTTAAACAGTTCCATCAGGGCGGCAATCCGGCCTTTTTTTCCCAGATATTTGATTCTTACCGAATCAAGATCCTTTAAATCTTCGGATTTTCTTATATCCTCTAATGATACCTGTTCTATCACTTCAAGATTTTTATCCATCGCCACACCGAAAACAGGAAAGGATATAAAAAAACAACAGCTTAAGCAGCAATCTGTTATATTAAATCAAGGGTGTAAAAACTGAAAAACTATCTCCTTTTGATGATTTAACACTGTATATATCGTTAAACAAATTGCCTGAGCCATTGTTTTTCAAACCATCCTGTATAACTTATTTTAAACCACTTTTAGCCAATTTTACTATCTCTTTGAATGCTTTGCTGTCACTGGCCGCGATCTCGGCCACGATTTTCCTGTCGAGCTCGACTTTCGCTTTCTTGAGGCCGGATATAAACTTGCTGTAAGAGAGGCCGGCGCCCTCGAGTGCCGCGTTAATCCTGATTATCCAAAGCGAGCGGAAAACCCTCTTCTTGACTTTTCTATCTCTAAAAGCGAACCTCTGAGCTCTCTTCACTGTTTCATTTGCGGTTCTGAAGAGCCTGCTTCTGCCTCCTACAAAACCTTTAGCGCGCTTTAAAACTTTTTTATGCCGTCTTCGCGTAACTGGCGCATTTGTCGTTCTTGGCATTTCTATCTCCTCCGGTTTATAACATCTTTGATATCTTTCTCTGCTCTGTTGAAACTAAGGTGTCCGACCTTCTTAGCTTTCTTCTTTTGCCGCTGTCTTTTTTCCTCATTAAATGCCCGGCATTAGCCCTGGCGTACAAAATTTTGCCCTTAGCTGTCTTTTTAAAACGTTTAACAGCGGATTTCTTTGATTTTACCTTTGGCATTTGGTTCCCTCCGATGCAACAAATCCAACGTCTTATAACAAAACTACTTACAAAAACCACGTCAAAGCACTACAGAATAATATGTTTTTTGAAAAAAGGCAAGTATTTTTTTAAAAATAGTTTTACGAAGTTTTAGTGGGNNTTTCAACGGCACCGCGACCCTTAACATCCTCAACCAGCCTGTCAATCAAACTTCTTCCCATTTCCTTATGGGACATTTCTCTGCCCCTGTACATCAAAGTTATCTTAACTTTGCATCCTTTCTCAAGAAATTCCGTCAGGTGGTTGATTTTAACCATATAATCATGGTTATCTATACCCGGCCTTATCTTAATTTCCTTAATTTTTATGGACTGCTGTTTTTTCTTTGCCTGTTTTTCCCTTTTAGTCTGTTCATAGCGGTATTTTCCAAAATCCATTATTCGGCATACCGGAGGCTTTGCTTCTGAGGCAACTTCAACCAAATCCAACTTTCTTGACATGGCAATCTGCCTCGCTTCGTCAGTTTTCACAATACCAACTTGTTTGCCGTCATAATCTATCAAACGGACTTCGGGGACCCGAATTTTCTCATTTACCCTGATAAAATCTCTGTTTATAGGACACCTCCCTGTTTTAATTATGAAGTTATCATGTTATTATGTTTTGATTTTTTACTTAGCAACTCAGCAACTTAATAATTTAGTAACTTTTTCTGTTTTTATTCTTTATTTCTTCCTTAAGCTTATCGATAAAAGCACTCAAATCCATATCGTTTTGCTTTTCCCCGTTTCTCGCCCTGAAGGAAATAAGTTTTTTTTCAACTTCGTTGTCGCCCACTATAACCATATAAGGTATTTTCTGCAGTTGAGCTGCCCTGATTTTAGCGCCCATTTTTTCATTTTTCAGGCTCAAATTAGACCTTAATCCGTTTTTACAAAAAGTATCTTTTATTTTCAATGCATACTCATTATGTCTATCAGACACGGTTATTATTTCAACCTGCACGGGGGCAAGCCACAGGGGAAAATCTCCTCCGTAATGCTCGATAAGAACACCAAAAAACCTCTCGAGAGAACCCATGAGAGCCCTGTGTATCATTATCGGTCTGTGTTCTTTCCCGTCTTCACCTATATATTTAACATCAAACCTTTCGGGAAGGTTAAAATCAACCTGTATAGTGCTGCACTGATGGGCTCTTTTCATTACATCCTTAATTTTTATATCTATCTTTGGACCGTAGAACACACCCTCACCTGCATCAACCTTATATGGAATCTGCTTTTTCTCCAGGGCGTTTTTCAATGCCACAGTGGCTTTGTCCCAGTTTTCTGCGGTTCCGACATATTTCTCAGGTCTGGTGGAAAGGCACACATCATAATGTTCAAAACCGAATGTAGAAAGGATATACACCACAAAATCTATGATTTTTATTATCTCGGATTCCAACTGTGAGTCGAGGCAGAATATATGGGCATCATCCTGTGTAAAACCGCGAACCCTTATAAGGCCGTGTAAAACCCCTCTTCTTTCATATCTGTAAACCGTTCCAAGTTCAGCCCACCTTATGGGAAAATCTCTGTAACTATGCATCGTATTTTTATAAATGGCAATATGAAACGGGCAGTTCATAGGTTTGATTTCATACTTGAATTCATCTATTTCCATAGGAGCAAACATATTTTCCTTATAGAAACCGAGATGACCGCTCGTGTTCCACAAGTCCAGTAAAGCCATATGAGGTGTGTTGACAAGCTCATAGCCGGCTTTAAGATGTTCATTTTTCCAGAAATCTTCTATCTCTTTCCTGATTAAAGCTCCTTTTGGGTGCCAAAGCACAAGGCCCGGGCCTATTGAATCCTGTATGCTGAACAGGTCAAGGTCTTTGCCTATTTTTCTGTGGTCTCTTTTTTTCGCTTCTTCCAGGTTTTTAAGGTATTCATCCAATTCTTCAGCGCTGTGGAATGCCGTGCCGTAAATCCTCTGGAGCATCTTATTGTTTTCGTCTCCTCTCCAGTA
Source organism: bacterium UBP3_UBA6266 (assembly GCA_002440765.1). Taxonomy (GTDB): domain Bacteria; phylum Auribacterota; class UBA6266; order UBA6266; family UBA6266; genus UBA6266. The sequence continues at coordinate 4,033 of DJVC01000026.1, read as the reverse complement.
AGCGCCTGCAACTTTAAGAAGTCTGAATGCTTTTATTTCGCCCGATGATTTGACATGAGGACCCTTGCACAGGTCCACAAAATCGCCGTGTTTATACAGCGATACTTTATCTTCCGCCAGGGATTCTATCATTTCAACTTTATAAGGCTGGTTATGCTTTTTAAAATATTCTATCGCTTCCGGTTTGCTCAACTCATAACTCTCGAATTTATGGCCGGCTGCTATTTCCCTCGTCATTTCCTTCTCTATTTTTGTCAGGTCTTCGGGAGTAACGCTTCTCCCTATTTCAAAATCATAGTAGAAACCATCTTCGATAGCCGGACCTATAGCCAGCTTGGTTTCGGGAAAAAGTTTCATTACGGCTTGAGCCATTACATGAGAGGCGCTATGCCTAAGAGCTTCCAAATCAGCTCCGGTGGACTTCAAAGAGGACTTATTCATAAAACACTACTTACTTTAGTAGCAATATTTCTCCTTCTTTAAATTATTTTATCTAACATTATAAGCCATTATCCCAGTTTTTTCAACTAAATCAACCAATTTTCGGTTTAATCCGTTTTTTACCCGTCAAAGCTCCGTAAGCGAAACACCCGACTCCGGGCCAGGTAAAATGGTGGGCGATACTGGAGTCGAACCAGTGACCTCTAGCGTGTCGAGCTAGCGCTCTAGCCAGCTGAGCTAATCGCCCTCATTAACGACGGTTGTTCATGTTACTTGCGCAAATGCCGGTTGTCAATATAAAATGTCACATAAGGATTTACTAAGACCTCAAAAACGGATAAGTATTTTAATAGTTGATTGCATATCGTTATAATTAGTATAATTTTGGATTCTTATGAAAATTCTAAGCAGATATATCCTTAAAGATTTTTTTACAAATTTCTTTTCGGTCCTTATCATATTCACCTTCGCCCTTCTTATAGGAAATCTGATAGAACTCACTCAGCTCCTGATCAAAGGATTCAAACTGTCATTTGTATTTAAGATGATATTCAATATAATACCTTATCTTTTGACTTACACCATACCTCTGGCCTGTCTGGTTGCGTCTCTTTTCCTATTCGGAAAACTATCGGCAAACCATGAAATCACGGCAATGAAATCCTCCGGCCTAAGCCTTTTTTATATTTCAAAGCCTCTTTTTATCGCCGCTTTCCTAATAGGGGCCTTCTGTTTTGTAGTTTCCAGCTATATTTCACCTTCATGCCATTATGTAATAAGAAAAAGCAAGAAAATAGATATAGGCGAGATCGGAAATATAAACCCTGTCCAGTTAATAGAAAAAAGCATGTTTATCGAAGCTTTTCACCCGTATATTATTTACTGTGATGACAAAACCGAAAACACCCTTAAAAACCTTATGATATTCGAAGTTAAGAATGATGCCCCCGCAACGGCGATTTTCGCTAAGGAAGGGACAATGCAATACGATGACAAAGCGGGAATGATAAGACTCGAACTTACGGAAGGAAATATTGATGCCCCCAACCCCGAAGATCCGAAAAAATTCTTCCGCCTTAGTTTTGAAAATTATCATCTTGAATTGGATCTCCCGTCCCGGGATGAAAAGTATATACCGCGATCCGCAAACGATATGCCGCTCGGAAAACTAACCAGAAAAATAAAAGAATACGACAAGAGCGGCGTGAACAACACTCCGCTAAAAGTCGAATTCAGCACCAGAATAGCTACTTCATTTTCATGTATTATCTTCACACTGATAGCAATACCTCTCGGCATAAAAGCACACCGCAGTGAAAAAACCATAGGGATAGCTTTGGGGCTATGCCTGGCCCTGTGTTATTACGCTTTTATAATACTTGCAAAGGCCATTGACAAAGAATCGCACTTATATCCCGAATACATAGTATGGCTGCCTAATATAGCCCTGTTTTTAACCGGCATAGTGCTTTTTTACAGGATAAACAGGCAATGAGGATTTTAGACCGCTATCTTATAAAAAAATTTTTATTCCCATTCATCTGCTGTATGCTCACACTTATCCTGCTCTATATCATCAGGGATCTCATCGCCAACCTCGAAGATTATGTCGAAAGCAGCTCGTTTACACCTTATGAAATACTGAAAAGGTATATCATTTCCATACCTTTAATCATAGTAATAGTGTCCCCGATCGCCAACATGCTCGCTGTTATATACTCCCTCGGAAACTTAAGCATGCACAATGAAATCAGTGCCATGAGGGCAAGCGGAATCAGTATTTCCAGAATTCTTCTTCCCTTTATTCTTATCGGCCTTTTAATAACATTATCCATTTTCTCAATCAATAAATATCTTGTCCAGGGCTCAAATTCCCTTATGATGCAGGAAATGCGGAATAAAAACAATTCCACGCAAAAAGCCGAGGGAACCGTATCCAATATCTTCCTGTACGATAAAAACAGATGCCTGTACAACATTAAAAAGTTTGACGTTTTAACATCCGAAATGAAAAAAATAGATATCAAATACTTTTTCGCTGAAAAAGAAGAGAAGGTCATCAGGATGCGCATATACGCGGACAGGGGGACGATTGAAGGGGAAAAATGGATATTATTCAGCGGTAGAATAGAAAATTTCAATGAAGAAGGTAGATTAGATAAGGCAAATCCCGGAGAAAACTTCCAAAGCATGGAACTCGAGACAGGAATTGACGGGGAAGAAGTGATACAACATAAGAATGCGGGAAATGCCGGTATTTTTTCGCCCAACATCGATAAATACCATCAGGCATCACTGCCTTTCATCAACCTTGTCGTCATCTTTCTTGCCGTGCCGTTTACAATAAATATAACAAAACGGGGAGGAGCCTTCGCGGGTATCGCGTTAAGTATGATAATTTTCTTCTCGTATTATATCATATACCAGGTTTCCATCGCGGCGGGTCGGGAAGGATTGATAAATCCGGTTTTATCCGCGTGGATACCTCATATTGTATTTTCCGCCGTGGGTATAGGGTTCCTTGTAAAAGTGCGCCGGTAGCGTCACTTACCGCCGTTCCGCGAATCAATCAGGTCCTGAAGGGTTACCCTGTTTTTAAACGAACCGCTACTGTTATCTTTAACTTCGGAAAATTCTTCCATAACCGCATAATAACCCGGCTTGGGAGCCCTGTAGCCGTCGCAGATACCCCAGTGTTCCTCTATATGGTTATCATGGACAGTCGGCTGACCCGCTTTCCACCACTCGTCAGCCCACTCAAAAACCGTTATACCGGCAAGCTTGTTTTTTGCAGCTTTAAGCTGTTTTTTGATAATTTTAGCCTGATCTTCAATATTTTTCACATCAAATGTACTGTAACCGCATTCTGAAATATAAACAGGTTTATTATATTTTTTCGACAAATTCCTTAAAGCGGTTATTTTCTCCAGCGCATCCTGTTTTAAAAATTCTTTCCCGTGAGTCACCAGCCCCAAATAACAGTTCATACCCAGAACATCCAGGCTTTCAGCCCCGAGATCCTGGGCCCCCTCGGCAAAAGTGTTCGCGGCTGTCACGGGATGGGTATCATCCACTTCTTTAACCCTTCTTATAAGGCGGCATAAAAAATCATCAACCGTTTTAAACGAATGATTTTTAAAAGCCGAATCTTTTCCGCTCCACCCCCAGGGCGCATCATTCCACAATGACCACATCAAAATACATTTCCTGCTTTTATCCCTTTCAATAAAAGCCGCGGCTGTATTCACAAGGGTATCGAGCTCGGAATCGGAAGAAAAATCAGTGGCATTATAAGGGTGGCAAACCCCTTCTATCACAAACAATCCGTATTTCTCTGCAAGATCAAGGACTTTCGGCGGAAGGGGTTTGTAAGTCCTTATGGTATTTATACCGGCTTCTTTTATCATCTGAAAATCTTTTTCAAAGAGGGCAATATCCGCATGGGCATCTGTCCCGTCCGGATTCATCCCGGGATAAGCATACCCATAGGCGACCGCCTTTATATAAAACTTTTTACCGTCGACATATATGTTTTTTCCCTTGACCCTGATATCGGATCCGCCTTCTGAAAACACCATGGTTCCAGCCAGCA
>DJVC01000106.1 GCA_002440765.1 bacterium UBP3_UBA6266 | reverse complement strand
GAACCCCAGCTCTTCAAAAAAAGCCCCCGGCACTATAAGGCTTTTTATCGCTTCTTCAACTCTGTGAGCTGTTTTTATAAGATTTTTGCCGACGGCAGGGATTTTGTCGACAATGGATTCAACGTCATTCTTCAGGTTATTATAAAAAGGAGAACTTATGATCTTATTGAGATACTTTGATAACGCCCCTACGCTCGGGGAGATAGCCATTTCATTCCCGTTCAGGATAACCATTAATTTTGTTCCCATGGCTCCGACGTTATTCATGGCTTCAAAAGCCACTCCGCCCGTAAGAGACCCATCACCGATAACCGCTATAACATTGTAATTGTCCCCGTTTTTATTCCTGGCCGATGCCATTCCGGCCGCGACGGATATAGAGGTACTCGCATGTCCTGCGATAAATGAATCGTATACGCTCTCATCAGGTTTAGGGAAAGCGCTTAAGCCGTCCTTTTTGCGAATGGTATTAAACCGGTTTTTTCTTCCGGTAACAATCTTATGTGCATACGCCTGATGCCCCACATCCCAGACTATTTTATCCTCGGGCGTATTGAAAACACGGTGAAGCGCTACGGTTAATTCTACGGTACCCAGCGAAGACGCCAGGTGCCCGCCGTTCCTGGAAACTGAATCAATTATGACCTCTCTTATCTCGGAACAGAGAAGTTTAAGTTCAGATACAGAAAAACCCTTTAAATCCGAGGGATTATTGACCCGATCCAGTAATTTACCCATTAATATAGATCCTTCATATCTTCAGCAGGTCTGTTCTTTTCAGATTTGATTGATGTATTCTGCCGGGTATTTTTTGTTTCTTTTATGTCTTTAAAACGGACACGGGATTTTTTGCCTTTTTTTGCGTCAATCAACATCTCTATTTTATTTTCAGCTTTCGACAATTCATCATCACACAGCGATATAAGCTTCATTCCCTCTTCATATTTCTTTGTAAGCTCATCCAGAGTCATTTTCTCATTTTCAAACTCCCGGACAATTTCTTCTATTTTTTTTAAGGCAGTCTCAAATTTTATTTTCCCGCTCATTTTCACCTAACTCCTTATGGATGACTTTTGAAACAATCCGGCCTTTAAACAATCGTGTTAAAATCTCTTCATTTAACCCTATCTCTTCGGCATCACGGATAATCTTTGATGTCCCGGCATTTACTGTAAGGCTGAAACCCCTTTTCAGCACATTCAGGGGGTTCAGAGTCTCAAGCCTGCTTTTATATCCTCCGGCTTTTTGCTTCGATATTTCCATTTTATGCCAAGCCGTTCTGGATATTATATCATAATAATCATCTATTCTCTGCCGGTATTGATATGTGAAATCGGCAGGAGCTGCGAAGATCCTGTTCTTCGACATATTTTTCAGTGTCTCTTTTTTCATATCCATATACGATTTAACACATCTGTTAAGTCTGATTTCGTATGAGCGGACTTTTTCGATTATTTCCATCCTGTCGGGAACAAGCATTTCCGCCGCGGCAGAAGGAGTGGGAGCTCTCAGATCTGCGACAAAATCGCAGATTGTAAAATCTATTTCATGTCCCACCGCGGAAACGACGGGTTTGTCCGAAAAGAATACGGCTTCCGCGACTTTTCTTTCGTTAAAAGGCCAAAGATCCTCGACACTGCCTCCGCCCCGGCAGACGACTATTATCTCAATCTCCTTTATTTTATTGAGTGCTGTAATTGCGTGTCTTATTTCTTCGGCAGCTGTTTCTCCCTGTACCCGGACCGGGGATATAAGAACGTTTAAACCGTTTGACCTTCTTTTCAAAACGCTGATGAAATCCCTTATGGCAGCTCCCGTGGGAGAAGTTACAACGCCTATGCATCCGGGAAAAAGAGGAATACTTCGCTTTCTGTCAAACCACCCTTTCTCAGATAATTCCTTTTTAAGTTTTTCAAAAGCGGCATGTAATGTTCCCACGCCTCTTTCTTCAATCTGCACGGCAATTAACTGATAATTCCCTGATTTTTCATACACCGAAATAGAACCGAACACCACCGCTTTTAACCCGAGTCCAAACTCAAAGGGGATTAATCCCGCATAAAGCCTGTACAGTACGCACTGGATCTGAGAGTTTTCATCCTTGAGTGTAAAATAGACATGTCCTGAGGAAGCTTTCTTAAAGCTTGATATTTCCCCCGTAATCCACAGACATTGAAAATTTTCTTCAAGCTTGTTTTTCACCTGTCTGGTAAGCTGTGACACTGAAAATGGATTGTCGAACGAATTGCCTATCATATGGTTTAATCGGTTAATTCCAATGAACCCAGCATAACTGAATCGAACTTGTTAAATGACCAATTCAGCTTGGTTTCAGGCGAACCGTCATTGTCAATATCATGTACCGCAACAGACATGCCAAGCACTTTTCCTCTCTCCGGCACAACATGCAAATAGTCCCAGCGAACAGCCCCTTCAATCGTATATTCACCTTTCCTGTACTGTTCATTGAACCTCACGGCAACCCGCACATTGTCTCCGGGGTTTCCCTCGTGAAACCATGACCAAACCTGCGAACTGCCTTTTATAGAGCGCGGGGCGACACCTATTTGATAATCCTTTTTACTCCCCCAGACAAACAAATCATAATCGGGATCTATATAAAGCTCAACGCAGTCTTCTTTATATATGTTCTCATTAACGCTGTTGGCGATGATGATATCATCTTTTACCCTGACGGCAAAATAAAGATATTCATCATCCCACATAAAATAAGCCATGGCGCTCAGATCATTTTTTGATGTCGCCTTGCCGAATTCGGGAGAATCTTCCTGTGTTATCTCTATCGGATGCGAATCATTCCATTCATTGAGAATCCCGTCTATCGTAATTGTTCCTTCCGGTTTAGAGGCATAAGCGTCTTTCAGCCGCCGCACATCTTTTTTCCCTCTGGCTAACACTACCAGGGATTCATAATCCGTCGGTTCGGCAGAATCTTTAAATCCGGCAAGCATCATGCTTTTTTTAATATTTTTATTCTCCATGAATGCTTTCCATACACTTCCCGTCCTGTAATTTTCAATCATTAAAAAAAGTATGCCCTGGTCTATTCCTATAGAATCGCTCGAAAACCAGTTTTTCCCGGGATTAAAAGCCGACACGAACCCATACTGCGTCCAAATGCGTTCGCCGTATTCAGATAACATATATCTTGTTGATAATAATGACTCCTCAGGCATGAAAACAACGGAAGACAGAATACCGTAAGGAGCTATTGTCCCATCATGATTTCCGAAATCCGCCCCGTATGCTCTATAACCTCCGGGGCCGTCCGAAGCCGTTAATCCCCACAACTTTCCATACCACGGGTATTTTTCCGAGCTATCCAGGCAGAATTGCCAGTTTGACTTTACAGCATTCCCGCTGTTTTCCCAATAATTCGCATACTCATCCTTCCTGTCTCTGAAATCAATCCAGGCATGTGAAAAAAGGTAAACAAACACAGGTTCTCCCGGACAATATATATATGTTTCGGAACCTCTGCTTCTCACGGGCCGTTTCCAGTTATGCCATGCGTCAGGGCTTACCGGATAAGTCGGAGAACCTATCGCGAGTATATACATAATCATTTCTTCCGCAGCCATACCCCATTCAGCGGTCAAAAAACCGGTTTCGGGAAGCCAGCCCATCCGCAACAAACCTGTTTTTTTGTTATACATCCACTTCCAATCAGTCTTTCTGTATAACTCTTCTGCCATTTCTTCGATTTCAGTCCCCTTGAAATGTTCGCCGGCGTGCAGTGCGCCCGCGAGAAATAACGCGGTATCGATGGAAGAGGCTTCTGATTTTCCCGCCCTTCTTCCTGTTTTCATATCGACAAAATGATAATAAAAACCTTTCTCATTCTGGACTTTATACTTAAAAGTTTTCAGAATTTTTAAAATGCGGTTATAAACGTCTTCCCTGCTTACCCATCCCCTCTGCTCCGCAACACAAAAAACCGATAACCCGAAACCGACCGAAGCTACGCTGGAAGGCGAAAACTTAGCGCTCCTGTCTTTTATCAAGCCTGTTTCAGGATCGGATTCATTCCAGAAAAAATCAAATGTCGACCTTTGAATCCGGTCGAGTAATTTATCATCATCAAGAGTTGCTATATTCAATGCCTCTTTTTTTCTGAGCTCTTTAAACTTATTAGCTTCCTCAATCCTCTGAGTATAATAATCCGCGGGAGAGGAAAAGACAAAATCATCAAAGTACAATACTCCTTCTTTTGCCGTCACTCTTTTATCTTCAAAAACTATCACAAGCTCCCTCATGTCATTCCAGTCAGTTATACCTTTCATGTCTTCCAGAGGAATCTTTATTTCCTGCCACCTGTCTGTGATGCCGGAAACTATATAGCTGCCGACTTCTTCGGAATTTTTAAGCTCAATCTTAAATAATCTGCTGAACCCGCAGGCGCTGTCGCCCTTAACCTTGAATATTAGATACTTATAGGGACGTAAATTTGTGGAATTTAAATTTGTCCAGTATCCGTTATACGCGGAACGGGGGGAATCCACATCATACTCAAGCTTCAGAACCCTGTTGCTGTCTTCCTCAACTATTTTATATCTGCACTTTTGGGTTATATCGGTATTATCCTTTTCCCATGTCCCGAGGGTCCCGCCAAGACAATTAAGCGTATAATTATCACTGAAATCATCCAGAATCAGGATTTCTTCATCCGGATTACCGCCGGTTTTTTCCGCGCCCGCATTACCGCTTCTTAATTTTTTCTTTTCCTTCTTTTTTTCTTCTATGATTTTCTGGAATTCTTCTCTCGAATATTCTTCCCCTTTAAATTCAACGCCGCCGTAATTCCCGTTTTCATAAGCTGCGGACGGCGGAATCCCGGGAAATGCACAGAGCAAAACAAAGAAAATAATGACATAATTAAATATTTTCATAGTATTAATATAAACGCACAGCAGTGTGGATATTGTTTTATCGCCCAATAAGCCAGTCAAAGAATATTTTAATTCCGTTTTCGATGTTTACTTTTGGTTTATAATTCAATAATTCCGAAGCAAGATTAATATCGGCAAAAGTTCTTTCAACATCTCCTTTTTGCGGAGGCCGTAATTCAACTCTGGCTTTTTTGCCTGTAACTTTCTCGATTATCCGGATAAGTTCCGTTATATTAACCGGTTTTGAATTGCCCAGGTTGATTATTTTATAATCAAAATTTATCTTAAAAACAGCCAGTATCCCGCTTAGAATATCTTCGATGAAGGTATAATCTCTCGAAGAACTGCCGTCCCCGTATATTTCTATAGGTTTATCTTCAATGACATTTTTCAGGAACTTATGAATGGCCATTTCGGGCCTTTGTCTGGGACCGTATACCGTAAAAAATCTTAAGCAAGCCGATCTTATACCGAAATTCTTATGATACGCCCTTAAAATCTCTTCACAGCAGAGCTTGCTTGAACCATAAGGCGATTCAGGTTTTAAACCGGATGAATTTTCCGAGAAAGGCGCTTCGGCGCTGTTCCCGTAAACCGAGGAAGAGGATGCAAATATTATATTTTTACAGCCCGAAAGCCGGCAGGCTTCGCAGATATTGGTAGTCCCGCCTATATTGACTTCCTGGTACAACTTCGGATCTTTGATGGAAGGCCTGACACCCGCTCTTGCCGCAAAATGGACAATATAATCAAATTGTCCGGATTCAATAATCCTTTTTATATTCTCAAAATCACAAATATCGGCTTCCAGAAGCCTGAACTTTTTCAATTTCGTGAAATCACGGATATTGCGGCGTTTAATAAGGGGGTCATAATAATCATTGAAATCATCCAAACATGTTACTTCACTGCCTTCTTCCAAAAGTTTTTCAATTAAAGAAGACCCTATAAAACCTGCGCCGCCTGTTACCAGAATTTTCATATTTTTATAAAAATAACCTTATTTCGATTATAACATTATGAAGGAAACAAAAAACCGATTATGTAAAATTTTGACTATGCCTTACCTTTTGCAAAAACCTGCCACGCACAGCCCATAATCCCCCCGTCATTACCTAACAAAGCGGGAACAATCTTTATCCTGTGGCGATATACCTGCATTACCCGCTGTGTTACGGTCTTTTTTACAGGGTTAAAAATCAATTTTCCCGCCTTTGCGACCCCGCCTCCTATTACGATTATTTCAGGATCAAGCAGATTAACCACGCCCGCAAGGCACACACCGAGATATTCTCCCGTATCATCCCATATTCTCATGGCAAGCTTGTCTTTCTTATTTGCGGCTATCGCAATATCCTTAGGTGTTATTTCTCCAAATCTGTCCCTAAACTTTTTCTCAAGCACTGAACCGGGATATTGATGAAAAAGCCGGATTAATCTCCTGACAATATACTTGTTTCCGACATACGCTTCTACACATGCTTTTCCCCCGCAGGCGCAAGCCGGGCCATTTACATTTATAGGCATATGACCCAGTTCTCCCCCCGCCATAAAACTACCCCTGTACAATTTCCCCTCCAATATTAAGCCGCTTCCCACACCCGTGCCCAATGTAATACACACGGCATTTCTTGTGCCCCTGGCAGCGCCGTAAGCATATTCGCCCAACGCCATCATATTCGCATCATTATCCACAAAAACAGGGGCATTAATTCTTATTTTGAATTCATCCAGCAGGTTTACATTATTCCAGCCTTTTATATTGACAAGCGCATGAATTACGCCCTGAACCGAATCAATATGCCCCGGCGCACCTATTCCTATGCCCGCAAATTCGTCTCTCTTTATATTTCTGGCTTCAAGCAAAGCGTTTATGACAGACAGTGACTTGTCCACCCATAAATCAAATCTGCCGAATTTTTTAGTTTCAAAGAAAGACCGCGATACAATTCTGCCTTTTTTAGATATAATCGCCACTTTAGTATAAGTACCACCAATATCTATTCCAGCGGCAAACATAAAACCCTCCGTTTTCTATCCAAGATTCAGCGCGCACTCGGTATTTCTGTAAATCTTATGCGAAAAACCTTTCCTGTCTTCTTTTCTTAAATCTGCAATGTAATCGCAAATATACGCCACATTCCCGGGATAATTTTTCTCTCCTCTTTTATTTTGCGGCGCCAGATACGGGGAATCGGTTTCTGCCAATATAGTTGATATATCAAGCGACAATACCGCTTCTCTTATTTTTCCCGACCCGGGATATGTAATATTTCCGCAAAAAGAAATCCTGCAGCCTAAATCTTCAAGTTGCATTGCCTCACTTCTGCTGCCCGAGAAGCAATGTATAATGATATTAGACCCATTACGGCACCTTCGGCCGATAATCTTGATAACATCACTATAAGCATCCCTGCAATGAACACAAACCGAGAGATTCCTGGATAAAGCATACTCCAGGAAAAAAGAAAACACCTCAACCTGTTTTTCCGCAGGCGTAATGCTCCTGTAATAATCCAGTCCAACCTCACCCACACAAATGAAACTTTTATCCTTGAATATCCTATCCATGCTTTTAACGGAAAACTCATCAATCTGCATAGCGCTGTATGGGTGAAGGCCGAAAGAATTATATATTTTTATTCTCGAATCAATATTATGTATTTCAAGCTTCATTGTTCTTTCAAGTTCTTCTTTGTCGGAACAAATGTTCAATATTTTAACCACACCCTGTTCAAAAGAAGAATTAAGCACCCGTAGAATATTTTCCCGCGGGCCGAATGAAGCCAGATGCGCATGAGAATCAAAATATTTATTGGCCAAGCTCTATTTACCCTTTAGAGACTGAAACCATTTTGTCGACAGATCATCCAGTGACTCAAATTTATCCTTATATATTTCTTCGAAAGCATCCTTAAATGATTTACCTCGCGCAATCATACGGGCAAACTGGCAAAAAACAAGGTTTCCGTTTTCATCATAAGCATTCACCAAAATACGCGCCAGCACTTCAGATTCATAAACAAACCTTTCAAAATCCTTTTCGTTCTTCGGATATTTTTTCGTTTTTATCAAACGGCTGAACGACAGGTATTTTTTTGACTTTATATCCTTTTCCATTTTTTCGGAATTATACATACCTGTTCCCGAATAATATGAAGCTGTCCCCGCAATCAACCAGAGTGGCACATCCCTGTCCTGCAGGAATTCCTTCCACAAAAGCTCCGCCAAAAAATAGTTGAACAGAATATCTGCGCCGAATATTAAAGGTATATCCGAAGTCTGCTGCAGACCCGAGAGGCCCGTATCTCCCCACGGATCTATATAAATTTCTCTTTCTTCGGCAATGCTGAAACCGAACGAGGTGCTGTCAGAAGGTCCGACAATAGTCTTGATCTGGCTCCAGCTTGATTCATTGTCCAGAAGGAAAACATCACACTTAACCTGCCAGTTGACATAACAGTCAATCCCCATATCTTTTAAGAGTTTAGTGTAGATATTATCGGGATTGCCGGATATCTGCGCCGCCATCCTGTTGTCTTTCATCCTGTATTTCTTGTAGTATATCTTAAAGTTTTCGGTAATTCTCTCCTGATCCCATTGTTTTCTTTTGACATATTTTAAAGCCTTGGATTCTTTTTCGGCATCTTTTTGCATTTTCTTCCGTTCTTTTTCTGTCGCGCATATTTTCTCAAACTTTTTTTCCTGTTCCTTTGCGATTTCCTTTCCCTCTATTTCTCTTTTTTTGTCGGTTAATAACCGCTCTAACCCATCCTTTGTATACCATTCATCCTTATATTTGATCAGGCCCCTGGATTTCTGCGTTTCCTCAAATAACTGCATTTCTTCGGGGCTAAGCTGTTTTTGCGCAGCTATTCCGCCTTCTTTTTCCGCCGATTCCTTTGTTTTTAACTCCCATATCCTTCTTAAAAGGTTGTTTTGCTTTTGAGAATACCTGTTTATTTTTTCGATTCTTTCGTTATCCAGGGTAATTTCACCGAGAATTGTGTCCAAAGTAATATCCCTGGAAGATTCGAACAGGATTACGCCCTCTATCTTCTCGCCTGTCTTAAGTGTCACCTCATCTCCGCCGGAACAGGTGACGATACATATGAAAACAAACATTAAAGAGACTTTAATCATATTCATTCTCATTTTAAAAAACCTCCGATTTAATAATATTAAAATAAAAAATCATAATTAATCTTTTTCTTTTCTGGGAAATAATATGCCCGATTTGTGGATTTTACTTCCCTCGGGAAGAGATCCCCATATCTTAGTTTCCGGGAAAGAGCCCGCTTCCATATCTTTTTCGACGCCGATACTTCTCAGTATTTTTTCAGAAGCGACAGGAATAAACGGATATAACAGGACCGATATGACTTTTAACCCTTCAAGGAGATTTCTCAACACGCTGTCCAGCTTCTCCTGCTGTCCTGTTTTATATAATTTCCAAGGCTGGTTAACCTCAATATATTTATTCGCAAAGGTAACCAATTCCCATGCGCTCGCAAGCGCGGAAGACAACTGGCAGTCATCCATAAGCCTTTGATAATTATCTGTCCTCTCAAAAGCTGTCTTTTGAAACCCGTTATCCTTATCCTGCTCTTTTCCAAACGCAGGAATAAGATTTTTGCAGTATTTTTCCGCCATTGACAATATCCTGCTGGATAGATTACCGAGATCGTTTGCCAAATGTGTATTATACCTTAACCAGAATCTATCCCAGGTGAAATCCATATCATCGGCATAAGGCATCTCTCTTATGATAAAATACCTGGCGGCGTCGGAACCAGCGGTTTCCACAATATTTTTCGGATCGACAAAATTATTATCTGTTTTACTCATCTTTTTGCCCTCAAGCGTCATAAAACCATGGGCATAAACCCGCAAAGGCAGTTTTATGCCCGCGGACAAAAGCATCGCGGGCCAAATAATGCAATGAAACCTTGTTATGTCTTTTCCTATGATATGCAGATCTGCCGGCCATAATTTCCCGAATTTCAAATCATCGGCTGAAAAACCGGCGGCGGATATATAATTTGTCAAGGCGTCTATCCAAACATATATGGTTTGACCCGGATCAAAAGGCAGCTCAATTCCCCATCCTTCCGAAGCTCTTGATATACTTATATCCTGCAATCCCGATTTAATTATATTCACAATCTCGTTTTTTCTTATTTCGGGAGTCACGAAATCCGCGTGTTCATTGATGTGTTCAAGGATTTTTTCGGAATATCTTGATAATCGGAAAAAGTAGTTATCTTCTTCAAGCCACTCGGCTTTTCTGTTATGAACTGGGCATTTCCCTTCTACCAAATCCGATTCCTGAAGATAGGCTTCGCATGACACACAATACCATCCCTGATATTTATCCTTATAGATATCACCGCTATCATATATCTTCTGTAGAAGTTTTTTAACCGACAGTATATGGTCATTATCCGTTGTGCGTATAAAACGGTCATATTTAATATTAAGGCTTTCCCATGCCTGCTTAAAAGCGGGAACCATACCATCGCAATACTGTTTGGGGGATATGTTTTTTGCTTTAGCCTGCCGGTAAACATTAAGGCTGTGTTCATCTACGCCCGTACAGAAAAAAGTATCATTGCCCTTCATTTTCTGATACCTGTTTATAACATCCGCGCAAACCTTTTCATACGCGTGACCGAGATGGGGAGGAGCGTTTACATAATCAATCGCCGTTGTAAGATAGAATTTGCCCAAGCTTTATCTCCCTTATTCCTCTTTTACGATTTTAACATCTTTAGTGGAAAACCACACCTGTCTCTTATCCTCAAATTCGACGAATACCATCTGTTTCAGTATATTAATATCTATTACCTTGCCAGTTCCGACTTTTGTCGACACAAGGGAACCCTCTTTCGGAATACCGCTCGACAGTTCTTTATAAACTTCATTTTCGTACTTTAAACAGCAAAGCAGTCTCCCGCACAGACCCGATATTTTACTCGGATTCAACGGTAGTCTCTGTTCTTTCGCCATTTTAATGTTAATTGTATCGAAATCTTTCAGAAAAGTCGCGCAGCAAAGGGTCCGTCCGCAACACCCGATCCCACCGAGCATCTTCGCTTCATCCCTCACCCCTATCTGCCTGAGCTCAATCCTTGTTTTGAAAAGAGAGGCAAGATCTTTGACAAGCTCTCTGAAATCAACCCTGCCCTCAGCTGTAAAATAAAATATAAGCTTACTTTTGTCGAAAGAATATTCCACATCGACAAGCTTCATATCAAGCTTATGCTCAAGTATCTTTTCCTGGCATTTTTCAAATGCCTTTTTTGCTTCTTTGCTATTTGATTTTAACTGCTGTTCATCACGCGGAGTGATCTTCCTCAGGATTTTTTTTAACGGTTCGGCTACGTCATCCTCAAGGATAATCTCAGGTTCGGATATCACAAGCCCGAACTCTTTTCCTCTTTCAAAATCAAAAATCACATAATCGCCCGCTCTCAGATCAAGCTCGCCCGTCTGGAAATAATAAGGCTTGCCGCACTCCCGTAATCTCACCTGAACAACCTTATACATTTATGTCAATGCTCCTTTTCTGCCTATATTTTTAACAACGTTAAGAAAAAGCTCTTCCATTACCAACTGAAAATTAATATTAAATCTTATCATATCTCTGGCATGTTCAACAGCCTTAATACAGTTTAATATCTCGTCGAATTCATGTTCGCCGGAAAAACGCAGCAACACATCTCTTGCGTCCTTATTCATAATATTAACAGCGGTTCCGCATTCCTTAATCAACAACATATCCCTGAACCATATCTGCCATATCAGAAGCATTTCC
This sequence comes from bacterium UBP3_UBA6266, assembly GCA_002440765.1. Taxonomy (GTDB): domain Bacteria; phylum Auribacterota; class UBA6266; order UBA6266; family UBA6266; genus UBA6266. Next base: position 10,091 of record DJVC01000106.1, on the reverse strand, counting down.
TCTTTCTCATATTGGACGGATGAAAAAGCCTCCGCCTCAATAAGTTCTTTTATCTCTTTTATGTCTTCATAACCATCTGCTTCTTTTGCTTTCTTTATATCTTCTGTGTTTGTGTCGAGCAATTCACGGAACTCCCTGTCAATGCCGTCAACTATATTGAATAATCCGGCTAAATCCCCTTTTATTGCGGATTGGAGATAATTCAGATACGCATTTCTCCTCCGGACTGTTTCATCCGACAGCAATTTAAGCGATTCGGAAACTCTCCCTCCGGCAAAAGAAGCTATAACCCTCGCCTCCTCAAACGGAACTTTTTTTACCCTGACCAGAAAATCCTCAATCTCTTTATCCTGCAATAAATAAAAATTTATTGTCTGGCACCTGGATACTATCGTGGGCAGCAGTTTATCGGGCCTCGACGTCACAAGAATCATGATTGTCCTGGGAGGAGGCTCTTCCAACGTCTTTAATAATTTACTGGATGCACTTTCTCTCATCCTATGCGCATCATCGAATATTATAATTTTATACCGCCCCTCATAGGACTTCCTGCTGACTCTCTGCAGCATGTCGCTTATCATGGCGACATTTATTATCCTTTCCTTCCCTTTCGGAGAAATAACAAGCATATCAGGATGGCTGCCCGAGTTGATTTTCCTGCACGACTCACATTTCCCGCACGGACTGCCGTTGTGCGCGGATAGGCAGTTCAGGGTCTTGGCCAGCTGGATGGCTATAAATTTTTTTCCTAATCCGTCCGCTCCCGAAAAAAGATAAGCGCTTGCCATCCTTTCTTTATCGACAGCGTCGGATAATATCATGCATTGGCGTCTATGACCGACAATATTATCAGCGAACATATTTTTTAACGGATCCCAATAGTTGTTCAATAAGATTAAATATCTGTCTTCTTACGGTGTTTACAGGTTCGGAAGCATCAACCAACTTTATTCTTTCCGGATTTTTCTTTAATAACTTCAAATACCCTTCCCTGACATTTTCATGGAATTCAATATCTTCCGATTCAATTCTGTCAAGTTCTCCCGCCGGGGTTTCTTTATTTACGCCTCTTGCCCTTCTAATGCCCTCAACGGGATCTATGTCCAGAAGAATCGTTAAATCGGGAATTATCCCATCCATGACCATATTATTCAATTCTTCTATATGTTTTATATTCTTCGACTCCCTGAATCTGACAAACCCCTGATATACCATAGTAGCATCGGCAAATCTTGAACTTATAACAATGTTATCCGGGCCCGCTTCGAGGAACGGCTTAATCTTTTTCGAAACCAGCTGGGCGCGGCTTGCCTCAAATAACAGAAGCTCCGTCATATCCGACATCCCCTTCAATCCGGGATTTAACAGGATTTTTCTTATTTCTTCACCGACTTGTGTGCCGCCGGGGTCCCTGACAGAAAGGATATTGAATCCCTTTTCAGATAAATAATCACACAGAAAATCCAGATGAGTCGATTTTCCGCTTCCTTCAGGACCTTCGAGGGTAATAAATTTTCCCGCTTTTTTCATAATTCAAATATCTTCTGCCCACCCGGAGTATCTTCCACTTTAAATCCTTTTTTAAAGACTTCTTCTCTTAAGCGGTCAGCCTCTTTCCAGTTTTTATCTGCCCTTGCTTTCATTCTTTTATCCAGCAATAAATGCACATCTTCAGGCACTTTAGTCCTTTTTGCAAAGTTATCCCTGATACCAAGCCCCAAAACCTCATCGAACTCGTACACCAGTTTTAATCTGTCTTCAGGAGATATGGTTTCATCCCTTATCAAGTCCCAGAGAAAAGCAAGCGCCTGAGGAATGTTTAAATCGTCATTGATAAGCAAATTGAATTTTTTTCTGTAATCTTCTTTTTTCTTATTGCAGGATATGTGCGCAGGAAGGTTGTCCAGTTCAATAATTTTCCGCCTTAAATTCTTCAAGCCGTTCCTTGCGCCTTCAAGGGCTTCATAACTGAAAGCCAGCTGTGTTCTGTAATGAGCGCCAAGGCATAAATACCTGAAATCAAGCGGCTCAAAGCCCTTATCCGTCAAAGTCTTCAATGTTATAAATTCTCCCGCAGACTTGGACATCTTGCCCTTATCCATAATAAGAAATTCGCCATGCAGCCAGAAATTAACCCATTTTTTCCCTGTTGCCGCCTCACTCTGCGCAATTTCGTTTGTATGATGGACATTTATATGGTCTATCCCGCCGCAATGAATATCAATACATTCTCCCAAATATTTCACGCTCATTGCAGAACACTCTATATGCCATCCCGGGAAGCCTCTTCCCCACGGGCTTTCCCACTGCATATCCTGGTTACCGTGTTTCGATTTCGTGAACCACAAGACAAAATCATGCGGATTTTTTTTGTTCTCATCCACTTCAATCCGCGCCCCGGCTTTAAGATCAGACAAAGACAATCCGGATAATTTTCCGTAATCCTTAAACTTTTCAATATTAAAATAAAGGTTGCCTCCGGAAACATATGTAAATCCGTTTTCCTCTATTCTTTTGATAAGATTTATCATGTCCTGAATATGCTCCGTCGCTCTGCATTTGATATCGGGATTGAGAATATTCAGTTTTCCCGTATCTTCAAAAAATGCTTTTTCATAAAATCTCGCTATATCCCAGACACTTTTGCCCTCTCTCTTTGCCCCAAGCAGCATTTTATCTTCTCCGTCATCGCCATCTGAAGTCAGATGGCCCACATCGGTAATATTCATTACATGCTTCACTTTATACTTATTGTATATGAACATCCTTTTAAGCAGGTCCTCAAAAATATAAGTCCTGAGATTTCCTATATGCGCAAAATTATATACAGTGGGGCCACAGGCATAAATACCCGCCCCGGCATTTTTGATAGGCTTAAACACCTCTTTGGACCTACTTAAAGTATTATATAATAAAATATTCATTATTTATTGTTATTACGTATGTTAGAGTTATTGTAATCTTTTATCTCTTTTTCAATATGATCTATCTCTTTCTGAAGCAGCGACAATCTTTCAGCTATAGGATCCGGTAAATGTATATGATCAAGATTAATGCCTGCCACCTTTTTTCCTTTTTCCTTAACAACTGTGCCGGGGATACCGACAACAGTAGAATCCGGAGGCACATCTTTTAAAACAACGGCGTTTGCTCCGACATAAGAACCATCGCCGATGGTTATATTCCCCAGAACCTTCGCTCCGGCGCCTATTACAACGTTTTTGCCCAATGTCGGATGCCTCTTACCCTGTTCTTTTCCGGTACCGCCCAATGTTACACCCTGAAACAGGGTGCAATTTTCGCCTATTACCGCAGTCTCTCCTATAACAACTCCCATTCCGTGGTCGATAAAGAATCCCCCGGCAATTTCCGCTCCGGGATGAATCTCAATACCTGTAATAAATTTTGCAAACTGGGATATAAATCTCGGAATAATGGGAATCTTCAGTTTATATAAGAAATGCGCAAACCTGTAAAAAACAACAGCATGAAAACCGGAGTAAGTAAGAACTATCTCAAATACATTTCTTGCGGCGGGGTCTCTCTCTTTAATCGTCTTNNGCACGACGGCAAATGCGGATATGCCTTCTTTTCTGCCGGCAAACCCCAACCCTTCTGTGGTCGTCGCCTTGATATTGATAAAATTCTCGCCTATTCCAAGACAGTCGGCCAGAGTTTTTTTCATGCCGGGGACAAACGGCTGGATTTTCGGAGCCTGGGCGACTACTATGGAATCAACATTGTGAATTCTATAGTTCCTCCTGTCCACTTCTCCGCATACGTTCTTCAGTAATTCCAGACTGCGGATGTTTTTGTATTTCGGGTCGTTATCAGGAAACTTCAAACCGATATCGCCTTCCCCCAAAGCTCCCAGCAAGGCATCGCAGATCGCATGTGTAAGGACATCGGCATCGGAGTGTCCCGATAAACCCATCTCAAACGGGATATCAACACCGCCAATCACCAGTTTTCTGTCGCGTGAAAAAGCATGAACATCATGGCCGATACCGACTTTTATCATAAGAGTTACAATCTCCTGTTTATCGCAATTTCCATCCAAATCAAGTCTTCTTTATAAGTTATTTTTCTGTTCGCGTAATCCCCTTCTGTTATTTTAATTTTACCTTTTGCCAGTTCAACCGCAGCTGAATCATCGGTAACCTTGATCTTGTTTTTAATAATATGTTCATAAGCTTTTTTCAAAACCCGATATTTAAACACCTGGGGAGTCTGTATTTCAACAATAAAATCCCTGTTCAGTGTCTTTCTGACATACGCCCTGTCGTCAATCTGTTTGACTGTCTGCAAAATCTTGACACCGGGGATTACCCCGTCATGCCCATTGATAGATTCAACAAGTCTTTTAATCAAAGCGCCTGTCGCAAAAGGCCTCGCCGCATCATGGACCGCCACGAGCTCGGTCTTGCCGGAAGCGCTGTTTAACCCGTTAAATACAGAATCCTGCCTCTCTTTTCCTCCCGGGATAACTTTAACAACTTTATCAAAACGGAATCTATCCGATACCTCCTCTTTAAAAGCAGCTGTATGCCCGGGGGGCAAAACAACTATAATTTCATCGAAGAAAGGGCTCGCCTGAAACGGATAGATGGAATAATATATCAGAGGCTTTCCGTTTATTTTAACAAACTGTTTGCATTCACTTCCTCCGAATCGTTTGCCTGTTCCTCCTCCCGCGATAATTGCAGTGTTCATAATCTCGGGTTTTCCCACTGTTGATGATTCTGTCTGGATTTTTTTGATTCTGAAAATATCATCTTGCCCGCCGTCGTCTGGAGAATACTTGTGACTTCAGCTTCAATCCGTTTCCCTATCAATTTTCTGCCGTCACTCACAACAACCATGGTTCCGTCTTCAAGATAACCTATGCCCTGGTTTTTTTCTTTACCTTCTCTGACTATATGGACTTTAAGTGTTTCTCCGGGAAAAACCACAGTCTTCAGCGAATTAGCCAGGTCATTTATATTCAATACACTCACTTTTTCTATCTCGGCAATTTTATTCAGATTATAATCGTTTGTCAGTATTTTCGCATCCATGATCTTTGCAAGGCGTATTAACTTGTGGTCAACTTCCTGTATATCGGAAAAATCGGAATCATCTATCTTGGTTTCGACCTTGGGATTATCCTGAATTTTTTTAAGCATCTCAAGTCCTCTTCTGCCCCTCTGCCGTTTCAAATCATCCGAAGAATCCGCTATCAACTGCAGTTCCCGAAGGACAAAACGGGGGATAACAAGAACATCATCGATAAACCCCGATTCAATAATATCTATCACCCTCCCGTCTATAATTACACTTGTATCCACAATAACAAACCGCCTTGTCTTATACTGTCTTGTAAAACGCACATAGGGAACTATCATATGTAATTCATCTCTTCCGCCGTAAACAAACATCATCCCTATGTAACAGAATATCGCTGTTATGATAATTTTCTGATAAGCCTCCAGGGGGGTAAAAGGAATAAACAGAATCTTAATTATAAGATCCGCGACTACCGCTCCCAAAACAAATCCTATCAGGGCGGAAGTAACGCCTCTGAAAGAAAAACGTTTCAGTCCCAATTCAATGCCGATAACAATAACACCTACGCTAAAACCGACCGCCGCGCCGGTAACGGAAGCAACATCGTATATACTCGGAACAAAATCCCATCCGATTACCGCGCAAAAAACACAAAAACAGATTCTTATAATCCATAATGTCATATAATCAATCCTCTGCAATATTTGTAATTTTTTCAAGAACCTTGATTTCCTCTATGGAATCTTTCGCTTCATTATTGTCGGGATTAAGATCAAGGACTCTCTTATATTCTTTAATGGCCGCGGAGTATTTTTTCTGTGCCCTGTAAAGGGTTCCGAGCAGATGATGGACTTCCTCGGAATCCGGATTTTTCTGAAGAACCATTTCGTAAGCTTCCGCTGCCTTATCGTACACCTTCTTATTGAAATATATCGTGCCCAGTAAGATGCTCGCCGGAGTAAAATCAGGGTCATTCTCAACAATTTCATGGCACTGCAGAATCGCATTATTATAGTCCTTGATATTAAAATAAAACATGGCAAGATTATATCTTGATTCAATAAGATTAGGATTAATTTCAACGGCTTTCTTCAGAACCTCTATACCCCGGCCCACATAATTCATTTTCCTGTATATTTCACCCATTGCCACATAAGCGTCAAGAATAGTCGGTTCTATCTCCACAACCTTCTCATATTCTTTAATAGCGTTCCTGTAGTCCTGCTTAACGTCATATATTTTTGCCAGGTTATAATGAGGCCCTATCGCATCCGGCATTTCTTCAACCGCTTTCCTGTATTTTTCGATAGCCTGATCATATTTCTTCTGAGACACAAGGGTATTGGCTTCATCAAAATAACCTACCGCCGATTTTCTTCTTTCCTTTTTCTGTTCTCTTTCCTGTTCTTCTCCGACAATTAAATCTCTAAGGTCTTTGCTTATATACTTTCCCTCATATAAAACAAGGTTTTCGCTTTTAACTCTTTCTTTTATCTGCGCGATTATCGACCTTCCTTTCAAAGTTAATTTCTCAGCCCATCTGGTAATATCGGAAGTATAAACAGGATAAGTCCTTTTAAAATCATCCAGTTTTTTACTCGCTTCTCCGCACATTTCCAGTGTGACTTCAGGCCGGGTTTCAACCTCGGCATCCGTCAGAAGATTTTCGATTTCTTCAAGCGCCGCGGGCTTAATCGAAATGATTTTATCTTTTTTTATAGCGACAACCCCTGACGGCATTTTAATTTCGATCATTTCATTGTCTGCATATGATATATCCCCTTTTAAAATCGCTCCGCCCTCAACCCTGATTACATCTGCCGAAACCGGTGGGCATATAATAAGGATTATTATTGGAAAGAATATAAGAATAAAATGCCTGAACGTCATATATTTACCCCTCCGTTTCTAAAACAACTTGTCAATTACATCCTGAATAGACTTAACTTTTACCGTCTCAATGCCTTTTATCGAAACATCGTTGCTGTTGCCGGCCGGAACAAACGCGGTTGTGAACCCAAGCCTGACAGATTCGCTCAATCTCCTTTTCGGATTTGTTACGCTTCGGACTTCGCCTCCAAGTCCCACTTCACCGATAAAAATACTCTCCTGTCTGATCGGAATATCTTTTAAAGCTGAAACCAGCGCAAGGCAAACTGCCAGATCAGCGGCTGTTTCATTAATTTTTACCCCGCCGGCAATGTTTATAAAAACATCCTGCGAGTTGAACAAAAAGCCGCATCTTTTTTCAAGCACGGCTATCAGAAGCATTAACCTGTTTACATCAAAACCCGTGGCTCTTCTTTTAGGGACACCGTATGAAGGGCTGACCAGAGCCTGAATTTCTATCAAAATAGGCCTGGAACCTTCCATACATGACACAACAACAGATCCTGAGATATCCGATCTTCTTTCCGATATGAATAACTCCGACGGATTTTCGATTTCAAGCAAACCTTTTTCGGTCATATTAAAAATCGCGATTTCATCTGTTGAACCGAACCTGTTTTTAACAGCTCTCACAATCCTGTAGGCGTGCTGCCTTCCACCTTCAAAATACAATACCGTATCAACCAAATGTTCTACAACTTTAGGGCCTGCTATCATGCCGCTTTTTGTTATATGTCCGACAATAAAAAAAACTATATTATTTACTTTCGCAAGCCTTACCAGCTGGCTGGAACAGTATCTTACCTGACCCACGGTACCTGGAGCGGATGTCAATGCATTGCTGTAAAGAACCTGTATGGAATCCACGACAACCAATTGAGGTCTATGCTTTGTTATGCATTTTATAATCGGCTCAAGTGACGTCTCTGAAATAAGCTCCACCCTGTCAGATAAGGCGTTTATTCTTTCCGCTCTCAAACGGGTTTGGGCAATTGATTCTTCTCCGCAAATATAAAGACATTTCACATTTTTTTGCGAAGCCAATCCGGCTGTCTGCAGAAGCAGCGTAGATTTTCCTATACCGGGATCCCCTCCCAAAAGCACAACCGACCCTTTTACTGCTCCTCCTCCCAGTGTCCTGTCAAGCTCACGGATTCCCGTGGTAATACGCTTATATTCTTCCGTTTCTCCTCCCTTAAGGCTTTGCGGAATAATATCCCTGGTTTTTTCCATGGCAGCCTCGGAAAACGAAATCTCTTCTTCTACAAGAGCACCCCATTCCTGACATTGAGGACACCTTCCAAACCAGTTAAAACTCGAAAAGCCGCAAACCTGGCATATGTATCCGGAAGCACTTTTCACCATTATCTGATAAATCCCCTATTTATACCTTCACTGAGTTCACTTGTACCGGGATAATCATCCTTGTTAGAAGAGGATTTTGTCCGTCTTGATTTATCGGATTTTCCCGCCTTATAGAACAAACCGTGTTCTCTCAAATCTTTTATCAGTGCCGTAAGCTCATTATATAATTCAGCATCCACTACAAGTTTGCCCGCCGTACCGTTTCCCTCTTTTATAGAAACAAGAATGTCATTCAGGTTATCAATACTATTTTCCAGTTTTTCGGCGTCAGCCCTGAGCCCCTCTATCATTTTCGTGATATTTTCTTCATTGTTTTCCAAGAGAGAATCCAATTTGCAGACAAATTGCCTCATTTCCGCGGTGAGATTTTTTGTGTTCGAGAACGTATCTGAAAGGTTTTTAACATTTTGATCGGTAAGAAGCTTCTCGATTCCGTTCGCGGCATTGTTAATCGACTTGAATATTTTCTGTCCCTCTTTAGCCAGATCATCAAACATAACCGGGTTTATGCCCGTAATTTTATCATTCGGTTTTAATATTCTTGCCGTCTGGCTTACGGGGGTAAATTCGATGTGTTTTTCGCCAAGTATGCCGTAAGACTGTATGGACACCCTGGCATCTTCTCTCAGAATAACCCCCTGCGCAACTTCCATAACCACCTCAACATGGGAAGTTTCCCCCTCTGTCAGGTTCTCGGTTTTTAAAACCAGGTCTACGACTTTTCCCATCTCAACACCTGAGCATCTCACCGGAGCCCCTTTAATAACCCCACCGGTAAAATCAAAAACACCTATAACCCTGTAAGTCTCTTTAAATTCTTTATTGCCCAATTTCAATATCATAAAAGCCAATACCAATAAACCAATAAGAACAAATAATCCCACTTTGAATTCTAATTTGTTATCTTGCATTATCTCATCTCCGTTTACTAATAATTGATTATCTATCCATAATTTACAGATCTTTCTCGGTAATAGGTCCCTGTGAGCTCCCGGATATAAACTGCCTGACAACGGGATTTGAAGTATTTTGTATTTCCCCCGGTGTCCCGCTCTCTATAATGTGCCCCTCATAAAGCATGGCAATCCTGTCGGCTATTTTATAGGCGCTCTTCATGTCATGAGTTACCGCAAATGATGTAACATTAAATTCGTGTTTTAATTTTACTATTAAATCATTGATAACATCCGAAGTTATAGGGTCAAGTCCGGTGGTGGGTTCGTCATATAAAATAATTTCAGGATCCATCGCAAAAGCCCGGGCAAGCCCGACTCTTTTTCTCATACCGCCGCTGAGTTCCGCCGGCTTTTTCTCCTCTATACCATAAAGCCCCACCAACGCTAACTTTTCTTTAACAAGCCTGTTTATCTGTTCTTCGGACATCTCCATATGTTCACGCAGACCGAAAGCGACATTTTCCTTAACTGTCATCGAATCAAAAAGAGCGGCGGCCTGGAACAACATCCCGAATCTTTTTCTGTGCCCGACAAGCTCCGGTTCTCTTAAACGCGATATATTGACCTCGTTAAAGAAAAGATCTCCGCTGTCAGGTTTTAAAATACCTATGAGATGTTTAAGCAAAACGCTTTTACCGCATCCGCTGCGCCCTATTATCACAATCGTTTCGCCCTTTTTAACATCCAGGTTTATTCCTTTCAGAACTTCCTGCCCGGCAAAATTTTTATGGACGTCAACTATTTTAATCACACCACCATCTCCTTTATCATCAGAACAGAATAATAGATAAAAAGAAATCGGAAATTAGTATGGAAATGCATGCGACGACCACA
>DJVC01000086.1 GCA_002440765.1 bacterium UBP3_UBA6266 | reverse complement strand
GATCCTAAGTCTAGCGTGTCTGCCAGTTCCACCACGCCCGCGTTTGAGTTTTTGTATTATATATTTGCCATTTAATAAAAACAAGGTTCAAAAAAATATTTTTTTCATTTATTGCTGTATTCTGGTATAAATAGATTAAAAGACAAAGAGGGCGCTATGGAACCTTTATGTAACATTTGGAAGAATATAGGCTTTATTTCAACAAGGTTTGCGGGAACCGACGGAGTTTCCCTCGAAACTGAGAAATGGGCGGAGGTGCTGGGAAAAAAATGTTTCAACTGTTTTTATTTTGCGGGTGAACTTGACAGGCCCGAAGAGAAAAGCATGCTCGTTGAAGAGGCCCACTTTATGCATCCCGATATCCAGAAACTGACTTCCGAGTGTTTCGGAAAAACGAAAAGGAAACCTTCCGTTACGGATAAAATCCTCAAATTGAAGGATCATTTAAAATCGAAAATCTATAAATTCGTCAAAAAATACGATATAGATATCCTGGTTCTCGAGAACGCGCTCGCGATACCCGTTAATATCCCGCTGGGACTGGCAATTACCGAATTCATATCGGAAACCGGTATGCCGGCAATAGCTCATCACCATGATTTTTTCTGGGAAAGAAAACGGTTTCTGGTCAATTGCGTCTGGGATTATCTTAATATGGCATTTCCGCCGCATTTGCCTTCGATAAAACACGTTACGATAAATTCAACGGCGGACAACCAGATAAGTTTCAGGACAGGTGTTTCAAGCGTTGTAATCCCGAATGTGATGGACTTTGCGAATCCGCCGAAAATAGAATCGGACCGCAATGAGGTGAGGAAAGCACTTGGCGTGCAGGACGGGGAAACCCTTATCCTTCAGCCGACAAGAGTTATCCAGCGCAAAGGCATCGAGCACGCTATCGAGCTTGTCAGCAAGCTGGACAGGAAGGCAAAACTTGTAATATCCCACGCGTCGGGCGACGAAGGGCCCATGTACGAAAAAAGAGTGGCGCAATATTCGAAAATGCTGAACGTGAGGACAAAATTTGTTTCAAAAATAATATCCGACGAACGCGGTGTCACCGAAGATGGCAGGAAAATATACAGGATAGAAGATGTTTATCCCCATGTTGACCTTGTCACATACCCGTCAACGTTTGAAGGTTTCGGGAACGCGTTTCTGGAAGCGATATATTTCAAGAAGCCCATAGTTGTAAACCAGTATTCGATTTATGCTATTGACATTAAACCGAAAGGGTTTAAGACCATAGAAATAGACGATTTTGTTTCCGACACCACCGTTAGGAAAACAAAAGAAATTCTGGATAACCCGGAATTGGCGGCTTCGATGACGGAACACAATTACCGTCTGGGCAATACTTATTATTCATATAATGTCCTGGAAAAGAAACTGGATGCTATTATAGTCAGTTTTGCCTTCTAAGTTTTCAAAAATGGTTCTTTTGCGTAATCTCTGCGTCAACCTTCAGTAATTGCTTGTGCGGCGTACAATGATTACGCCTCCGCGCAATTCTTCGTTTTCCTTGGCATTCCGCAAAACTCCTCATTTTTGATTCAGGGGATAGAGTATGACAAATTTATAATGGTTCTTTTGCGTAATCTTTGCGTCAACCTTCAGTAATTAAAGTGAATTAAGGTTTAGGTTAAGGTTGAGGCTGAGAAAGTTTTTGAAATTTTTATTTTTTTAAGTTTTCCTTAACCTGAATGTCTTTTTCCTGTTGACAAACCGGATAAAAAACGTTTAAATAACGGCTTATTTACGCGAGCGTAGCTCAGTTGGTAGAGCACCACGTTGCCAACGTGGATGTCGCCGGTTCGAACCCGGTCGCTCGCTCCAGATATTTCAGCCCCGAAGAATTCGGGGCTTTTTTTCAGAAAAGTCCCGGTTTTTTGAGAAACGCACCTGTTTTTGATGTTTTTTAAGCGGCTTTCACAAAACAAGTGCCGGCAAATCTCTGATTAGATTTGACAAAATAAGTTAGCTGAGTTACGATATATCTTCTCAAAATACTTCTACTACTATAAAAAGGGGAATTCGATGGAAAATAGCGTTCAGGTGAAACTTGATAAGAATGAAGGCTGCCGCAGAGTGGCCCATGTAAAGGTGCCTGCGGAGAAAATGGCCGTTAAATATGAGGAAATAAAAAAAGAAATTTCAAAAACCGCGAAAGTTTCCGGTTTCAGGCCGGGAAAAGTTCCGGAAAACATAATTGATAAAGTTTACGGCCCGGCTATAAAAGACGAAACAATGAGAAGAATGCTTGCCGATGCTTATTCTGAATCGCTGGATAAGCTGAATGCAAAACCCATAAGCGAACCTGTCATTTCGAACGTCAGTTATGACAGAGGAAAAGAATTGGCCTTTACCGCTGAATTCGATGTTATGCCTGAATTCAAACTGCCGGAGTTGTCGGGACTGAAAATAAACAGGAGAAACTACATCATTACCGAAGCAGATGTTGACCGCGCCATAAATGAGATTCTTGAGAAAAACGCGACATTTTCGGACATTGCGGACAGAGGGGCCGGGAAAAAAGACATTATTGTAATAAATTATGCGGTCAGTGTAGGTTCAAAGGTTATAGATAAAAGAGATAATACATGGTTGACCCTTGATGAAAAAAGCCTTCTGCCCGGCATGTATGAAAAGGTTAAAGAAATGAAACCCGGAGAAGAAAAAGAGATAGAAATCAAACTTCCCGAAGATTATTTTAAGAAAGAATTTGCGGGAGCGCAGGCCGGCATAAAAGTGAAATTGATTTCCATAAAATCCAAAAATATTCCGACCCTGGATGACAGTTTTATTAAGAAAATGGGAGCTTTTGAAAATGTCCGGAAGTTCAGGGAAGCTGTGAGGGAAGATATAGAATCTTTTAAAAAGAAAGAGCGGGAAGACGATGTTAAGTCCCAGATACTGGATTATCTTATAAAAAACACCGATATAACTCTTCCCCAGACGATATTCCAGAAAATGAGGGGAAAGAATATCGATGATTCAATCAATATGCTGAAATACAGGGGATTGAAGGAAGAGGATATAAACAAGGAGAAATCCAGGATAGAAGAAGCTTCGGCGAAAGATACGGGAAAAAACATGAAAATTGCGTATGTTTTCCATAAAATCGTAAAAGACTTTAATCTTGAAGCTAAAAATGAAGATATAAACGATATGATAAAAGAAATGTCAAAAGACAACAGGCATAAAGAAGAAGAGATAAGAAAGTATTATTCTTCCGAAGAAATGAAAGAACACCTGAGGAATAAAATAGAAGAAGAAAAGGTTATAGACTTTATTCTTAAGAAAGCTAAAATAAAAGAGATTGAGGAAAGCAAAAAATAGGAGGTTTATATGTCTTCGCTTGTTCCCATAGTTGTTGAACAGACAGGAAGGACAGAGAGAGCTTATGATATCTTCTCAAGGCTTCTTAAGGACAGGATAATATTTCTGGGGACACCGATAGATGATAACATTGCGAACCTTGTCATTGCGCAGATGCTTTTTCTGCAGACCGAAAGTCCGGAAAAAGATATTAATTTATACATTAATTCCCCCGGCGGTTCGGCTACTGCAGGTTTGGCAATATATGACACTATGCAATTTTTGAAGTGTGATGTGACCACCTATTGTGTAGGACAGGCAGCGAGCGCCGCGGCGGTTTTGCTGGCCGCGGGTGCAGACGGGAAAAGATTTGCTTTGCCGAATGCCAGAATAATGCTGCATCAGCCCTGGGGAGGGGCGGAGGGTTCCGCTTCCGATATTAACATCAGGGCGAAGGAAATAGACAGGTTGAAGGGCCTTATAAATGATATCCTTGTCAGGCATACAAAACAGACAAAGAAAAAAATTGAGGCGGATACGGACAGGGACTTTTTCCTTTCGGCTGAGGAAGCAAAAAAATACGGGGTTGTGGATGAAGTTGTCTTTCCCATGAGAAAAATGAAAACACCGGGAAAAAAATAGAACGATGAAAAAAAATGATAATCTGAATAATTACCACAAATGTTCTTTTTGCGGAAGGACAAGCGGCAATGTCCGGATAATAATTTCCGGGTCCGGTCCCAATATTTGCGAAGAGTGCATAAAAGTCTGCAATAAGATTTTGCATGGCGATGAGAGCAGAAGTGACCAGAAAAAGAGAGCTCCTTTACCTAAGCTCGAGGTTCCGAAACCGGCATTCATAAAGAATAAACTTGATGAGTACATTATAGGCCAGGAGCAGGCAAAGAGAACAATTTCAGTAGCGGTCCACAACCATTATAAAAGGATTGTCACAGGCAATTATAAGGAAAGTGATGTAGAGTTGGAAAAAAGCAATATCCTGATGATAGGCCCGACGGGCAGCGGCAAAACATTGATGGCACGGACACTGGCAAAAATACTTGATGTCCCTTTTGCCATAGCGGATGCCACATCGTTAACAGAGGCCGGTTATGTCGGAGAGGATGTAGAAAACATTATATTAAAACTCTTGCAGGCGGCAGATTTCAATAAAGAGCGCGCAGAATTGGGAATTGTATATATTGATGAGATAGACAAGATAGGCAGGACAACCGGAAATGTTTCTATTACAAGGGATGTTTCAGGGGAAGGAGTCCAGCAGGCCCTGCTTAAAATTCTTGAAGGGACTGTTGCGAATGTGCCACCGCAGGGGGGCAGGAAACATCCTCATCAGGAATATATACAGGTTGATACGACAAAGATATTGTTTATTTGCGGCGGGACTTTTGGGAACCTGGAAAAAATTATCGGCCGGAGAATGGGAAAAAAGGTGATCGGGTTTGACCGGGGGATTGACGCCGTGCGGGTAAAAAAACACGATAATGTATTTGATTTTCTTGAACCTGAGGACCTCGTGGAATATGGTCTGATACCTGAGTTTGTGGGCAGGCTCCCGGTTGCGGTGAATTTTGCCGGATTGACGGAGAGCGATCTTGTCCGTATCCTGACCGAACCCCGCAATGCTCTGATAAAACAGTATCAAAGACTGCTTGAAATGGAGAATGTAGAGTTAAGGTTCGATGAACAGGCTATAACGGCTGTCGCGAAAAAGGCAATTTCGAAAAACACGGGAGCAAGGGGTCTGCGTAATATACTTGAAACAGTGATGATGAATGTCATGTATGAGATACCTTCAATGGAGAACATTTCCCAGGTGATAGTGACAAAGGATGTAATAGAACAAAATAAGGATCCCAGGATAATCAAGGGAAGAAAAATAGCTTAATCAAAATGGCACAACTTCAAGATAATAAAGAAAAAGATAAAGATAGGGACTTAACAGAGGAATACGGCAATAAGTTTCCTCTGCTTCCGTTACGCGACCTTGTTATTTTTCCGTATATGGTTGTGCCTCTGCTTGTGGGCAGAGACAGGTCCCTCGCCGCCGTAGAATCGGCCATGCTGGCTAATAAGATGGTTGTCCTGGCCACTCAGAAAGACAGCGAACTGGACGACCCAAAGCCGGGAGACCTTTATAAAGTGGGAACAGTATCGAAAATATTACAGATGTTGAAACTGCCCGACGGTTCCGCAAAAGTCTTGGTAGAAGGATTTAAAAGAGTTTCTATCCTGAAGTACGTTTCGGAAGATAAAATTTATGAGGTTAAAGTCCAGGAGATAAAGCCCGGAATTGAAAAAACCGCCGAAATAGAAGCATTAATGAGATCCATATCGGGCCTGTTCGAAAAATATGTCGGGTTAAATCCGCGAATACCGAATGAAATATCAAGTTCTGTTTATGAAATATCAGAGCCTGACAGGCTTGCTGATTTTATTGCGTCCCACACAATGATAAAACTGCATGACAAGGAAAATATACTTGAGATTTTTGCCCCCGTTGAAAGGCTTAAAAAGTTAGGCGGGCTGATCAACGCGGAAATAGAGATCCTTCAGATAGAGAAAAAGATAACGGGGCAGGTCAGGCGTCAGATAGAACAGAGCCAGAAGAATTATTACCTTCACGAGCAGATGAAAGCCATTGAGAGAGAACTTGGTAAAGAAGGCGAGTATTCAGGGGAACTAAAGGAAATAAAAGATAAGATTGAAGCTGCGGGGATGCCGGGGGAAGTCAAAAAAGTCGCATTGAAAGAAATGGCGAAACTTGAAAAGACAATGCCCGTTTCTCCGGAAGCCACAGTTATAAGGAATTACCTGGACTGGCTGGTGGAATTACCGTGGTCAAAAGCCACAAAAGATAATCTGAACCTTGAAAATGCAGAAAAAATACTTGATGAAGACCATTACGGGCTTAAAAAACCGAAAGAGAGGATATTGGAATATCTTGCGGTCAAAAAGCTGACCAGCGGGAATAAAGGCCAGATACTCTGTTTTGCCGGGCCTCCCGGTGTCGGAAAAACATCTTTGGCCAAATCTATTGCCCGCGCGCTGGGCAAAAAAATCGTCAGGATATCTCTTGGCGGTGTCAGGGACGAAGCTGAAATACGCGGACACAGAAGAACATATATAGGGGCTCTTCCGGGCAGAATAATCCAGTCTTTGAAAAAAGCGGGGACTAAAAACCCCCTGTTTTTGCTGGATGAGATAGATAAATTATCCAAGGATTTTCACGGGGACCCTTCATCTGCTTTACTGGAGGTGCTTGACCCCGAACAGAACAATGCTTTTAACGACCATTATCTCGAGGTAGACTTTGACCTTTCTCAGGTTATGTTTATTACGACCGCGAATATCCAGGATATGATACATCCTACCCTTAGAGACAGGATGGAAGTGATAGAACTTCCGGGATATACATTATGGGAGAAAGAACATATTGCCGAAGATTTTCTTGTGAAAAAACAGTTAAAGGAACATGGTCTTGATAAATCGAAAATTGTATTTTCAAAAGAGGCAATAGCCTCGATAATCAATCATTATACGAGAGAAGCCGGCGTAAGGGAGTTAGAACGGTCAATCGCCGCGATATGCAGGAAAATGGCAAAAGAATACCTGGAAGATCGGCAAAAAAAGAGAAAAATCATTACCAAGAAAACGGTCATGAAGGCTTTAGGGCCGGTGAAATATCTGTATGAGAAAAAAGAAAACAAGAGCGAGATAGGAGTCGCGACAGGGCTTGCCTGGACGCAAAGCGGAGGAGATATAATCAAAATTGAAGCCGTGTTAATGCCGGGGAAAGGTGAGTTGATGTTAACGGGGCAATTAGGTGATGTTATGCAGGAGTCGGCGCGGGCCGCATTGAGTTACGTCAGAACAAAATTGAAAAGACTTACGTTACCGAAAGATTTTCATAAAAACAAGGATATTCACATACATGTTCCGGAGGGCGCTATTCCCAAAGACGGGCCTTCGGCCGGTATTACTATTGCGACAGCTCTTTATTCCGTTATTTCTCAAATGCCTGTTATGGATGATGTGGCTATGACAGGGGAAATAACTTTGCGCGGCAAGGTACTGCCTGTGGGAGGCATAAAAGAAAAAGTGCTTGCCGCTCACCGGGCTAAAGTAAAAAAAGTGATACTGCCCAGGGAAAACGCGAAAGATCTGAAAGATATCCCTAATAAAATCAAACGGGATTTAAAATTTTTTGTAGTTGAAGAGATGGAAGAAGTATTAAAATACGCATGCAGAGAAAAATAAAAAAGCAGGAAGGGAGAAACAAGGTATTATGAAAAAAGAGTTCTTACTTGCTCCGGGGCCTTCACAGGTTCCGCCCGAAACATTACTGGAAATGGCTAAACCCGTGTTCCACCACAGGACGAAAAGGTTTCAGAATATTTTTGCTGAAGTGCAGGAAGGATTAAAGTATGTTTTTCAGACAAAAAATCCTGTTCTTGTCTTTGCTTCCTCGGGTACGGGCGCGATGGAGGGCGCTGTTTCAAGCGTGCTGTCTTCAGGGGACAAGGCCATATCTGTGGTCAGCGGTAAGTTCGGCGAAAGGTGGAGTAAACTCTGTAAGGCGTTTGGGGTTCAGTCCATAGATATTGATGTTGAATGGGGAAAGACAGTTGACCCCGCCATCCTGAAAAAAGAACTGGAAAACAATGCGGATGTCAAAGCCGTATATGTGACGCTTGTAGAAACATCAACCGGCACCCTGGCGGATATAAAGAAAATAGGAGAAGTCGTCGGGAAGACAGATGCTATTCTTGTCGTTGACGCTATCAGCGGGCTTGGCGCCGATATGCTTATGACGGATGAATGGAACGTTGACATCACGATTTCAGGTTCACAGAAGGCATTGATGCTTCCTCCCGGACTGGCGTTTGCTTCGGTCAGCGAAAAGGCGATGAAACTGATAAATGAAGCGAAAAACTCAAGTTTTTATTTCAGCTTCAAAAAAGCAAAGGCTTCGCTTGATAAAAATGATACGGCTTATACTCCTGCCGTAACACTGATAATAGGACTTAAGAAATCGCTGGACATGATAAAAGAAGAAACAATAGAAAAGGTCTGGAAGCGGCATGAAGATAACGCTGCCGCTATGAGGCAGGCGGTAAAGGCAATAGGGTTGAAATTGTATTCCCTGAATCCCGCGAATGCCGTTACGGCGGTGTGGATACCCGAAGGGGTTGACGGTTTGGCTTTTGTGAAGAAAATAAGGGACGAATACGGTGTTACAATGGCGGGGGGACAGGGAGATCTTAAAGGCAGAATATTCAGAGTGGCGCAGATGGGTTATGCTAATCAGTTTGATACCGTGGTGGCTTCATCCGCGGTTGAAATGGTGCTTTCGGAGTTAGGCTATAAGTTTGAACACGGAGCCGCGACTAAGGCCGCGGTTGCCGAATTAATAAAGAGAGGAGTTAAATAACATGAAGGTGCTTGTAAGCGATCCTCTTTCTAAAAACGGACTGGAATTACTCAAAAAAAATAAATTTGAAGTAACGGAAATAGAACCCGCTCAGTTGAAGGAAGAAATAAAAAAAGGTTATGACGCCCTGATCGTAAGAAGCGGCTCTAAAGTGACCGAAGAGGTTATCAACAACTCAAAAGGGCTCAAGGTCATAGGCAGGGCGGGTGTCGGCGTAGATAATGTTGATGTGGAAGCAGCCACAAAAAAGGGTATTGTAGTCATGAATACCCCCGGCGGAAATACACTATCCACAGCCGAACATACTATGGCGCTTATATTGTCTCTTGCGAGAAACATTCCGCAAGCCTATAAAAGTATGATCGAAGGCAGGTGGGACAGGAAAAAGTTCAAAGGCGTTGAACTTTCGCAGAAAACACTTGGTATAATCGGATTAGGCAGGATTGGGACTGAAGTGGCTAAGAGAGCGAAATCTTTTGAGATGAGGGTTTTGGTTTACGATCCTTTCCTGTCGGACCAGCACGCGGCGAAACTTGATGTGGAAGTTTCGTCCCTTGACGCGATTTTCAGGGAATCGGATATAATTACCGTGCACACACCCATAAATGACGAAACAAGGAATTTGATAAATAAAGACACGATATCAAAAATGAAAACAGGTGTAAGAATTATTAACTGTGCCCGGGGAGGCATAATAGATGAAGATGCCCTTTATGATGCGCTTAAGAAAGGAAAAGTCGCCGGGGCGGCTATTGATGTTTATGCCAGCGGGGAACCGCCTGCAGATAAAAAACTTTTTGAGCTGGACAACGTGGTGTTGACGCCTCACCTTGGCGCTTCTACGGCGGAAGCTCAGGAAAATGTCGCTTTAGGCATCGCGGAGCAGATTGTGGAATATTTTGTAAACGGCAAGATTATAAATGCCGTTAACGCTCCTTCGATAGACCCTGAAGTGTTCAGGTTGCTTAAACCGTATATTCTGCTTGGGGAAAAGATCGGCAAACTGCTTTCTTCGCTTGTTTCCTTCGGAATAGAAAACATAAAGATAACTTATTCGGGAGATGTCGCTGATTTGAATGTCACGCCGGTGACCTCTTCTGTTCTAAAAGGTATGTTTGAAAAAGTTCAGCAGGAACCTGTAAATGAGGTAAATGCCCCCAGCATCGCAAAAGAGAGGGGCATAAAGGTTGTCGAATCAAAAACAACGAGGCATGAGGATTTTGCGACTTTAATTGATGTATCCATAGAAGGGAAAGGAGCAAAGGTTTCCGCGGCGGGTTCACTGTTTGCTCATAATGCGGATCCACGCATTGTTAAAATAAATGATTTCAGAATGGATATGGTCCCCTCCGGGAACGTTCTTATTGTCCATAACAGCGACATTCCCGGGATGATAGGGTTTTTAGGGACTGTTTTGGGAGAAAATAAAGTTAATATTGCCGGTATGAGTGTCGGCAGGCATAATAAAGGAAAGACCGCGATGACGGTAATAAATGTTGATAACGCCGTATCCGAGAAAGCTATCAATGGAATTAAGAAAAACAAGAATATCATAGACGTTAAACTGGTAAAGTTTTAGAGAAAATTCTAAATTCGAATATCGAAACTCGAAACAATGTTAAAATTATAATTTCTTAAACTCAAAACAGTTTGGGATTTTGAACTTAACATATATCAATACGGGATATTAATCTTTTCGGCCTGAAGAAGATATAAAGGGATAATAAGTCAGGAGTATAGTTTATGTCGGTTACTGTTTTGGTCGGCACACAGTGGGGCGATGAGGGAAAAGGCAAGATAATCGATGTCCTTACCGAGAACGCTGATATTGTAGTGAGATATCAGGGCGGGAATAATGCGGGGCATACGGTTGAAATAGGTGATGACAAACACATATTGCATCTTATCCCTTCGGGGATTTTACGGGATAATGTTGTTTGTATAATAGGCAACGGTGTTGTCGTTGATCCCGCGGTTCTGCTTGATGAAATCAAAAATCTGGAAAAAAATAATATTAAAGTGAGAAACAGGCTTTTTATCAGCGATACCGCTCACGTTATCTTTCCATACCACAAACTGCTCGATAAACTTGAAGAAGGCTCGAAAGGCAGGAAAAAAATCGGGACAACCGGCCGCGGAATAGGGCCTTGTTATGTAGACAAATACGCAAGAAAAGGAATAAGGACGGGCGATTTGCTTTATCCTGATATCCTTAAGGATAAAGTGGAAGAGAGAGTCGCAGAGGTAAACGAAGTTCTCGTTGCCAAATATTCGGAAACCAAACTAGATGCCTCAGAGATTATCAGCGAATATATAAAGTATGGAGATATACTCAGGGATATGCTGAAGCCCGCCTATATTATGATTAACAAAGCGATATCGGAGGGCAAAAGAATTCTTTGTGAAGGTGCGCAGGGCACGCTTCTCGATGTTGACCACGGCACTTATCCGTATGTGACG
>DJVC01000082.1 GCA_002440765.1 bacterium UBP3_UBA6266 | reverse complement strand
AGCTACTCCTTCTTCTTCCGCATTGCGCGTTTTTTCATCTAAAAAAGTTGTATCTCCTTCGCTGAGTTCGGCAATCATTTTATCCACTGTTTCTTCGGTAACCCCATAATATTTATCAAGAGCCGCCAGGATGTCCTCTTTTGTAGCTACTACTCCTTCTATATTACACTTCAGGACAAAACTTAAATTATCAAATATATCCGCATCAGTGGGTTCGAACAGCGCAACCGTAAGCGTATCTCCTTTCTTTTTTATGGGGACAATCTTGTACTTTTTTGCGGTTTCAGGCGGGATTAATTTTATTATGTCCTTGGGGATATCGATATCGCTTAACTGGATGAACTCCATCCCGAATTGGACTGCCAGCGCTTTAAGAATGTCGATTTCTCTGCACAAACCGAGCTCAACAAGGGCTTCCTGGAAACTTTTTCCCGTTTTGACGGAATGTTCCTTGGCCTTTTCAACGGATTTTTCATCAACCAGGCCTACATCCATCAAAATACTGGCAATATAATCACTTTGCTGAGTCATAAATATCCATCAAAAATTTAAAATAGAAATAAAACCAAAATCAAGAAAACCAGAAAGACCGTTACAGAAATGTAACATGTCTCACCTATAAGTTCAACTAATTACTATATTTTCAGATTGGGGTCTGCACGAAATCCGCCGTTCAGGCCTCTTCTGATAATTTCAAATCCCAGGCCGGCAACCATCGCCGCATTGTCAGTACACAAATCTAAAGGAGGAATAAAAAGCTCTATATTGTTTTTTTCACAATCTATCGAAAATTTCTCTCTCAGCCTGCTGTTGCATGCTACCCCTCCGCCTAAAATTATTCTGTTTATGCCGTATTTAACGGAGGCCTTTATAGTTCTGGAAACAAGAACATCCGCTACCGCTTCCTGGAAAGATGCTGCGATAGAAGGAATATCCAACCCGGATTTTTCGTTCTCTTTCACATAATACAAAACCGCCGTTTTCAATCCGCTGAAACTGAAAAAATAAGGGTTTTTCTTCACTCTTGCTCTTGGAAAATTAATTAAAGAAGGGTTTCCCACCGCGGCAATTTTTTGTATTGCGGGCCCGCCCGGATACTCAAGCCCCAAAAGTTTGGCAACTTTATCAAACGCTTCGCCCGCAGCATCATCAACTGTCGTGCCCAATAGCTCATATTCGTCAATATCTTTTGCTATGCCGAGCAATGTGTGGCCTCCGGAAACAAGAAGCCAGATAAAAGGCATTTTTAAAGAATCTTCCGAAAGTAAATTCGCATACACATGCGCATGCAGATGATTAACGCCGGCAAGGGGTTTCTTTATAGATTCGGCAAATGCCTCAGCAAAAGAAATACCGACCAATAATGCTCCAATCAAACCCGGACCCCTGGTAACGGCTACACCGTCTACATCCGAAACTTTTATGCCGGCAGACTGTATCGCGATGTCCACAATGTTCCCTATGCTTTCAAGATGCGCCCTGCTGGCTATTTCAGGGACAACACCTCCGAACCTCCTGTGTATATCGACCTGGGAAGAAATGATATTGGATAATATTTTTTTACCGCCGGAGACCACGGCGGCTGAAGTTTCATCACAGGAAGTTTCAATACCTAATATTTTCAATATCCATCCCCTATTGTTACCATTTCGGACGCGGGAACGATTTTTAAATCATTATATTTTATCACATCCAGATAAGAAATCAGAATTTTCAGCGTCTGTTCGCGGTAATGCCCGATACCAACCGCCCTGCCTTTCTTTTTTGACAGCTTTATTAAATTTTCAAAAGCATCTCTTATAGCTTTATCTTCTTTGACATTATCCAGGAAAATATCTCTTTTTATAACAGGACACCCGATTTCTTCCGCAACCTGACAGATGACGGAACTACTTGAGGTAAGGCTGTCGGCAAAGAAAAGACCTTTTTCATCCGTTTGCTTCAGAACCGTTCTGATAAGATTTTTTGCCATGCAGGCTTTTGATCCCATATGATTATTTATTCCGGCGGCAAAAGGAACGGATTCGAGGTTTTCTTCCAAAGTCCTCCTTATCTCCTGTTCATTCATATCCGAAAGGATTACTCCTTTACCCGCATCAATTGCTATGGATTCAGGCTCCATCGGACAATGAAGCATAACTTCAAAACCCATTGAGTTCAGTTTAACCGCGCTCTCTTTCGAATACCGCAAGTGCGGAAGCACGGCACAATCAACAGGTTCTTTTATCTTTTCAAGCAGGCGGAAATAATTCAAACTGTTGCCGAAATCATCGATTATTATGGTGACGTAACCCGAATATACGCGGTTGAACCTCAGAACTCCCGTTTTCTTCCTTTTAATAAAAATAAGATGTTTTTCAAAACACTCAATCCCATCCGGCAGCCCTATGTTTTTCGCCGGCTGAATGTTCGCCCCGGATCTGCCGAACATGCTTTTCAAGCCGTCCGTTATATCCTTTGCTAAATAATCCTCAGAGGGTTTCAGAAAAATATCGACAGAAAAACCCGCATCCCTTTTTTCTCCGAAGCTGATTTTATTGGCAATACCTTTCTGGCGGAGGTATAAAGAAACTTCTTCCACAAGTCTTACCGGCTCTTTTCCGGAAGGCCCGGAGAGAGTTCTTCTTTTCCTGGCGGACAACGATTCTGTTGGGAGAAACAGGACAAAAACCAATAAAATATTCAGAGAAAAACGGTACAATACGGAATTAGTTAACACTTTTCTCCTTGGCAAAAGAAGCATCCGACAACGTCTTATCAAATATATCCATAGCTTTTAAAAGGTCTATTGCCCTTTGAAGCTGTACGTCCTTGACTTCTTCTTCATCTACTGCACTTTTTTCGGCATTATCAGTCTGTTCACTCTGCTTCAAAGCTTTTTCAAGCTCCGCATATTTCTTTAAAACAAGCTTTACTTCCTCTTCATCAGAAATATCAACTTCAATATCGGGAATAATTCCCACCCCATGTATGGTAACTCCGCTGGGAGTAAAATATTTTGCGGTAGTCAACCTTAATGCTGAACCGTCATTCAAAGGTATAACACTCTGCACAGACCCTTTACCAAATGTTTTTTCCCCTATCAAAATAGCTTTTTTATGGTCTTTAAGCGCGCCCGCAACTATTTCGGAACCGCTTGCAGAACCATTGTTTATAAGCACCACGATAGGACATTCTTTATGGGTTGTCCTGTCTTTCGCATTAAAAACTACGTTTTGCGAAGGCAACTTGCCCTGTATGGACACTATGACTTTGCCGTTTTCCACAAACCTGTCAGCCACTTCAACGGCTGTCTGTAATAATCCGCCGGGATTATTTCTTAAATCAATTATCAATGACTTCATCCCTCTGGTTTCTATATCCGTTAACGCTTTTTCAAAATCTCTGCCTGTGTTTTCCTGAAACTGGACAATCCTGATATAGCCGATACCATTCTCAAGTATTTTGGCATCTTTAATGCTTTCGACTTTTATGATGTCCCTTACAACATCAAAATCCAATACTTTTTGATTTGACCTTAACACAACAATATGCACCTTTGTGCCCGGCTTTCCCCTTAGCTTGCTGACGGCTTTCATTAAAGTCATATCCTTTGTGCTTTCACCGTCAATTTTAATTATTTTGTCGCCGGTTTTCAAACCTGCGCGTTCGGCAGGCGTTCCTTCCATCGGCGCAATAACCGTAAGCAGGCTATCCCTGACTGTTATTTCTATCCCGAGGCCGCCAAACTCACCTTCCGTTTCAACTTTAATTTCCTTATACATTTCCGGTTCCATAAACTGGCTGTGAGGATCGAGTTCCGCAATAATTCCCTTCATGGCCCCGTAAACAAGCTTTTTCTGGTCAACATCATCAACATAATCTTTCTCAACAATCGCAAAAACAACAGCAAGCTGTTCCATCTGTTTATAAATATCATCGTCAGGCTGGGATGGAGCTTTCTCGCCGTCTAAAGCAGAATAAGATAACGTTGCAAGAAGCAAAATTGATGTCATCAAGACAAATATCTTTTTCATCAGAGTCTCCTCATAATAATCACTTTTTCATTTTTATGACTTTTTTGGCTCCCTTGCATATGTTTTCAGGAGTCATATTATATTCTTTCAAGAGCAATGCCGGCTCGCCGGATTGCCCAAAACAATCCCGCGTTCCTATCCTATAGACAGGCACTGGATGGTTTTCGCTCAAAAATTCACATACAGCCCCGCCCAAACCTCCGATGATACTATGTTCCTCGGCTGTTACTATACAACCGGTTTTCCGGGCATATTTCATTATTGTTTCAGTATCAACAGGTTTTATCGTATGCATATCTATTACCGAAGCTTTCAATCCATCTTTTTCCAGGATATCCGCAGCTTTTAAAGCGGCATCCACCATCATCCCGCAGGCAATAATGGTCACATCGTCTCCGTCTCTTAACGCTTCGGCTTTACCTACCCTGAACTTGTGTTTTGGATCGGTAATCATAGGGACTTTCTCTCTTCCAAGCCTTATATAAAAAGGTCCGGGCGCGGCGGCCGCCGCCAACACCGCATTATGACTTTCATTGGCGTCACACGGAACTATAACCTTCATATTAGGGATGGCTCTCATTATCGCAATATCTTCAAGGCTTTGATGGGAAGATCCATCCGCGCCTACGGATATTCCTCCGTGCGATGCCACAATTTTGACATTAAGATTCGAATAAGCCACCGTATTTCTTATCTGTTCCCATGGCCTTCCGGTAGCAAACAGGGCAAAACTGCTGGCAAAAACAATCTTTCCGCAGGTTGAAAGCCCCGCAGCAACATTAATAAGATTTTGTTCGGCTATCCCAATATTTAAAAATCTATCAGGAAAACATTTCCTGAATTTCGCGGTTTTTGTCGAAGCAGATAAATCAGCGTCCAAAACAACAATGTTGTCATTGTTTTCGCCTATTTCTACAAGCGCTTCCCCATATGCATCCCTGGTTGCTTTTAACTCAGTCATCGATAACTCCTGAACAATTATGGGTTCATTTTATCTAACGCTTCTTTAAGTTTAACCGAAGCGTCCTTGCCTTCTTCTTTTGTGGGTGCCTTTCCGTGAAAATCAACAACATTCTCCATAAAATAAACACCTTTTCCTTTTACCGTTTTCGCAATTATAGCTGAAGGTTTGCCGTCGTTTGAGGACCGAGCCCATTCCCAAGCGTCAAAAATCTCACTGAAATTATGTCCGTCGATGGGCCTTGTTTTCCACCCGAAAGCCCGGAATTTATCTTCTATCGGGTAAGGACTCATCACTTCTTCCAGCCTGCCGTCAATCTGAAGTCCGTTATTATCAACCGCAATCATCAAATTGTCCAACTTATAATGGGACGCTGCCATGGCCGCTTCCCAAACCTGCCCTTCCTGTAATTCTCCGTCTCCTAAAAGAGCATAAACCCCATAATTCTTTTTGTCCAATTTACCGGCAATAGCCATTCCGACAGCTACTGATAAACCCTGTCCCAATGACCCTGTTGATATATCTATCCCGGGGACTCTCCGCATATCAGGATGCCCCTGTAGAATGGATCCGATCCGGCGCAGCGTGGATAGTTCCTTTTTAGGGAAAAACCCGATATCACTTAAGATACTGTATATGGCGGGAGCGGCGTGCCCCTTGGACAATATAAATCTGTCTCTGTTCTCCCACTTGGGATTTTCAGGTCTTATATTCATCACACAGTAATATAATACAGCAAGCAAGTCTACCGCGGACAATGAACCGCCCGGATGACCTGAGCCCGCTTTTGTTATCATTTCCACAATACTGAGCCTGAGTTCCGCCGTTTTCCGCTTTAAAAAACTTTCATCGAATTTCACGTTACAAGCCTTTCTAATGCTGTTTTATCTTTTCTTCAAACCATTTTATGGTTTTCATCAATCCTTCCTCAAGGATTATCAGTGGTTTCCAACCCAATTCCCGCGCCGCTTTCGAAATATCGGGCCTTCGCACTTTCGGATCATCCACAGGTAATTCTTTTTTGACAACAGCGCTTCCCGACCCGGTTAATTCAATAACCTTACGGGCAAAATCCATAACTGTCATCTCATCGGGATTGCCGAGATTGACAGGATCGTTCAGAGTAGAACTGGCAAGAAGAAATACACCGTGAATCAAATCCGAAACATAGCAAAAACTTCTTGTCTGCCTGCCGCTTCCAAAAACGGTCAGAGGGCTGTTCTGTAAAGCCTGGCAGATAAAAGCAGGGACCACTCTTCCGTCGTTAATTCTCATCCTTGGCCCGTAGGTATTGAATATCCTGACAATTTTGGTGTCGACACTATGCGTTCTGTGATAGGCCATGACCATCGCCTCGCCAAAACGCTTCGCTTCATCATACACGCCTCTGGGGCCTATCGGATTGACATTACCCCAGTACGTTTCGGGCTGGGGGTTAACAAGCGGATCACCGTAAATTTCAGAAGTAGAGGCAAGTACATAACGCGCTTTTTTATCTTTCGCCAAACCAAGCGTTTTGTGAGTTCCCAAAGAGCCGACTTTCAATGTCTGGATAGGAAACTCCACATAATCAATCGGAGAAGCGGGGGATGCGAAATGAAAGACAAAATCTATTTTGCCTTTTATCGAAATCTCCTGTGTGACATCCTGTTCTATTAACTTAAAATTCTTCTCTTCTCCAAGATGTTCTATATTATTCTTGGAGCCCGTAATAAAATTATCTATACAAATCACTTCATGATTCTCTTTTATAAGATAATCACAAAGGTGGGAACCGAGAAAACCGGCTCCTCCAGTAACAACTGAACGGACCATAATAAAAACTCCGGAAATCCAATCTATAAATTCTAACATTTAAAATACAAGCAGAAGAACATACATTATATTTTTATCATGCCGCGATTATCAACAAAAAATTATTTTTATGCATCGATAACCTCAAATATCTGATCCGGCGCGTGCATAATATATCTGGCCCCCGCCGAAATAAGTTTTTCAGCCGTTTTTTCGGGTTGGTTCAGGGCATAGACACAACCCACAGGGATAACTTCATATTTCCTGCAATTAACCGCTGATATCATATCATCCGCAGTATCGCCAAAATAATAAATTTTGCCCGGATAGCAGCTTTTGCCGATAACTTTCTCAATAATATGGGGATTAGGCTTGGACAGCCCCTGCCTACCGAGTCTTTCCTCATCTTTTCTTATATCGTCGTTGTTTATCACCACAGCAAAATATTTGCCTATCGAGAACCTTTCCATAACCATACCGCACTCATACGCGTCCCTGCCGGTTGCAACAGAGAGGACAAGAACCTTCCGCAGCTGATCCAGGAGGGCAGATGTAAACAGCAATCTCTCTTTTATAAAAAATCCTTCCTGCCTGTTAAATTCAGGTTCAAGTCCAAAACGCTGCCTGAATCTCTCCGCGCCGAAATAATACTCCTGAAAAATCCTTTTTATAACATTGCCGCTGCACACATCGCCCGAATACTTTACTCCCGGAGGCAACCCTCCCAGCACTTTTTCAACCGCTGAAAATCCGCCGCCGTTCATTTTAACGGACTTCAGAAACTCATCCAGTCCTGATTTAATGTCATTCCTGCTTACTGAAACGACATAACTGATAATTGAGGCCGTAAGGTCCCAATCGTTATTAAATCCCCCGCACTCCTTAAAAGAGCTTACAACCGCGTCGTTAACGGTAAAAGGTGTGCGGAAATCCAACTTTAAATATTCCGTCAAATAAGCAAGGGTTGTCCGGACTATGGCTTTCCTGTACGATTCTCTCACATCAACCAGAACACCGTCTATATCAAAAATTCCTAAGCCGATTTTCAAAGGGTTACCTCAATCTTTGCCGGAACAGAGCCGAATTGTATGCTGTTATCTGATATTTCGACAGGTTTCCCGTTTACGGCCGCTTTGACCGCCCTGAATCCGGCGGGAAGCAGAATCAAAAATCCTTTTGGAGGCCTGGCATCCCCGCTGAATTCAAACACTATCTTATTCTGTCTCTTTTCCGCAGAATAACTTATTTTCCCGTACATGGTCGAGAGATTTGAAACTTTTATCCCTTTATCAAACCATTCCGGCAGAATCCCGGACCCTGTAACCAGCATTTCTCCTTTTTCATACACCAGCATTGTTCTGACGGTACTTATGTAACCGGAGCCTACCCATGTATGCGGCATATCTCCGATATATGAAGGCGCTCTGGGGTCTGCGTGCACTACTTCAGCAAAATGGTTCCACGCAAAAGGCCTGACGGAATCCGTAATGAAATATTTTAGCATATTGACCGCTTTTTCTCTATCATTCATTCTCAGAAAGGCATCCGCGGATCTTACTTCGTACGGGGTAAAAGTAGCCGCTCCTCCCGGTAACAGCCTTTTACTGAAATCCTCATAATATTTATCGAAAGTATATCGCAACGGTTCCTTCGGCAATAAATCCTCTTCACCGCATGCCATAACGGCTATGGCTGTCGAGGTAGCGTCAAAGTCCCCCTTTTCAACACAGCCGGGAATATATTTAATGCCGTCACGCTGCATTACCCGGTCAATTGATAAGTACAGGCACCGGCGGAAATCCTGCTCCTCATCAGTCAACCATTTGAAATCCGAACTCCTGTCAAGCACCCGCGCCAGATGAATACCGTCTTTCAGCCCTCTCAAATACCAGAAATCGTCCCAATAACTGTGAACCGCCGGAAAATATCCCTCATGGCTGTTTGATTTCGGCAATATCCCATAGAAAGGTGTGTCTTTCAAAGATTCAATCTTATTCTCCGTCCGGAGCGAAGCGGCAAATCTCAAAGCCCTGATAACCGCGGGGTATAATCTTTCAAGATACATCGTGTCTTTGCTGTAATCATAATACTGCCTGACCAGGAAAACATATTCCCCCTGGCTGTCATATTCATGCCCCTCTCCGGTCTTATCAGTATTAAAGCCGACAGGATTTTTCCCGTTAAAGAAAATCCAGGGGACCCATCCGGAATCACCTATCATCGGAGTAACCGCATCGATATATTTTTTAACTTCACCCGTCAACCCCGCTCTCAGCAGCGCAACACATGTCATAGTCCCGTCTCTCACCCATGAATGATCATAGTTTCTTGGACCGGGTTTGATAAAAGAACCGTCTTTATTTATAAGTATATAAGCTACATTGCTTTTCATTACGTCAATAAACCTCTGTTCCGGAATCCCGATATCATATTTATCCAGAATAGTGTGCCAGTATTTGCTTCGGGCCTGCCATTCACTGTTAAAATAACTGCTCTTATCGGCGGTTTCGATCCAATCCTGAAAACGCGAACCGGTATGCAACGGAAACAACAAAATAACATCTTTCGATTCTCCGGCTTTAAGTTTTATATCAAACAACAAACCCGCGCTTACTTTTCCCTCGGGATCAACAGCTTTTTTAGCCGGCGGGACATTAACATCATCGATATATTCCGATATATCCCCTTCCGCAAGCGGCGCCGCTCCGAATTTATCCGGTTTTACCAACGGTACCAGCGCAGTCCTTCCGTTGATGATTAAAGACACCATGCCGTCTTTCTCAATAAAATCCGCCGAATTTATCGGAGAAAATCCGCCGTGCTGCCAGACGGGATTCAACTGCACGGGCCTGATACCCAATATTAACTTCGGCGATAAATCCGCGGCCGAATTGTTTCTAACCGTATATTTAACCGCCGCGTAAGAACGTGAAACATCCCCCGCTGAAAGCACCGATATTTCGATATTCCACTTTTCCCCTTCCCATATCACCGAAGGCATCGGCAGATATAAATCTTTCAGATACTGATACAACCTCACATCAGACCAGGTGTAAACTTTGCCGTCGTTACACAGAAAAGGCATTATGCTGAAACTGTTAATGCTCGGTTCAAATGTACCCGTTTCCCCGATAAGAGATTCATGTTCATCATCAACAACGCCGGAAACAGTCCAGAACTCCTGTTTTCTTCTTAACCACATAGGGAAAAAACCTTCTCTCAGGTCTTTAGCCAATGCCTGATAATTTTTAACCGGAGTAGCCTGTTCTTCCCCGCTTTTAAGCTCGAATTCCGCAATTTCGCAGGCTCCTGATTTTCCGGGTTCCAAAAGACAGAATCTTATGAAATTCGCATTCCGGGCATTAAAAAAAACCCAATCCCTGTCTCCATTCCCTTTTTCTTCAAGAAAAACCCTTTTCCATTCTCCGCCGTCCATAGAGACTTCAACGGCATACGACCGGGCGTAATGTTTCCCCCAAAGTATTTCCACACCGCCCAGATTAAATGTCCGCGGCAATTTTACAGTCAGACATTCATCATCTTTGCCCATCGATTTCCAATACGTGTCCTTATCCCCATCCGCGGCAAACTCAGGTTTATATTTACTGCCCGAACTTTCAGCAATAAATTTTAACGCATCCTGCCCGCGGAAAAATTCAATTTCAAAAATAGAATACCCCCATCCTGTCCCTCTCTGATAACCTTCCATTTTGAAGAATTTTGCTTTCACCGGCTTGAAGAAAATTATATCCGTTTTGCCATCCCCGTCCGGTGTTTCATAAACTTTTTCCCAGTTTTCGCCGTCTGATGAAATCTGCAAGCTGTACTTTTCGCCAAAGGCTGTTTCCCATATGATTTTTGCGCCGGTGAGCATGATTTCCTCTTCAAATTCTCCGACCCACCATTCATTATCGGTAAAGTCGCTGCTCCACCTTGTCTTAAAATCTCCGTCAACCGCTTGTTGCGGATCGTATGCTCCGTCACCCGAAGAAGCCGAAGCACGGATTCTTACAGGGTCCGGCTCGTTGAACATAATCTCAAACAGTGAATTGCCCCATTTGGTGGCTCTTTTCAGACACATTATTTTTACAAATCTCGCTTCAACGGGTTCAAACCTGATAATTTCCTTGCCCCCCGCCGAACCGTTTTTCGAAACGATATCTTTCCATTCCTGCCCATCGGCAGAAAAAACTATTTTGTAATCCAACGGATACGCATCTTCCCAATAAATCGTGATTTTGCCGATTGTTTTAATCCCGCCTAAATCTATTTCAAGCCATTCTCCGTCACTAAACCGGCTACTCCATCTTGTAGCCAGATCCCCGTCAATCGCACAGGACGCCCTAAAATCATTCTCCTGGGACGACGCAAAGGCTTTCCAGTTATCCCTGTCGATAACGGAATCCAAATCTGCGGAAAAACATTCACATGAAAAAATTACCGCCAAATAAAACAAAACCGCTTTGAGACTTTTTCCGGATATATCCTTCATTAACCCTCCCGGCTGTAAATTAATAAATTATGCCCTCGGATGAGCTTTATCGTAGACTTTCTTTAACTTTTCCGTTGTGACATGTGTGTATATCTGTGTCGTTGAAAGGCTTGAATGACCTAATAATTCCTGAACTGAACGCAAATCCGCCCCGGCATCAAGCATATGAGTGGCAAATGTATGCCTGAATACATGCGGCGATATTTTGTGTTCAAGCGCAGCCTTCTGTATATATTTATTAACAATCCTTCTTACGCTCCTATCTGTTATCCTTTGCCCGTATTTATTCAGAAAAACGGCGTTGAAATCAGCTCGCCGTCCTTTATAGTCACCTTTCTTCCTCTTATTGGTATATTCATTCAGTATGTTGACCGCGACAGAACCTATCGGCACAAGCCTTTCTTTTTTGCCTTTTCCTTTTACTTTCAGCACCTCACCGATCAAATCCACACTTCCGGCATTCAGGCCTACCAGCTCGCTTACCCTAATCCCTGAACTATACAATATTTCAAGAATAGCCCTGTCCCTCAACCCGTCCAGGATAGTTACATCCGGAGCTTCAAGTAATTTGCCGATTTCCTTCATATCCAGGAAATTGGGCAGTTTTCTTTCTTTTTTAGGCATAATCATACCCACGGCGGGATTCGCTTTTATGAAACCTTCCCTGAGCATATACCGGAAAAAAGACCTTAAAGCTGCTATTTTCCTGACAATCGTTGCCCTGGAATAATTTTTGTCTTTAATATTCGCCAGGAAATTCCTTATCGTTATATGGTCTATCTCGTTAAGTCTGTCCAGAACGGAATAATTTTTATCTGAGATAAATTCCATAAATTGAATAAGGTCATTCCTGTAATTTCTTATAGTATGAGAAGACGCGTCTTTCTCAACTCTCAAATAATTAAGAAACTGGGCGATTTCATTGATCATCGGATTTGAGTATCCACCCTTTATTGCTTCTTCTTTTTGTCCCGCTCCATTCTCTCTTGAATACACGGCAGGCTAAATCCGCGCTGAAATCGGGCACCTCTATTTTCATCAGTCCATTTCGCGATTTAACTTTACCTTTCCTGAACCATCCGCCCTTATAAGTATCCCACCATTCTATACGGTAAAATCCGTCTTCCATCCCCTTTAGATTAAACACGGTATTTTTTATTTCTTCGGGTTCAACGGAATTATAGGAAGATGAGGCATTATTAGCTTTATTCTGAACCCAGAGGATGGATTCTTCATCCCTTTTTAAACCCAAAACCCTTACTTCAGGAAAAGAAGCGTCTTTATATCNNATGTTCACTATCTGCATCCAGTCTTTCCCCTCGTTTTCAATCGTTATAGTGTGTTTCCCTTCGGGAATATCCACGGCATACGCAGAATTATATATCGCCTGGTAAATATTCCATTGCTTCTGAAATTCGGTTTTTTCCCAGCCACCTTCCGTTTTCGTCTCCGGGGCCGTCGGAAAATATTTTCTGAAAATTTCCTGACCATCGACATAAATTCTCAGGTCTCCGCTCTGGGATACTTTTCCGATGGTTACAATAAACCGGCCGGGCACCTGATAATCAACATGGAAAACCGGCTTTATCCTGATATCTTCCTTATCAGTCCCATGAAGATACATGTTTAACTGTCCGCCGCTTACCTGTCCGTCGCTGCCCACCAGAAATTCACGCGATGACATATCCCCCCAGATATTGGAAGGCCATACCACCATATCGGTATATTTAACTTCATCGTTATCCGATACCATAATCGGAACCGTTGTTTCGGCTTCCAAAAAATCTCCTTTTAACCAGTCAATATGTTCAATAAACCCGCTGAATGCAAGGTAGTGAGAATAAAGATTTTTTCTGTATACATACTTATCCCACCACCAGTTTATGGTGCCCCCGAATGACCCGGACATTGCAGAAGACCACAATCCATTATGCAGGTTCACCCCTTCCCCTTTAGTGTCATAATGGGCATCATCTTTATGAATATCTATCCCGTATTCGGCGACAAGGCACGGCTTCCGGTATTTATCAACCATAGCGCCGACATTTTTGGCGATATTTCCGACATGATCCTCAGTCACAACTTCGCCGTAGATATGCAACTGAGTAAAATCTATATTCTCAATAGACCAGGTCTTGTCCTTGTCATAGTTTTCTCCCCACGGATATCCCAGGCTTAGAGACACACAGTGTCCGTAAGGGTCTGTTTTCTTCACATAATCCGCCATTTCTTCAAGCCATTCATGTCTCGCGTTAACCTCATTCCAAAATTCTATGCACATGAGATTCGGCAAATGCCCCCATCTTGAAATCACATAGGAAAGCTGTTTTTTGTAAAATTCCCGGGCATCCGCATTGTTCCAGAAATCTTCCGGCTCATCGCAGGGTCCGCCGTTTATCTTATTATAAGGATTATTCTCCCAGTCTTCTTCACCCCAATGCCCTTTTTCCTGCATAAATTCTCCGTAAGTTCCCAGGGTTAACATTATATAAATGCCTTTTTCTCTTGCTTCTTCAAAAATATGGTCAAGCCTCCATGAATTTTCCAGAGAATAAAATCCTATTCCATA
>DJVC01000033.1 GCA_002440765.1 bacterium UBP3_UBA6266 | reverse complement strand
ATCAGTTCCCTATGGCCTGGAACGGCATATTAAAAAAGTACAGCGAGAAAAAAGGTTTGCTGTTTTTAACTACTCCTTTTGACCTTGAAACGGTAGATTACCTTGAAGATTTAAATGTTGCATTCTATAAAATTGCTTCAAGTGATATAACTTTTTACCGCCTTATCGAAAAAATCGGGAAAACGGGAAAACCCGTTATCATTTCTACAGGAGGGGCTGATATTAATGAGATAAAAAATGCAGTAAGGATATTGAAAACAACCGGGAATAGAAAGATTATACTGCTCCATGCGATAGTAAACTACCCGTGCGATTATGATGAGGTTAACTTGTCTTTTATGCCTGTATTGGGTGAAAAGTTTAAAGTTCCTTTCGGTTTGTCGGATCATACGCTCGGGACGGAAGTAGCTGTTGCGGCTGTTACTTACGGCGCTTCAGTTATAGAAAAGCATTTTACTGATAACAGGCATCGAAAGGGTCCTGACCATTTGCATTCGATGGAACCCGATGAGTTCAGGAGCATGGTGATTTCAGCCGGCAATGTTCAACAGGCTATCGGTAAACCATATAAGATAATAAACCGCTCAGAAAAAAGAAGGCTAAAAAAAGCCAGAAGAGCTTTTTATGCGGCAAGGGATATTTGCAAAGGAGAAATATTCAATGGTAATAATGTCCGTGAATTGAGGCCCAAAGGAGAAATATCAGCGGCTCAAGCGAATATTGTATTCGGAAAGAAAGCAAAAAAAGCGATAAGCAATCTTGAAATGATTAGGAAGAAAAATATTTTATGAGTAAAAAGATCAAAGTTTTGGTTACCGCGGTAGGCGCTCCTCCGGGAAGAAATGTGGTTGAAGCGTTGAAAGATAAAGCGAATCTGGAAATTTTTGTCGCTGATGCGGACCCTCTTATTCCCATTATGTATGATAGCAAGCATATTCAGGATTCTTTTGTTTTACCCAAAGCCGGGAAAGACGGAAAATATATTGATAGTATAGGCAAAATTATCAAAAAAGCTAAAATAGACGTAGTTATCCCCTGTATTGAGGAGGAAATTTTTCTTCTGTCAAAAAATACTAAGGATATAAACATCAGAAGAGACAGGCTGGTATGTGCGGATTATGCGTGCCTGAAAAAACTTGCGGATAAGAAGTCGGTAATAAACCTGGCTAAAAACATAGGAATCCCTGTCCCTTACACATGCGATGCTGCCGATATTCATATAAATATGGAAAATCTGGGGTTTCCCTTTATAATAAAGCCAAGAATCGGACATGGGGCAAGAGACATTTGTATAATAAATGATAAGAAACAATTTTCTCTAATACCTGAAAAGTACTTTAAGGACGGCTGCAGATATATAGCGCAATCCTATATAGAGGGGGATACAGGAAGTATATTTATGTGCGGGTTACTTTATGGGAAGAACAATACCGTAAAAGCGGAATTTCTCTCAAGAAGCATAAAAACTCTATACGATTTTGGTGGTCCTGCGGTATGCGGACAGCCTATAAAGGGGTTTGAAAGGATAGTTGAGTTTAGTAAAAATTTAGTGACCAGAATAGGCGGGTGGTATGGTCCTGTAGCTGTCGAATATAAAGTTTCTTCCAGGGATGGGTTAGCATATATTATGGAGGTCAATCCGAGATTTTGGGGTTATGGTTCAATGGCAGTGAAAAGCGGTATAAATTTCCCTTTAAAAGCTGTGAAAGAAGCGATGGGAGAGGCAAATCCATTCGAGAATGTATATTCTGACGATGTTGTAATACTTAGAGAAACCGTTGATATTCCAGTTCCCCGAAATAAGCTGAAAGATATGCAGGGGAAAATACTTCTTGTTATCGAATGTAATGGGAAAAGTCAAGGATGTAGGACTTTCCTTAAGAAAAAACAGAGTTTTCCATTGATTGATAAGATTGTTTTTACTGGGGATAGTTGTGCCTATAGCTGTTTTAAAGCAGATAAAGTAAAAGATGTTGCGTTTTATATGAAACAGTCAGGAGATGATTTGGAAAATTATTACGAAATAGGTTTTTATTATTCGGCAAAAATATTGGTTGTTGTAAGGGACGCGGATGGAAAGAACATCGGGAAAAAAATTGAGAAAGACCTGAAAACAATATTAAAAAAACACGACGGGCAAATAAATATCAAAGGGGATGGCTATTTTATTTGCCACCCGGAGAGAAATGAAATTAAACAGGTTCACATTTCCTGAAGGAGTGGCACTAATCCATGGGAAAATATGTTTTGAGATGCCTTAGTTGCGGACGGATACACAATGGGATTCCTTTGAGATGCGACAACAATTGCGATTCCCTGTTGAGAAGCGAGTATTCGGAAAAAAGATTCTTGCCGGGAAAAGACAGGAATATTTTTAAGTTTTCGAATTGGCTGCCTTGTGAAAAAACAATAAAAACCGGAATAGGGCCTGTTATTATGCGGCCTGAAAAATTTTCTGAATATTTTAAACTGAAGAACCTGTATTGCTGTTTCAACGGTTATTGGCCTGAAAAAAGCGCATTTAATATGACTGCGACATTCAAAGATTTTGAAGCTCTTCCCACACTGCTTACTTTTATGGAGAATGGCAGAAAACGTATAATCCTTTCCTCAGCCGGAAATACGGCAAGGGCTTTTGCTTATGCTACAACTTTAGTTGATATGGATACTTATCTTGTTGTCCCGGAAAAATTTATGGACAGAGTGTGGATTCCGGATGAAAACTTTTCGGTCGGAAGAATACACCTTATAGCGGTTAAAAACAGCGATGATTACTACGAGGCGATTAAAATAGGCGATCAGATATCCAAAGAAAAGAAAATTTTCCCTGAAGGCGGAGCGAAAAATGTGGCGCGCAGGGACGGCATGTCTACCGTAATGTTGGAATTTGCAAGAGTTATGAAGAAACTTCCCGACCATTATTTCCAGGCTGTCGGAAGCGGGACCGGCGCCATCGCCGCTTTTGAAGCTTGTCTGAAAATACTGGGAGATAAAAAATATAAAAATAATGCATTGACCAAATTACACTTGGTGCAGAATGCGCCATTCATCCCTATTTATTGGAGCTGGGAAATGAAGAAGCAGATTATGCCGGATAAAAATCTAAAAAGCCAAATTGAGAAAATAGGGAAGATTCACGCAAAAGTCCTTGCGAACAGGAATCCCCCTTATAATATCTGCGGCGGGGTCAAAGATGTTTTAACAGCTTCAAAAGGGAGTGTATATAGCGTTTCGAATGGTGAAGCGCTTAAGGCCGCAGAGTTATTTGAGAAACTAGAGGGGGTTGATGTCTCTCCCGCGGCTTCGGTGTGTCTTGGGGGTCTGATACAGGCGCTTAAGGAAAAAAAGATTAACAGGGAAAGTTCGATACTTTTAAATATTACCGGCGGCGGCGAAAAAAAACTCAAGAAAGAGCATAATTGCAAAAGGATAAAACCCGAAATATTTATTGATAAGAAAAACATAAATGATATAGACAGGATTTTATGAAGAGATTGGAAGAAATTGCGAAGATACTGCTTGAAGAAAAAGTGAAGATAATTATCACTATTCCCTGCAAATCCCTTGCGGGAATAATTAAGCTGTTGGAGGAAAAAAAAGATTTTAGGGTTGTGTATCCTTCGAGGGAAGAAGAAGGTTTGGGTATATCGGCGGGGTGTTCCCTGGGTGGTATGAAATCAGTTATGTTCATTCAGAATTCAGGATTGGGCAACATGGTAAATGCCTTCAAATCTTTGATTCAATACTACAAAATCCCGTTTTTTGCTGTTGTATCCCACAGAGGCGGGAAGGAAGAGTTGGTGGGAGCTCAAAAACCTATGGGTAGAGTTACGCCTAAACTGTTAAAAACACTGGGTGTTAAATATAGGTTCCTGAGGACCCGCAAAGACATCAAGAAAATCAGAGCTTTGCTGAGGGAATCATTTTCAGAAAATAAGTCATGTGTTTTGTTGTCAACACCTGGATTTTGGCGGGAGTTCAATGAAAAGATATAAAGTAATAAAAAACCTTCTTCAACTCATCAAAGACAACCTGTTGATTTCCAATATAGGGGATGTGTCGAAAGAACTCTTTTACGCAAAAGATAGGCCTGAAAATTTTTACATGCTGGGTTCTATGGGACTGGCTTCTTCAATAGGGCTGGGTCTTTCCCTGTCTCTTAAAGGAAAAATTTTCGTATTGGACGGAGACGGTTCAGTTTTAATGAACTTGGGTTCTCTTACGTCTATTGCAAGGTATGCTTCAGGGAATTTGTGTTTAATTATTTTTGATAATAAGGCGTACGGTTCTACAGGTTATCAGGCCACTGCTACTTCAGGTGTTACCGGTTTGGCTGACTTGGCATCAGCTTCGGGAATCGATAATGTCAAAACAGCGGTAAACATAAGCTCATTTTGCAAATATATTAAAACTTTCCTCAATTCTGACGGGCTGTCCGTTATTATTGTCCCTGTTGAAAAAGATGAAGGTCCCTATCCTTTGGTGGGGTTGAAACCGGTTTATATTAAAAACAGGTTTGTGAAAGCGATATTGGGAGATAATAAATGAAAACACAAAAAATTACGGTTTTAAATCCTTATACGAATAAAGTAATAAAAAAGATTGGAGTGAGCTCAAAAAAAGAAATAATTGATGCAATAAACAAAGCAAGAAAAGCATTTTTTCTTTATAAGAATACGTCAGCTTATGACAGAAGAATTATATTAAAAAAATCCGCGGATATGCTGGAAGACAACAAAGAGACCTTTGCAAGATTAATTACACAGGAAACGGGGAAACCTATTGTTGAAAGCCGAGTTGAGGTTGATAGAGCGCATTATGTCATAGAACAGTCGGCTGAAGAAGCTATTCGTATTTCGGGAGAAGTCTTGCCCTGCGATGTGAATAAAAGCAGGAGTAAGAAAATCGCGATTACGACAAGAAAACCGGTCGGAGTAATTGCCGCTATAACTCCGTTTAATTTTCCCCTTAACATTGTAGCGCATAAGATTGCGCCGGCTTTAGCTGCTGGCAATACAGTTATTGTGAAGCCGTCACCGCACACGCCGTTAACGGCATTGAAACTCAGGAAACTTTTTATCGCCGCTGGGCTTCCGGAAAACTGTTTTCTTATTGTGAATGGGTTTAGGCAGGAGGTCGAAGATCTTATTGCAGGGGATATCAGCATGATAAGTTTTACCGGCAGCGTGAAAGCCGGTAAAAATATAGCGCATAAAGCGGGAATAAAAAAAATGCACCTTGAATTGGGAGGAAACGATCCTCTGATTGTGTATAGAGATGCAGATTTGGACCGCGCGGTGGAAATTTGTACAGACCAAAGATTCAGAACCGCGGGACAAAGATGCACAGCGGTGAAAAGACTTTTTGTGGAGAAATCTGTTTTTGGTGAATTCATGGAGATGTTAATTGGAAAAGTAAAAAAATTAAGGATTGGAAACCCTGTAAGCGATAAAACCGATGTTGGGCCTCTGATTTCAAGGCAAGCTGCTGTTTATGCCGAAAAAGTCATTAAGGAAGCTGTTAAAAAAGGGGCTAAATTGTTAATAGGGGGAGGAAGGGAGAACAATTTTATTATGCCGGCAATCCTGACCGATGTTCCTGAAAACTGCGATTTGTTTAAATATGAGATATTTGCCCCGATTCTCCCTGTTTTTACATTTATTGATACATGGGATGTGATTAAAAAAGTGAATTCATCTGAATACGGATTACAGGCCGGTGTTTTTACCAATAGCATCGAAGAAGTAAAAATACTGAGAGAAAATATAGATGCTGCTACTTTAGTTGTAAATGACGGGCCGGGCTTCAGGGTGGAAAGTCTGCCATTCGGCGGCATAAAGAATAGCGGGTATGGCAGAGAGGGAATCCGTTATGCTGTTTATGAAATGACGGAAATCAATATGCT
Source organism: bacterium UBP3_UBA6266 (assembly GCA_002440765.1). Lineage (GTDB taxonomy): Bacteria > Auribacterota > UBA6266 > UBA6266 > UBA6266 > UBA6266. The sequence goes on along the minus strand of DJVC01000033.1, from coordinate 27,525 downwards.
CATACTGTAATTCTGTTTAAAGCGGGAAATATTTCGTGTCAAAAAAAGGAAATACTTAACCAGGTGGGCATGTATCCATTTAACACTTGTCTTGCGCAGATTATTGCTGCTATCGGTTTCATGGTTTAAGTTTTCCTGAGCCTGTCCATAATCGTCGATCGGATTTTTTATGAGCCAGAAAAAGAAAACTATTGTATCGAATATATTTCAATACGCGTCCGCGCAGTATTTTTCCCAATTCGTCGGGTTTTTTACGGCGGTTTTTCTCAGGCGGTTTCTGGGTCCCGTTTACATGGGTGTATGGAGCGTTCTTAAGGTAATAATAGGATATGCTTCGTATGTAAATCTGGGAACTACTTCGACGGTGCCTTATAAGCTGCCTATTTTAAAAGGGCAGGGTAAAACCGAAGAAATAAAAGCTCTTACAGATGTTGTTTTTAATTTTATTACTGTCACGACATTCCTGTGTTCGACAGGTGTCATAATATATGCCTTAATTTTCGGAAGAAATTTATCACAGGAGCTTTTTATCGGGCTGATAGCTTTATCAGTTATTCTGCTATCACAGAGGGTCTATACGTATTATATGATACTTTTGAGGGCCCACAGAAATTTCGGTGTCTTAAGTAAATCCATTGTTTTTGACGCGATTGCGAACCTCAGCCTGATATTGCTGGTGGTCAGCAGGTTCAGGCTATACGGTTTTTATGCGATAGCCATAATTATGCCCATCCTGAACGTGCTGTTTATAAGAAGATATGTAACCTATGACCTAAAGTTTTCTTTCGATTTAAGAGGACTTGCAGATTATATTAAATATGGATTCCCTCTTTTCATCAATGGCATTTTATATCAGATTCTGCACAGCATAGACAGGATTATGATTGCCGCTATGCTTGGATTGGAGCAACTGGGTTTCTATTCTATAGCGCTGATGACGGAAAGTTACGGCACAGGCATAGCTAAAAATTTTATCATAGTCATACAGCCGCATTTCCTGGAGGATTTCGGCGCAAACGGCATGGAAAAATCTTCCAGGCATGTTATTTTTTATTCCCAGGTCACGGCTTATTTTATGGCTATATTGCTGTCATTGTTTTTTATTTGCGCGCCTATATTCATACAGTATGCACTCCCCGCTTTTATCCCGGGTATCGGCGCGTTAAAGATTTTTCTTTTATCCATATTCTTTTTGACTATTGCCCCTTATTCAAGCAATTTTTTGGTGGCTCTTGAAAAACAGGCGAAACTCATACCGATAACCGTTTTATCGATATTGCTGAACGTTGCGCTTAATTACATACTGATTAAAAAGGGTTACGGGATAAACGGAGCTGCTTTTGCCACCGCCATATCGGCGTTTATAGCTTTTTGCGTGGTTTCAATATACGCGCTTAAGCATTGCGAGAGCAACTCAAGTATCATAAAGTTCTTCATCAAAATATTGTTCCCCCTGTTTTACTGTTGTTTATGCCTGTCCGCCGTAGAATATCTGATAAAGCTGCAGAACTTCTTTTTGGAAACTGTCCTGAAAGCGGCAGTGTTCATTTTGTTTGTGCTGCCCTTACCCCTGTATATAAATAAAACAACCGGCGTAATCAGGATTTTATGGGACATCCTGCGGGATAAGATAAAGCAGGCAAAGAAGCCGGGCCGGAAATAGAAAATATATGATATATATACCGTTTTTTGTTAAGATTAACAAAGATTTTGATGTGTTAAAAACCCTGAGAAGCAAATTAACTGTCAAAAAAGGGGAATAACAGTTGAGAGTCTCGGTAATCATACCGGCGTATAATGAGGGGAATTCAGTTAAATCCGCCATAAGGGTTATAGATGAATTTCTCAGGGCGGGAGCCGAAGACTACGAGATTATAGTTGTGGATGACGGCAGTAAAGATAAGTCTGCGCAGGCAGTCCAGCAATTGGCAAACGAGAACAATAAAATCGTTCTGCTTAAAAACGGGGCAAACAGGGGTAAGGGGTATTCCGTAAAAAGGGGTATGCTTCAAGCGACGGGAGATATAAGGCTTTTTGCCGACGCGGATATGTCAACCCCGATAGAGACGCTGACCGATATGATTGAATTTATAAATAAGGGCTATGATATTGTTATAGGCTCGAGAAGAACTCAGGGGGCTGTTATTGAAATAAGGCAGAACTTTTTGCGCGAGAACATGGGCAGGGTGTTCAATCTGCTTGTCAGGCTTATAGTTTTGCGCGGTTTTAAAGATACTCAGTGCGGGTTTAAGCTTTTTACGAAAAAAGCCGCCGAAAATATATTTAAGCTTCAAAAATTCGACAATTTTGTTTTCGACGTGGAAATATTATATATAGCGAAAAAACTGGGTTTTAAAATCATTGAAGCTCCTGTAAAATGGTATAATTCCACCGATTCGAGGGTCAGGCCTTTCAGGGATTCCACGTCAATGTTCCTTGATCTTTTCAAAATAAAGTTTTTCCATAGGAAAGTCAGGAAGATGACTGATGCCTGAAAGAAAAGTCATATTCCTCTTTGTTATGGTCCTTGCCGTTATACTGAGAGTTTGGGGGCTTGAATTCGGGCTTCCCGATATTTTGCATGCGGATGAGCCTATAGTTGTCAATAAAGCGATGGCTTTCGGGACAGGGGATTTTAACCCTCACTGGTTCCTGATTCCTCCTTTGACATCATATATACTTTTTATTTTATACGGTATCTTTTTTCTGGCAGGGCATATATCGGGATTTTTCCATTCCACGGAAGATTTTATCTCTCTGTATCTATCGGATCCGACATATTTTTATTTAATAGGGAGGTTCTTTCTCGGTGTGGTTCCTTCCTTAATCTCTGTCATAATGACATATAAAATCGCGAAAGATGTATCCGAAAATGAGGACATATCGATAGCCGCGGCTTTTTTCCTGTCGGTAAATTTCCTGTTTGTCAGGGATTCTCATTATATATATGCGGATATGCCCAGGATTGCCTCAATGTTGTGCGCGCTGTTCTATTATGTAAGGATATCAAAGAGGGATAAAGCGAAAGATTATATATCGGCTGCCTTTTTTACGGGGCTTGCGATAGCTTTTAAATATAACTCCGCTCTTTTGGTCTTTCCTTTTCTTACCGCTTTTTTTATAGGCCGGAATGCGGAGCAAACACCTTCGCGGGAGATTGGGAAACTTTTTCTGTCCATTCTTGTAATGTCTGCCGTATATATTTTCTTAAATCCTTTTTCTTTGCTGGATTTCAGGACTTTCATAGGTGATTTCAGAAACCAGTCGTCACAAATGTCCGCGGAGGGGATTACGCATCATATTTATTATTCGCTTCTCAACGGGATGTCGATTACGCTCCTTACATGTTCCGCGCTGGGGATAATAAGAGGATTTTATCTGAAGAATAGAACAGTGCTGGTTCTGATAGCATTTATAGCCGCCGAATATGCCGCCCTGGTTTTTTTCAGCCAGCCCCATGCCAGGTATGTCCTTCCCCTGATACCCGTGCTGTGTTATTTTGCGGCTTTATTTATTTACAGCCTTTCAGGGGTATTATCAAGGCACGATAAAAGCAGAATATGGTTTGTCTTAATCTGCCTGGTGATGTCTTTTTCGACTATTGTTAAAATCTGTTATTCCGATTATCTTTTCTCGGCCGGCGACACGCGTAAAGACGCGAAGCAATGGATAGAAAAAAATATACGCGCAGGGGAAAAAATCGCGCTTGACCATACCTTTTTCGGACCCGGACTCCTGCCTGATGAAAGCCAGATACGGCAAAAAATCATGTTAGCTGAGAGGGAAAAGATGTCAGGAGCCAAAACCCTTAAATTGAAAAAAATGCTGGAAACAGCTGAAAAAAACAGGGGTTATAAACTGTATTTCTTAAAAGACGACCCGTCCGATAAAGAGGAGTTTTTGTCATCCATGCCCCAGATACCTTTCAGTTATGATTATCTGCTTGATAACAATATCAGGTTTATTATTATCAGCAGGGTTAACCAGGATTATAAACACGCCGATTTTGTCAGGAGAATAGAAGAAAGCTCTGACCTTGTGGCTGAATTCAATCCGTACAAGGATACCAGTAAAAAATATTCATCAAACAGATATGTCCTCACGGGAGGCCCTTTTCTTGACAATGAGGTTTATTTAAGAAAAAAAACGGGATATACTATTCAGATATATGAACTTGGCTCTGACAGAAATTCAGGTAATATTTCAAGACGGATAAAACGCAGAAGCAGGGGGATGTAGAAATGAAAGATAAAATAACAATACTAATTCCGGTTTATAATGAGAAGGAAGCTTTGCCCAAGGTTATGGATGATTTAAGGGATATGATGAAAAAATCGGGTTATGAGGGGGATATTCTGGTTGTTGACGACGGTTCTACCGATGGTTCGGCTGCGATAGCCGAATCAAAAGGTGCCAAAGTTATAAGACACGGGCGGAATCTCGGTAACGGCGCCGCAAGAACAACGGGGGTCAAAGCCTCTGAAAACGAATTGGTGGTTATGATAGACGGCGATTGCACATATCCCGCGGAAGCGATTCCCGATATGATCGAGATGATGAAGCAGAATGATATGGTTATAGGCGCGAGAAAGAAAGAAAAAGGGACTTTGAAAATATTAAGGACACCCGCTAAAATGTTCATAAAAAAACTCGCGGAATACCTGGTAAATGATAAGATACCGGACCTTAATTCCGGCTTGAGAGTGTTGAAGAAATCCTTCGCGTTGAAATATCTGAAATATCTGCCTACCACGCATTCGTGGGTAAGCACCATAACTTTAGTGCTTCTTTCAAAAGGGTATAAAGTGGGATACTTCCCGATAGAATATTATCCAAGGGTGGGAAAATCCACTTTCCATCCGCTGAAAGATTCTTATAATTACATGTCTCTTGTAGTAAGGACAATTATGTATTTTAACCCGCTTCGTTTTTTTCTTCCAATTTCAATCTTTATTTTTCTGGCTGGCATCATTAAGTCATCGGTTGATTTTATTTATACTCATAGTATCCAGGAGTCGGATATAATTATCTTTTCGACCGCTGTAATAGTATTTGCCATCGGGCTGCTTGCCGATCTTATAGTGATGATGCATAAGGAGTAAATTAAAAAATACGAAACTCGAATATCAGCATTCAAAACAAGAAACATGAATATTGAAACAAGAAATAAAGATAAAAAGATTGGAACTATAGATAGCTCAGATAGGAAAGGTTAAGATTGAGGATAAGGAGTTAAGCAAGTATTTTGAACGGATTCGGGAGCTGCTTTTTATCTTAGCGACAGCCTCGGAATCCCGCCTTTGGCGGGGTGAGAATGAGTGAAAATGCTTGCTTAACTCAGTTCCTGTCAGCAGGTGTGGTTAAAAAAATAAGTGGTGTACAAGCATGAAAGACCTTTATTTAAAAATTGCGATGAGACAGATTCCCCGGATTCTTACTCTGGCGGATAGGGATGTCACAAGCCCGACTTACGGATGTTTTGACAGGGAATACTGGCATTACGGGACCGCGGATTTTCCTTGCGGGATGAGCCAGGAATTTGTATTGCCTCTTGCGCTTGTATATAGTCATGAGTTCATGCAAAACCCTTATTATAAGCAGGAAATAATCAAAGACCTGGTTATTGCGGGCATAAGATTTGCGGAAAAAAGTTCACACTGTGACGGATCCTGCGATGATTATTTCCCTTTCGAAAGGGCTTACGGGGCAACTGCATTTTCACTTTACGCCTTTGCGGAATCATGCCGCCTTCTTGGGATTAAAGATGCTAAAATCATAGCATTCCTCGAGAAAAGAGGGAAATGGCTTTTTTCCCATTCCGAGTCAGGGAAACTTACGAACCATCACGCGATAGCCGGTTTATCCCTTCTTATTCTGTGGCAGCTGACGGGAAAAGAGAATTACAGGGAAGAAGCGTTGAATAAAATAAAACTGTGCCTTTCCTGGCAATCGGATGAAGGCTGGTTTTCGGAGTATGAAGGCTCTGATCCGGGATATCTTACTATGACAGTTGATTTTCTTGCAAAGGCATATTCCATCATAAAAGATATATCATTGCTTGAGTCTTTGCGAAAAGCGCTGGAATTCCTTGACTGCTTTGTTTATCCCGACGGGACCTGTGGCGGAGAATTGGGCAGCAGAGACACGTATATTTTTATGCCGCACGGTCTTGAACTGCTCTCAAAAGAATGCCCTGTAGCGGTTGAAATTAAAACAAGATATCTCAGATCAATTGAAAACGGCCTGGCGACCAATTATGAAGACAATAGAATATTCGGACATATGACATACAGCCACCTTTTTTCCTGGATTGATTATTGTGATTTAAAGCGGAACTCCGGATACAGGCAGTTCCGGAAACAATTCCCTGAAGCAGGTCTGTATGCCGAAAAAAAGGGTATGTATTTTTTTGCTGTTTCCCCATCCAAGGGCGGTATCTTTAAAGTTTTCAGGGATGAAAAACTGATACATACCGATTCCGGTTTTCTCTGTGAGTTTTCGAACGGTAAAATATGTGTTTCGAACCGCGTTTCGGAAAGAATTCATTCCGAAACAGACCCGTATCGCATAAAAGGGGACTTCTATTATTATAAGCGCAGACTTATGTCTCCCCCGAAACAGGTTGTCTTCCGCTTGATGTTAATGATTCTCGGGCCTTTCCCGTATATAAGCAGGATGTTTCGAAAAGTTTTACAGAAAGCGCTTATTACGGGCAAAAGAAAAGCTCCCGTTTCATTTGAAAGAAAATTTGTATTGGGAAAAGACGGGTTAGTTGTCAAAGATCTGATTTTCCTGACAGGCGCAAAAAACATCACCAGGCTTTATTCCACCACAGATAAAGTTTCAATTTATATAGCGATGGCGGAATGTTTTAATAAAAATATGCTGTTAAAATGGCGGCAGTTTGCCGAAGATGACATTAAAAATTTAAATGTGGCGCGTAAATTAGAGATAACAAGGCGTTTTGAATGAGCTGGAAAAAAATAAAGGCGGCCACGACACTTTTAATTGCCCTGTACATACTTTTTGTCATATATTCAAAAATAGACCTGTCTTCATTCCAGGACATTTTCCGCAATATCGATTACCTGTGGTTCTGGGCGGGAATGTCTGTTTTTATAGTTTCCGCGCTTATTTCATCCTTAAGATATGTGATTATTCTTTCCGTAAAAGCGGATATCTCACTTCCATCGTCTTTGAAGCTGTATCTTGCGGGTAATTCGCTTAATATAGCTCTTCCTTCTAAAATGGGGGATTTGAGCAAGGCTGTTTTCTTAAAAAAAGAGGGTGTGGTGGGTTATTCGGAAGGATTCAGCAGTGTTATAGTCGAGAAAATATTAGATGTTTCCGCCCTGAGTTTTGTTATGGTGGCCGGATTGTTGTTCCTGCCGGTAAACGCGTTTTTTACCCGTGACATAAAGGTTCTGTTCTTATCTGTCGGTTCGGCTTTTTTGGCGGCGCCTTTGATTGTATATATGCTGGGAGCTTTTAAGGTCAGTGTGCTAAAGCGGACATTGCCTAAGATAGACGAATATTTTATCAAGTTCCATGATTTTCTGGCCGGGCTTAAGAGAAAACCGCGGAAACTTGCCTCTGTTATCCTGTTATCCGTCTTGCTGTGGTTTTTCCATGTTCTGCAGGTTTTCTGTTTTTTTAAATCTTTTGACGGTTCCGCCGATGCGGTAATTTCTTTTGCCCTGATACCGGCCGCCATATTCATAGGCCTTATCCCGATTGCTTTTGCCGGGATCGGGACAAGGGACAAAGCGTTGATAGTCCTTTTCGGGTGGTATGGATATCCGGACTATTTGATGGCGGCGCTGGGAGTGATGTGTACCGTGAGATATATTGTTCCCGCAGTTTTCGGTTTGCCGTTTGTGATAAAATATATGGCGAAAGACAAGAAATTAGTTAAATAGTCTAACAGTTCAGTGGTTTAGTAGTTAGAAAAATAAAATTAGTAACTAAAATTATAGAACTACTAAGCTGTTTAACTGAACAATCGGAGAGAAATAGATGGAAAAGGGTATTTCGATAATATTACCGGCTCTTAATGAAGAAGAGAATATAGGGCATGCGGTGCATGACATAGTAGAGTATTTTAAAGATAAAAAAGAATCCTATGAAATTATCGTTGTGGATGACGGTTCTACGGATATGACGGGGACTTTGGCAGACAGGCTTGCTCATAAGTATAATCAGGTGAAGGTACTGCATCATAAGGTTAATGAAGGGTATGGAACATCCCTGAAAGACGGTTTTTATACCGCTTCATATGAATACCTGTTCTTTACGGATTGTGACCGGCAGTTCGATATATCAGGATTGAATATCATGTTTCCCCTTATCAAGACAGGGGTAGTTGACCTTATTATAGGATACAGGCTTAAGAGAAAAGATCCCTTTGCCAGGAAATTCCTTTCCTGGGGTTATAATACTCTCGTGGGTTTCATATTCGACCTGAACGTTAAAGATATAGATTGCGCCTTCAAGATATTTGATAAAAGGATTTTCGAGAAGATAAATATTACTTCAAAGAAGTTTTTTGTAAATACTGAAATTCTGGTTAAAGCGCATTATTACGGCTATAATATGATTGAAGTAGGTGTCCCTCACTTTCCACGGTCTGCGGGTAAATCCACGGTATCCCTGAAGTACATACCTCTTACCGTCAGGGAACTTTTCAGGATATGGATTGATATGAGAAGGCTCCGCAGGCGGAAGAAACCGGTTATTTAAATATACCAGTGCAAACCTGGTACGTTACCAGTGAAAAATCGGCAAAAATGAAATAACAGAAAAATTTGTCAATTAATTTAACGGTTTTGCAGACGATATACCCCCCTTTTTTACATATAAACTGACTTTTTTTTATGCTGTTAATTTGACAGCATGCTTAGAAATAAGGCAATTTTTAAGCATGGACACGAGGGCTGACAGTTTAGCGGTTTTATCCCTTGTTTGTGTCCTTTATCTTTTCCCTTCATGCCTGTTTGCCGAAAACCCTCCGGGTAATATGACGGGTTATAACAATGATAATTTCGTAATAAGCACACCCTATCCCGAGGGTTGGTTTATAAAGGAATATTCCGACGGCGATTCAAAGCAGGTCTTTATATCGGAAAAAGAGATTAAAAAACCCGAAGATATGTTTAAGACCGGCATTACGATAACCAAAATATGCAATTACAGTAAATATTTCGGTTATGAATTCGCCAATTCGGAAGAAGCCGCAAAAGAGATAGTGGAATCGCATGTTAATGATTTTATGGAAAACGCGAAAGACTACTATTTGGGTTCTTTCGGGCCGGCGGCTTCCAACAACCGGGGTTGCCCCTTTATCGCGGACCTGAGATTTGCGGGAGAGGGAGCGTTGAGAGTGAGAGAATATATTTTTGTGGCGTATGAAAAAAACACGCTTGTATTTATTACGATGGAAGCTCCTGATTCCGAGTTTTTGAGATATAAAGATTTATATGACACCATTATAGCTTCCATAAAAGTCTTTTAGCGAAGAGGAGGTTGGAACATATGAATTCGTTACAGGGCAGAAAGAATTACAGAGGCAAATGGATAACGGTTCCTTCAAAGAAAAAACATTTCAAGAGTTTTAAATCCCCGGGAAGAAAATAACCGGTTTTTTATATTTTGACGCTTCCCGGCACAGGGTTTTATCGGGTATGACAGATTCGGACGTGTAGCTGTGTAAAGTGACTCCATTCCCGTGGCTCCCAATACCCCCCGATATAAGGTATATCTATAAGCATAACAAGAAGATATAAAAGTGTAATCCACCGTGCGGGTTGCCGTCCGCAGTCGTTTATCCGGTTGTTCTTATATGCTTTCATTTGAAATCGCCACTGTGTTATAATACCGGAAACTAATCCTGATTTATATGAATTAACGGAAATAATATTAAGACATAGAAAAGTGAAAGTACTTTTTTTAAGGCCTGTTACCCCGGGCGCAATAATATTAAATTTGATTCCTCCTATAGGTATCGGATATCTGGCTGCAGTTTCCAGGGAAGCCGGGTACGATGTGGCGTTTCTTGATTGTATCCTCAAAAAACTGGATTATGAAAGTTTTGAAAAGGAGCTGAGGAGACTGATGCCGGATGTTGTTGCCGTGTCGGCTTTTTCTCATGACATCCCTTCCGCCAGAAAAACGGCTTCAGTGGTAAAAAAGGTTAATCCTGAAATTAAAGTGATAGTAGGCGGGCCTCATCCTTCGGGCATGCCTCAGGATACACTTAATATCCTGCAGGATGTTGATTTCGCGTTTAAGGGAGAAGCAGAGAGAAGTATCGTCAAACTGTTGAAGTTTATTGAAAACAAAGAGGGAGATATAAGGGAAATCAGGGGTTTGATATGGAGAGAAGGAGACAAGATAAGAGTAAATGAGCAGGACTTTCCCGAGAACCTTGACGAAATTCCTTATCCCGCCTGGGATCTTATGAAGCCCGGGGATTATCCCGACGCTCCGCAGGGCGTGATTTTCAGGCAGTCGCCGGTTGCCCCCATACTTATCACGAGAGGGTGCCCCTTCAGGTGTACTTTTTGCGCCGGATGGACCGTTACGGGCAGGAAAATAAGGTCAAGAAGCATTAATAATGTAAAAGGCGAGATAGAGCTTCTTTATAATAAATACGGAGTCAGAGAAATACATATTCTTGACGATAACTTTTCCATGAATATTGATTTTGTGAAGGAGTTCTGCAAATGGCTGATAGAAACCGGGTGGAATATTTCCTGGTGTTGCCCAAACGGTTTGAGATGTGACACTCTGGATGAAGAAACCGTCAGGCTTATGAAACGGTCCGGCTGCTATTACATCTCTATAGGAGTTGAATCGGGTTCCGACAGGGTGCTGCAGGACATGAAAAAAGGTCTTTCATCCGATAAAATCAGAGCTCAGGTAAAAATGATTACCGATGCGGGAATGGACGTTAACGGGTTCTTTATTCTTGGCTATCCCGGGGAAACCGAGGAAGATATACGAAAAACGATCGATTTCTCAAAGGAACTCAACTTGACAAGAGCGGCTTTTTACAGTTATATGCCGCTTCCGGGAACGGAATCTTATGAAAGGCTTCTGGAATTAAAAGAGATCCGGGCCATAGACTTTGATAAAATGACCGAAATGACGGTAGCCTATGCTCCCCGGGGTATAAGCAGGGAGAAACTGAAGCAGTTACAGAGAAAAGCGCATCTGAAATTCTATCTAAGGCCTAAAATAATGTTTAAACTGCTTAAAGAAATTAAATCGGTAAACCAGTTAAAATATATTATCAAGAGGGCGAAAGCGTATTTATTCGACGGATGAAAAAAATAATCCTGGAAAGAAAATATCTTATAATAATCCTGCTTCTTTCGGTATTGCTGTATCTTGGCGATCAGGTTTTTCTGAAAGCCAGTTTCCTCAGCGGGGACTACAGGTCTCAGCATGTGCCGTGGGCAATTGCCCTGGACCGGGCCGCAAAAAATCTGTCACTGCCGCTGTGGGATACTTATACCCACTCCGGGTTTCCCCTGTTGGCTGAAGGTCAGGTTGCGGCTTTGTATCCGGCCAATATTGTCTTCTATCTGGTTTTTCCGGTTGAGATTGCTTATGCGTGGTCTAATGTGTTCCATTATCTGCTCGCATTCTTATTTATGTATTTATTTCTCATGAATGCGGGGCTTGACGATTTTTCTTCATCGGTGGGAGCGTTGTTTTTTTCGTTTGGCAGCGCCGGCGGCGGGGGATATTACAATACGGTATCATTAAAAGTCCTCTGCTGGTTCCCTCTTACTCTTTATCTGATAGACAGGTATTTTTACCGGAAAAAATTGTATTTTCTTCTGATACTGGGCGTTGTGCTCGCGCAGCAGGTGCTTGCCGGCTATTTCCAATATGCTTTTTATTCTGTGATATTCACCGTGTTTTATTACTATTATGTTTCTTTTTCCCATAACAGAAACAGCCTCATTAAGGGCATGCTCAGGAATACGGCATTGCTTCTTGTCGCGGCGGTTACCGCTCTTATAATAGCGTCTCCGCAGATTTATGAGTCTTTAAAGTTAATCAACTTGTGTTCCAGAGGAGCCAAAGACATTGATTTTGCTTTATGGGGGTCATTCAACCCATGCGGTATCGCGACGCTGTTTTTCCCGCATTTGGGATGGATATCCTTCGGCGCGGTTTTTATCGGTATCGCGCCGTTATCAATGGTTTTTTTCATAAAAAAGAATGAAATAAACAGGCAGTTAAAATTTATATTTTTCCTCTTTGCGTGCTCCCTTCTTTTTGCCCTGGGCAGGTACAGCCCTGTCTACAAATTCATATTAAGCGCAGTTAAATTTTATGGGTTCAGAGTACCCGCAAAATTCCTGTTTTTCGCGGGTTTTTCTTTGAGTGTTATGGCTGCGTATGGGATTAATTCGCTGATTAAAAACAGGGCTGAAAAATCTTTTCTGAAGAAAAGGTTTTATATATGGGTTATAGCGGCGATACTTGTCCTTTCCCTGCTGACAGTCGCGGATATCACATTGAAACATAAGGAATTCTGGCTGGAAAAAGGGCGTGAATATGTAATCGCCAATGTTTATGGCAAGGCTCACCATAAACATTCCCTTGATGAATACATGGCAAGATTAGAGCCTATATACGATACATTGAAAGCCAATGTTTCTTTTAACAATATTTTTATTCTGAGGGGGGTTTTGTTTCTGCTGGTTTCACTGGTGCTTTTATATGCCTATATAAGATTTCCCGTCGGGAAACGGTTCTTTATAGCTGCTTTTTTACTTATTTCAATGTGCGAACTTCTGGGTTTTAACAACAGATGCAAAATAAGAACGAATACGGAATCGCTTGCGACATTTAAAGCGAAATCCCGGATAGCGGATTTTATTTCTGAAGATGAAAGCATATTCCGGATTTATGAATTTGTAGGGCAGGACGTTAATAATGCGGAAGAAGTATTTGAAATTCTGCCCAACAGGTCTATAACTTACCGTTTATATGACATCGGATGTTACACGCCCCTGGTTATAAAGGATTATTACGACTTCGTAGGAGAGCTCGGTTCGGTAGATGATTCGACGGGACCCCGTATTCCCGATGAAAAAATACTTCGCAGGGACCTTAACCTTCTGAGATTCCTTAATGTTAAATATATTTTATCAGCTGCCGAATTACCGTTCCTCAGACATATTTCGGATTTCGGCAAATGCGGTGTTTATATGCTGGATAATCATTTTGACCGTTTTTTTGTTACTGACAAAGTCGTATTTTCGGAGGGGAAGAATATCAGAGAGAAGGTCGTTGATTCAGGGCGCGCGGATAACAAAAATCTCTGTGTCTATATTGAAAAGGGTCGGGAGCGCGATGCCGGTTTTAAAAATATGAGGTCTGACCGGAGTGAAATCGAGGTTCAGAAATATGATTCCGGCAGTATCATTTTAAATGTGGTCAACGAACCCGGTTCCGCCTTGCTTGCGACTTCGGAATTATATTACCCGGGCTGGAAAGTTTTCGTTAACGGGGAAAAGTCTGAATTCCTGAGGATTAATTCGCTTTTCAGGGGTGTTTTGCTGCCGGAAGGCCGTTCGAAAGTGGAAATGGTTTACCGTCCATACCTTTTCTATGTCTTTTCGGCAATCAGTTTTTTATGGTATTTATTTTGTATCGTTTTTTGTGTTTCTTCCGAAAAAGGAATAAAACAATCGCTGGTATGGTTTTCATGTATATTTGCCGCTTGTGTTTTTATCCTGTTTTTTTGCGTATTTCTTTATTCACAGGTAGGGGATAAATTGTAATGGCGTTCCTGAATATTATTTTTATGATTTTTATCCTGTGGCTTTCTTCTTCTGCCGGCAGGACTGTTTTGGGCGCCGTAAGACAGGTTTCCGGCAACCGGCTCCGGGATTTTATTCTTTCATGCGGGATAGGGCTCAGCATGATAATACTCTTTATATCGTTTTTTGCTTCCGCGGGACTGCTGCGGGGCTGGACGGGTTTTGCCGTTTTAGCTCTTATTGCCGTTATAGGCTTTAAAAATCTTCTGGTGTCTTTAAGGGGCTTCCCCGGATTTTTGAAAAGGATATTCTCGTTAAGATTGGATATTACCCAGTGGCTTCTGGTATTAATCTTAGCCGGGGTGATTTTCTCCGCTTTAGTTGCCGCAGCGGCGCCGCCCACAGGCATGGACTCTCTTGTATATCATCTGAATCTTCCGAAAGAATTCATCAAGTATCATGGAATACACGCAGTCCCTTTTGATGTTAACGCATTATGGCCACTGAACATAGAAATGCTTTTTTTGTTCGGACTTCTTTTTAAGAATGCCATTATCGCCAAGATGTTCAATTTTTTGGCCGGAGTCCTTTGCGTGTTCTCAATTTATCTGATTTCAAGAAAATTTGCTTCAAAGACAGCCTCTTTGGCGGCTGCGACTCTTTTCTATTTGATGCCTGTTATTGTTTCCCAGTCGGGCTATGCGTACGTCGATGTCTCAATAACGTTTTTCTGTTCTCTCATGGTGATTTTATTCCTTGATTATACTGAAACAGGAGGGAAGGAGCTTTCAATTCTGTCAGGCTTGTTTGCCGGAATACTTATGGGTTCAAAGTTCACAAACGGCCTGATTGTAGGTGTTGTTTTTGTTGCTTTTATAGTCAGTGACTTGATGAAAAGAAAAAAAAGCAGGGATATTTTTATTAATGCCGCTCTGTTTTTTTTCATCGCGGCTATTGTGTCATGCCACTGGTATGTACGGGCTTACATTATCAGGGGAAACCCCTTGTTCCCTTTTCTCCAGAATGTTTTCGGGAACGGTATAGCGCGCGAATTTAAAACATCCGCATCCAATGCGGGATTTTTCGACTTTGTGCTTACGCCGTTTAAAGCTGTTTTTGAACCCGAATTATACGGCGGGACAGCGAATCAAATAGGGCCTGTTCCGCTTGCTTTTTTGCCGATAATCGTTATTGCGGCCTGGCGCGGCAGAACCGCGAAAATCATGTTGTTCTGTTCATTGATATATTACTTCATGTGGTTTTTCGTTAAGCAGAATCTGAGGTTTCTGCTTCCGGGTATGGTAATATATTGCCCTCTTATCGGTTTGAGCCTTGATTATTTATACAGGTCCGGCAGGACTGTTTTTGGTATATTCTCGGCTATTATCGCGTCCGTTATCATTATGTTTGCCGGCACGGCGTTTTATTATGCCGCTCCCGCCGCGCCCTTATTTTTCGGGAACGAATATACTGAAAATTATCTTCTGAAAACAGAACCCACCTGTGGTTTAGGCTCCGCCATAGAAAAAATCATACCGGAGGACAAAACGGTTCTTATGGTGGGGGAGATAAAGAGGTTTTATATTGACAGGAAGACAATCAGGGCGGATGGTTTCTATTATATGTCCGATTACTGTAAGGATGTTAGATCAAAGGAAGCCGCCGCAGCGTTTTTGAAAGATGCGGATATAGAATATGTTGTCTCCTCAAACATCGGAATTCCGGAAAAACAAGACGGATTTTCCTTTAATCTTGTATCCCTTATGCAGGATAATGATTTTTTATCCTCTTATTTTCTTCCCATGGGCAGATACGAGTTTAAAAACGGAGAGAATGTGATAGTATATAATATTTACAGGATGCGTTAACGGGAGTTTATTATGTTTGAGCCGATTGATAAATTAAGAGATATATGCCAGAAAAAGGATTATAAGAAAACAGGTAACATGATGGCGAGGTTCGTAACCCGTGACATGGCGCTGTATATTACCAGATTGCTGATACCCACGGGTATTACGGCAAATCAGGTTGTGTTCATAACAATTATGCTGGGAGTGATATCCGCCGTATGTTTTGCTTTCGGCAGCGTTTTTATGACGCTTGCGGGCGCTTTCTTTTTCCAGCTTTGGTATCTGTCGGATCACATCGACGGGCAGATCGCGAGATACCGGAAAGTTTCAAGCCTGACAGGCGTATTTTATGACTTTTATGCCCATTATATAGTCCATTTCCTTGTTCTCGGGGGTTTGGCCGTAGGCCTTTATATCAGGCATGTGGATTTACGGTTTTTGATTCTGGGGTTGACAGCGTGTTTTTCGATGAATATGG
This sequence comes from bacterium UBP3_UBA6266, assembly GCA_002440765.1. Taxonomy (GTDB): domain Bacteria; phylum Auribacterota; class UBA6266; order UBA6266; family UBA6266; genus UBA6266. The sequence goes on along the minus strand of DJVC01000033.1, from coordinate 11,416 downwards.
TTTCGGTGATCAATGATTGTATTTATAAGGCATTTTATAACGGTTTGTCGAATGAGCGGATGGACATTGTTTTCAAAGCCGGCGCGAAGACGGAAGAAAAGAAAGCGGAACAGAGGCCTTTGCCGAAAAAAATATTTGTTTTCATGCATAAACTTACCGAAATACATGTAGTTATGAATATGGTTACGGTTGCCGCCATTTTAGATTTTTTCTTTAAAACGGATCTTATACTTTTTGAAGTGTTTATCCTGGCTGTTGCGGCAACTGTGGTCTGGATATTTAAATTGGTTCATATTGTAAACGGAAGAGAAGTGGACAGGAAATATTCCGAATTGTTCAGAGGGCGGTAGAGACATGAAAAAAATTGTGGTGCTTTTAGGAACCAGGCCTGAGGTCATTAAACTTGCCCCTGTCATAAAAGCATTAAAAACCAGAACGAAGAATTTTAAGGTATATGTTGTGGCTACGGGACAACACAGGGAAATGGCCGACAGTTTTCTTAGACATTTCGATATAAAAGTTGATTTCAATTTGAATATTATGAGGGAAAATCAGACGCTGACCGAAGTAACTTCGGGAATATTGGCGAAATTCGAAAAAGAGGTCTGCGATAAATACCATCCGGACATGATAATGGTCCAGGGAGATACGACGACGGCATTTACCGCCGCCCTGGCGGCATTTTACAGAAAGATAAAAATAGCTCATGTCGAAGCGGGGCTCAGGACTTCGGATAAGTATAGTCCGTTCCCCGAAGAAATGAACAGGAGAATGATTTCATGCATTGCCGATTTTAATTTTGCGCCCACAAAGATTGCCGCGGAAAACCTTCACCGCGAGGGGCATGCAGGGAAAAGCGTATTCTTAACCGGAAATACGATTGTAGATGCTTTAAAGGCATACAGCCGGCTGCTGTCCGGTAAGAAAAAAATCAGCGGACCGGACGGGTGCGGCAAAATGATTCTCATCACAATGCACAGAAGGGAAAATTTCGGCCGGCCCGCTGAAGATGTCTGCAATGCCGTGCTGAAGATACTGGATAAGCACAAGGATGTCTTTTTCAGGATACCCGTGCATCCCAATCCCAACATTAAGAGAGTCATAGAGAAACATTTCGGAGGGAATAAGAGGATAATTGTTTCGGGTCCTGTTGCGTATGATGAAATACTCGGGCTGATTAACAGCGCCTATATCATTATGACGGATTCAGGCGGGATACAGGAAGAGGCCCCTGCTTTCGGTAAGCCCGTGCTTGTATTGAGGGAAAATACAGAAAGACCTGAAGGTATTTTTGCCGGGGTCGCGAAATTAGTGGGAACGGACAGAACAAGAATCATACATAATGTTTCCGTTCTTATTGATTCTCCGGCCGAATACAAAAAGATGGCGAAATCACGGAATCCTTATGGAGACGGAAAAGCTTCATTAAGAATTGCCGATATACTGGAGAAAGTTCTTTGAATGCCAGGATTATTGTATTGAATTACAACGGACTGGATATAATGAGAGAATGCATGCCTTCTGTTGTCCTGGCCGCGGAAAATGCAAGGGCGCAGTGCAAAGTATCTGTAATAGATAACAGCAGTACGGATGACAGCGTCAAATGGATTAAGGTGGCTTTCCCTTCCGTGGAAATATTCGAATCCAAAAACAGGGTTCTATGTTCATATAATGATTTCATAAAAACTCTCAGCGAGGATATAGTTATACTGTTGAATAACGATATCAAACTTGACCGGGGCTGTATAGATCCTCTGGTCGGTGTATTTGAAAACAAACCCGACGCGTTTTTTGTTGCCTCTAAAGTGTTCGATTTCCCGGGCCGGAAATGTGAAGGGAATCTGACACGGTTTTTCTTCAGGGGCGGGTTGTTCGGTTCGGAAGCTGTTTCCGGAGGCTGTTCCGATAAGCCGGGATTGAGCATGCAGCAGGGTTTCGGGGCATTTGACAGAAGGAAATTCATGGCTCTGGGAGGGTATGACGATATATACCTTCCCGGCAGGCTTGAAGATGCCGATATATGCTTCAGGGCATGGAAAAAAGGATGGAAAGGATACTATGAGCCATCCAGCATTATGTATCACAAGGGAGGGGCAAGTTTTAACAGGAGGTTCGGCGCAAGTAAATCTTTGATGATAAATTTTCGGAACACCTATGTTTTTACAGTAAAAAATCTTGAACTGAAATATGTTTTTGTTTCTCTTGCGCTGGCTGTTCCCAGGTCATTGTATTTTTTGTGCCGGCTCAGGCCGGAGAACCTCTTAGGGTTCATTTATTTTATTCCGATGATGGTCGGCGCTTTCAGAAAGAGGAAATACCGTTTTAAGTCGCGGTATAAGGACAGAGATCTGTTCAATATGATTCCGTGTGCGGGATAAGGTGCGTTGAAAATGGCGATAAGCGTTTGTATAATAACGAAAAATGAATCAAAGAGGATTGAAAAAGCCGTCAGAAGCGCTTCTTTTGCGGATGAGATAGTCGTTGTTGATTCCTTCAGCAAGGACAATACGGTTGAAATATGCGAAAAACTGGGATGTAAGGTTTTCGAAAGAGTATTTGACGATTATTCGGGCGTGAAGAATTTCGCTTTGGAAAAAGCCGGTTCCGAGTGGGTTTTTTTTCTTGATGCGGACGAGATAATCACGAAAGGCCTGTCTAAAGAGATCCTGAAGGCTGTCACAAAAAATCCTGAGGAAAAAGCATTCAGAGTCAAAAGAAAAGTTTATATTTTCGGTGAGAGGATGCGGTGGGGCAGCGTGAAAGATGACGCTCCGGTCCGGCTTTTAAAAAAGGGAAAGTGCAAATTTTTCCAGCCGGTGCATGAAGAAGTTAAGGTTGAAGGTGAAACCGGCCTGTTATCCGGTTATATAGAGCATCATACAACTTCATCTATTTCCGAATATCTTGAAAAGTTCAACAAATATACGGATCTTGAAGCAGAGTATATGTATTCCAAAGGGGTAAAACCCCACTTAGGTGACCTTGCAGTAAAACCGGCGCTTGTTTTCCTGAGAGGATACATAATGAAAATGGGTTTTCTTGACGGCATAAGGAGTTATATTTTTGAGGTTTTTTCTTCATTTTACACATTTAATAAGTATGCGAAACTGCGGGATCTTATCAGGGCCAGGGGGAGTAGAGGGAAAAGATGAAAGTGCTGTATAACCTGTATCCTTCCGCTTTCCAGAATCCGGGGGGAGGAGAAATCCAGATGCTGCAGACGAAGAAGTTTGTTGAAAAACAGGGACTTCAGGTGCATTTTTTCGACCAGTGGAAAACGGATCTCAAAGATTATGGTATATTGCATACTTTCGGTTCTGTGAAATACGCGCTTGATATCATGGAGGCCGCAAAATCAAAAGGCCTGAAAAATGTGCTTTCCACGATTTGCTGGTATGACATCAGAAGCGCCTGGCATTCCCCTGATTTTACCGCGTCTCCATATAAAAACACGTTGAGATACCTGACTAAGCTGGTGTTTCCCGGGTTTCCCTCTATGAGGAGGAGAATGTTCGAAATATCGGATTTGCTTCTCCCTAATTCCATGATGGAGGCGGACCAGATAAGCAGACTGTTTGCAATCAGGCCGGATAGGTTCCTTGTTGTGCCTAACGGGGTGGATCTTTCTTTTAAGGATGGGGACGGGAAATTGTTCGGCCGGAAATATAACATTAAAGATTTTGTTTTATACGTAGGGAGAATCGAGCCGAGAAAAAATATTATCAATATGATAAAAGCATTTAAAAATACCGACAGGCCGCTTGTGATTATAGGAGATTATGTATCGATGTATGCGGGTTACTATAATCAATGCAGAAAACTGGCTGGCGGCAATATCCATTTTTTGGGACGGATGGAACATAATGACCCTCTGCTTAAATCCGCATATAAAGCGTGTGATGTGTTTTTAATGCCTTCCTGGTTTGAAACCCCGGGTTTATCCGCCCTTGAAGCGGCAGTTTCAGGAGCAAAAATAGTGATAACTTCGGGGGGCTGCACCAAAGAATATTTTAAGGATTTTGTCCTTTATGTCAATCCTTCGAAACCCGTCGATATTTACAAAGCGGTTGCTGAAGCTGTGAATTCCGGAAAAACGGACAGCCTGCAGAGCTATATCATTAAAAATTTCAGCTGGGAAAAAGTTGCTGAAATTACAGTCAATGCGTATCGCCAGGTCAACACGGAAAGTTGATATTGCCCATGAAATATATCTTTAAGAAAAAATGGCTGAAAATTTTTATGGGTTTATTTGATTTTTTCGGCCGCATCCTTTATTTTCCGGGATGGCTGAAAAAACCGCTGGGCGAACACCCCGGGAATATAGCTGTTTTGAGATTTGACCATATAGGCGATATCATAAATACCACACCTCTTTTAAGGGCCTTAAGAAGTAAATATAAGAATGCGAATATAGATGTTTATGTGAGCCCGTGGGGTGAGGAAGCAATTGCGGGGAACCCGCGCGTCAACAATATTTTCATCGTAAAAACCAACATATATAAACGCGATATAAAGACCAGAATAGGACTTGCTTCTATTTTGAGCATTGCTTCAATTATCAGGAAAAAAAAATATGACATCGGCATAAGCGCGAGGGGAGATATCAGGGAGATATTTCTTTTAAGGGCGGCTGGCGCGCGGCACATAGTATCTTACGGTGTCACAGGCGGAGCATTTATGGCAGACACAATTCCCGAGTATCAGTTCGGAAGCCATGAAATTGATATTAATCTGAATATAGCGAAAGCCCTGGATTGCCCCGACCTTTCCCCTGAAACGGAATTTTTCATAAAAGAGGAAGATATGTATGTCCGGCGTTTATTTGGATTGGGAGCAGGAAAGTATCTTGTATTTCATGTCGGTTCGGGGGCTTCTTCCAAAAGGTGGCATCCCTATAAATTTGCCCGCCTTATAGCAATGTTAAAGGATACGGGTTTAAATGTGGTCCTTGTCGGCAGCGGTTCCGAGACTCAGAATGTGATGAAATCTTTGTCTGATAAAGGGAATGTTGTCGATCTGGGCGGAAAGACGACACTCTCCCGGCTCGGTGCCGTTTTGCGGGAGGCTGTACTTTTTGTAGGTACCGATTCCGGGCCGTCCCATATTGCCGCGGCTCTGGATGTCCCGAGCATTATCCTGTTCAGCGGAGCTAATCTTCCCTCCCGCTGGGCGCCGCGCGGCAGGAATGTTAAGGTAATTTATAAAAATACGTCTTGTTCCCCATGTTGCTCGTTTGACTGCCGCGTAAAAGGGCACCCGTGTATGGAAAATATTACTGAATCCGAAATATATCGGCAAATCAGGAGCATAATAGATAGACCATGAAGATAGTTTTCGATGCCAGGATGTTAAACTCTTTGGACCACGGTATTGCGGTACACGCGTATAACCTGCTGAAAGCATTGGTAAATACGGAATCAGGATTTGTCTTCAGTGTCCTGGCTCCGAAGGATAATATAATCGATTTTGAGAACGGAAAAATGGAGATTGTTTTTTCCGGGATACCGATGTATTCCGTTTCCGAGCAGGTCCTGTTGCCGGGTGTTATAGGCAGGCTGCATCCTTCTTTGTACCATATTCCTTCTTTTTCCGCGCCTTTATCGCTTAAGTGCCCTTTTGTAATGACAATCCATGATTTGATACATATGAAGTTTTCTTATGATTATTCCCGATTACACAGGATCTATTATAAGATGATAGTAAAAAGGACCGCGCGGAAAGCAGAAAAAGTGATTACGGTTTCAGAGAATTCAAAAAAGGATATTATTGATTTTCTGGGACTTGAGAAATCAAAGATTGAAGTAATTCCCAACGGCCTTGATTTTGAACGGATAAGACAGATGGTTGCCGGAGACCCGAAGGAGTATGTCCGCGGCAGGTTTGGAATAGACGGGGATTTTATTATTTGCATCGGCAATCCGAAACCGCACAAAAATCTTATAACGGCGCTGAAAGCGTTCAGAAAAGTGGCTTCGAAAAGCGTCGTTCCTGTCAAAATGCTTATTGGCGGAGCTGGGGAAGAGTTCCTTTCCGAAGCCGGGATAAATCCCGGAAAGGATATAATATGCGCGCCTGATATGAGTTCGAAAGATTTATATAATGCTGTGAAAGCCGCCCGGATGCTTGTTTTCCCGTCACTGTATGAAGGATTTGGTTATCCTCCGGTTGAAGCAATGGTCCTTTCTACGCCCGTTATAACAACGAATGTCTCTTCCCTGCCTGAGATAGTAAAAGACTCGGCTCTGCTGCTGGATCCTCTTGATGCAGATGCTATGGCTGAGGCTGTATTAAGATTACTGAAAGATGATTCCCTGAGGCAGAACCTTATTCAAAAGGGGCTTAAAACAGTGGAACAATATTCGTACGAGGTGATGGGCAGGCGGACTTTATCTTTATATGAGGAGTTGTTGAAATGAGTTGCAGGATTGCTTTGGTGCATGATTGGCTTACCGGTATGAGAGGGGGGGAAAAGTGTCTTGACGCGATGTGCGACTTGTTTCCGGATGCCGATATTTTTACTTTGTTCCATAGGAAAGGAAGTGTTTCAGAAAGAATTGAAAAACACAGGATTATGACTTCATATCTTCAGAAGATACCCGGTTCCTGCGATTTTTACAGGTATTTGCTTCCTTTATTCCCGGGCGCCGTGGAAAAATTTGATCTTTCCGGCTATGATTTGGTTATAAGCAGCAGCCATTGTGCGGCAAAAGGCGTAACAACCGCCGGGAACCAGAAGCATATATGTTACTGCCACACTCCCGTGAGATATGTTTCGGATATGGCAAGAGTTTACTTTGACAGGGGAAAGTTCGGCAAAGCCAGGTATTCGGCGCTAAGCCCTTTCCTTAAGCGTTTTGAAAGGTGGGACACAGAGAATTCCGGGAGAGTTGATTATTTTGTCGCAAATTCCCTGAATGTAAAAAAGAGGATTTTGCGCAGGTACGGGGTGGATTCGACGGTAATATATCCTCCCGTGGATACCGAAAAATTTTATAACAATAAAAGCGAGGATTTTTATCTTGTCGTCAGCGCTTTTGCCCCGTATAAAAAAGTTGATCTTGCAATAAAGGCCTTTAACAGGCTTGGCAGAAAGTTAATTGTGATAGGAAGCGGGCAGGATGAAAAAGACCTGAAGAAAATGGCATCATCTAATATTGAGTTTTTAGGTTGGGTGGGGGATAATGAAATAAGGGAATATTACAGCAGGTGCAAGGCTTTTATTTTTCCCGGCGAAGAAGATTTCGGTATTACACCCGTGGAAGCCCAGGCTTCCGGAAAACCTGTCATAGGATACGGCAGGGGAGGCCAGACAGAAACTGTAAGGTCTCTTGATAAGTTTAAAGATGATAACCCCACAGGAGTATTTTTCTACGAGCAAAATGGAGAAGCTCTTGTGGATGCGGTGAGGGTATTTGAAAATAACCGCGGTTTTTTTGATCCGGAGAAGATAAGGCATAACGCGGAAAGATTTAACCGCGGAAGGTTCTTATCCGAATTTAAAAGTTTTGTGATATCTAAGTTCGGAAGAAATTTTTGAAAATACGGGAGACGAATCGGTGAAATCAAAAAGAAGTGATTTTCTTCTTAAAATAATACTCCTGGCCGGCGATGCCGTACTGGTGTCTTTGAATTTTATGTTTGTATATTACCTCAGGTTTCACACTTTTCTCAGTGTGCCCAAAGGAGTTCCTGAATTGAGCGCGTATGTTCAGGCTGTTCCTGTTGCTGTCCTTATCTGGATATTAATTTTCGCCCACTTCGGGCTTTATAATATATCGAGCATCGAATCCAGATGGAACCAGGCGGGCAACGTCACAAAAGCTGTTTTCTGGGGGACGGTTGTCCTTTTGGCGGCTTCCACTTTATACAGGGCCTTTTCCTATTCGAGGCTTGTCATTTTTCTTTCATTCCTTAGTTCAATAATACTGTTGAACATTTTCCGGCTTATAATCAGCATCTTAAGGATAAAAATGCTCAGGAACATACCCAATAAGAAGAGAGTCCTGATAATAGGTACCGATGATACCGCTATCCGTATCGCCCTGACGCTTAAAGAGAATGCGCAGTATGTCTCAGAAGTTGTGGGTTTTATTTCTGTGCGTCCCGAGATGCTGGGCAGGGAAATAGCCGGCGTTAAAGTTATTGATACACTGGATAATGTGGAAAAACATTTTTCAAGGAATGAAGCGGATGAAGTTATCCTGGCGCTTTCGACCCTCCCTCACGAAAAGATAGTGGATTTTATAATTAAGTGCTCAAAAGAAATGATAAACTGGAAAATGATACCCGACGTAATGCAGATGACGGTTGCGAGGCTCGGACTTGAGGAGATCAGCGGCATACCGATAATGAGGCAGAAAGACCTTCCTCTGGACCACGTAGGTAACAGAATATTAAAAAGGGTTTTTGATATTTTCGGTTCACTGGCGGGTCTGATTGTTTTTTCCCCCGTTTTGATTGTTTTTGCCTTGTTGATCAGGCTTACATCCAAAGGCGGGATTTTTTACGGGCAGAAGAGGGTCGGTGAAGACGGACGGGAATTCAGTTTATATAAGCTGAGGTCCATGAAACCGGGCGCGGAGGATGGGACAGGTCCTGTGTGGGCCAAAAAAGATGATGAAAGGACCACAAAGGTCGGGAAAACAATGAGGAAATATAACATAGATGAAATACCCCAGTTCTGGAATGTTTTGAAAGGCGATATGAGTATTGTGGGACCAAGGCCCGAGAGGCCGCATTTTGTTTATCAGTTTAAGGAGCAAATACCTTATTATATGGCGAGGCACAGGGTGAAGTCCGGACTTACGGGATGGGCGCAGGTAAACGGCTACAGAGGGGATACTTCTCTGGAAGAGAGAATAAAACATGATTTGTATTATATGGAAAACTGGTCTCTTATGTTCGACCTTAAAATAATTCTCATGACATTAAAAGCTTTTAAAAATGCATACTGATACTACAGCCTTCACAATAACATATATCATTATAAATCATAATACGGAAAAGCTTACGTTGCGTTGTATCGATTCTGTAAGGAAGAATTCCGTTTCCGGCTGTGAAATAATCGTATTTGATAACGGTTCTGAAGAGGAGAATATCCGGAACCTGGAAAAAAGGGATGATATCCTTTTTTTAGCGTCAAAAAAGAATCTGGGTTTTGCCCGTGCCTGCAACCGGGCTTTTGAGAAATCGTCCGGTGAATTTGTGTGTTTTATCAACAGCGATGCCGAGCTCAAAACAGAAGTGGATGAGTTAATCGGTTTTTTAAGGTCTGATGACAATGCCGCTGCCGCCGGTGCCACGCTTCTGAACAGCGACGGTTCAGAACAAAATTCATTCGGGAAAACGCCATGTTTTTTGACGGAAATATTTAATAAATCCTTATTGAAGATATTTTTGGGAAAGTCTTTCAGCCAAAAAGCGAAGCAAATGTCCGAGCCGTTTGAGGTTGAAAGCCTTGTCGGGGCTTTTATGGTGGTGAAAAGCCGGATTTTCAGGGAACTGGGCGGGTTTGACGAAAGATATTTTTTCTTTTTCGAGGAATCCGATTTTTTCTTAAGGGCGCGCGGGGCGGGTTATAAGATTTTTATGTTTCCCGGCGTAAAAGTTGTCCATTTCCAGGGTAAGACCGCCGGTGTTAAATTACTGCATGCAAGGGCTGAATATTATCTGTCGAGGTATAAGTATTTCAGAAAACACCATGGCCATTCCGGGGAATCGGCCCTGAAAACATGCCTTATCGTGTTGCTGCTGTCCAGGTCAATACTCTATCTGGCGGGAAACCTTGCCACCGTTTTTTTGATTAAGGATTTAAGAGATAAACTTATTTTGTCCGGTTATTTGTTTTTGTGGCATTTACTCGGACTGCGGAGGAACTGGGGACTGACGAATGAATGACGCGGGCATAGTATGGGAATATGTCGACCCCGAAATAAAAAATATTCCGGATGACCTGAATGCTTTTGCCGGTTTCGAACTGGTCAATAAATCTGATGCGAGGTTGCTGCTCAGGGGGCCGGTAGGGGGAAGACAGTGTTATATAAAATTATATTTGAATCCGACGGTCATTGACTTCTTAAGATATTGCTTTAAAAAGAACAAGTCTCTGAAAGAACACGAAAATATGGTTTTGCTTTCCAAAAAAGGGATAAAAGTTCCCCTGTCCCTGGCGGCGGGAACTTTTTCTTCGCAGGATATGAAGGACGGCGGTATTTTTATATCCGAAGAAATTACCGGAGCCCGGCCCCTTTCAGAGAAAATCAGGGAAGAGCCTGACGCCTTGATGGATAAATTCTGCGGGTTTGTCAAGGAATTGCACAGGAAGGGAATATATCAGATTGATTTTCACCTTGATAATATCCTTGTCTCCGGAGGGCAAATCTACTTGATAGATGTCCAGAGGGTAAAATTATTCGGCTCTGCGGTTCCGCGCCGGCTGATTTTCAGAAATCTTGCGAATATAAATATGTTTTTAAGGGAGAACCTCGGCAAAAAGTATCAGCTGCTGTTCTTTGAAAAATACTTCGGAACGGGTTATAAAGCATTTTTCGAAGATATAGAAAAAATGAGTGACGAATGCTTTTATAAACTATGGAAAAGAAGAGATAAAAAAGCAGTCGAAAACAGGGAAAATTATTCGTTTATGAAAATCAAAGGGGTTAAATATATTTCAAAAAGGGAATTTTCAGAACTTGCCGGGACAGGTTTTATTACAGGTATCGGGGAACTTTTTGAACCGGCTGATGTCATCAAGGACGATGTAAAGACTTCCGTCAGAAGGATGAATTATAAGAATTATGACCTTGTGGTAAAAAAGTATAACAAAATATCATTTGCTACGTTTCCCGGGAGAAAGGCTGTGAATTCATGGAAAGGCTCTGTGGGATTGAAGATAAGGAAGATATCCACTCCGGAGGCTTTGATGGCGATATCGTGCGGAAATAAGGCCGGATATTTCGTAGCTGAAAACAAAAAGGGCATTGTCCGGATTGACGAATTTTTGAGGCGGGAGGATTTATTACCCGAAAAGAAGCGGAAAGTAATGGAGAACGCCGGAAAATTCTTCGCGGATTTGCATAATAAAGGCATTTATCACAGGGATACAAAACCGGGAAATATATTTGTTGAAAAAAGCTGCCTGGCCATTTCCATACTTGATGCCGACAGGGTGCAATTTTCCAGGTCTGTAAGCCCGCGAAAAAAAGTAAAGAATTTAAAAAGGTTAATTGATAATATAGGTGATATCCTGAAAAATGAGGATAGGGATATATTTTTGCAAAGTTATTTTGCTGAAACCAGGTGTCTGGATGCCGGATATAGGCAGAAAGTGGAAAAAATCTGATTTTTGACCGAAGGTTGTTTATGAGTCCGATAAAAAAAATTCTTGTGATAAAGCCCAGCGCCCTGGGGGATGTCA
>DJVC01000032.1 GCA_002440765.1 bacterium UBP3_UBA6266 | reverse complement strand
GGTCCGGAATACATCCCGGCGACGATATTTTTGTTACGGATCTGCGGCCGTCCGAGGATAAAAGTAAAAGAAAACTATATTTCTGGAAAAGTTTCAATTACCTGTCCACCTATGTCGTCGGCCTGGCCCGCGCGGCTCAAAGTTATGGGAAAACAGATCCCGGCATGGCGGAAAAATGTGTTAAAACAGCCGAGAAATCTTATAATGCGTTTTCCGGTTATGCGATACTGACGACGTCGGATATAGGCAATGCTGTCTGGGCTGCGGTTGAATTATACAAGGCCACGGGGAAGAAAAATTTTCTGAAGGACGCCGAGGAGCGGGCGGCGGAACTTTTGAGAAGGCAGGCCAAAGACAGGAACCTTACGCCGCAGGGGATATACGGGGATTTCAGCGAGAGCGTGAACGGTTATGTTTTTGGAAACCAGCAGTATAAAGTTTTTCATAATCTGGGAATATATATGGGGCTTCTGGAAGTGTATTCTCTGACAGAGACAGAGGAACTGAAAAAAGAGATTAAAGAGGCTTTAAAAATATTTGCGGACAATTATATAGTAAAGATGGCCTCTTTGTCCCCTTACGGGCAGTTTGCCCACGGTCTGGAAAATACGGAAAACGGATATGAAGCCAGATATTTTCCGCCCGCATCTTCCTGGATAAAACTGCATGCGCTTAACTGTGACCATGGGGCGCTGGGACTTTTTGCCATTGAATACGCGAAGGTAATGGACGACAGGAAACTGTATAATGTCGGGACAGACCAGCTGCAGTGGATAAACGGCCAGAATCCGCTTAATTACTGTATGATAATGGGGCTCGGGCAGAACAATCCTCCTTTGATGCCTGAAAATATGGGTACTGGAAGTATTCCCGGAGGCATGCCTAACGGCATAGGGGGGGGAAGGAATGATTTACCGACATGGGGAAACAGCTGGAACAGCAGGGAATACTGGCTGCCTCAGACAGTTTATTATGTCGCCTGCGCTTCCCTTGCGGAGAAAGTCGGCAGCCTTGAGTTAAAAGAGGGAGCGGATGAAAAAGGCAAAGAAAAAGTGCCGTCCAGGAAAACGCGAAGGAAAATGAAGCGTTCAAAGGCCGTGGATTGAGTAAAACAAAAAAGTTGATAATCGTCTGATTGATGATATAATTCATTTATATGGTAGTTAAAAGAAAATTCAGAAATTATTTCCTGAAACCGTTCCAGTACAAATACGCGCTTTTTACCATCTGGATAACGGTTCTGGGGATGATTTTCACCGCGTTGATAGTCTATAATGTAAGTATTGATACACTTATCAATACGATTCAGAATGACGGGAAATTGACCGAACAGGCTTTGGAAACGCTTAATATGAACGTTGTGAAATACCTGATCGCGCCTGTTGTTGTTGTTTCCGCGGTTTGTTTCCTGTTAAGTATTCTGGTTTCACACAGGGTTGCCGGTCCTATCTATAAGACGGAACTTTACCTGAATAAAATCGGCGAGGGTAAAATACCCGGCAAAATCTATTTCAGAGAAACAGATGTTGTTCCCGAGATGAGCGAGGCGTTTAACAGGATGCTGGAACACCTCAATAAAGTGGGCGGCAATGCCGGAAAAACCGAAGATATGGTTAAGGGAATGATATTTAACGATGAGAGGGATAGAGCTAAACTTATTGGCGAATTGGAAAAAATAAAGACCAGCCTCTGCAGTGAAAAACAGTAAAATATTTGTCAGCCTATTTAAGAATTTTCAGCAAAAAAGTTACCCCTTTAAGAAAACAAAGTCTTTAAAGGGGTTTACTTTAATTGAGATGATAGTCGCGATAACCATTATTCTTATCCTTGCCGGAATAATCATCCCCTCCTTTCGAAATGCGAAAGAAAAGGCCAACCGGATTGTATGTATGAATAATCTGAAACAGCTTGGATACGGTTTCGGGATGTATGTTACGGAGAATGGGGGAGACTGGCCTCCTTATCTGTTTACGTTTTCTCCCGGGCAAAGCGGCAAGTGGGTGGTTCTGGTTGTTCCGAAAAGAAAATCCGCAAGCCTTGTGGAAGCCTGTGTTGAGGAGGAGCTTTATGTATGCCCGTCGGATGATTCGCCTATGACGGTCACTGTTAATGAAGATGAGGATCCGGCATACCACGGGCCTCCTGTAGATACGGAGATGGATATTTCATATTCATATAATTTAATGTTATACACCGAGCAGGTGGATTATTATGAGCTGGCTCACCCGGACCAGACAGTTGTTCTTTTTGACGGCCATCAGCTGATAGAGCATCAGGGCCAGTGGCAAAGCGACCCTGATTTTTATGAAAATGTCCTTGAGAACCGCCATAATGGAGGAGCCAACCACCTGTTTGCGGATTTTCATGTTGAATGGAAACCCGATATTACCGATGATAATATTATTCCGGAACCGCTGTAACACCTATGAAAAAACCCGGTGAACACAAAATCAACATAAAATCCATACTGACAATTATCGTGGTTGTCAGTTTGATTGCCCTTTTTTTTGCCGCGAAACCTGTTTATTATAAAAAAGATTTAACAGCGCCCGCCTCATGGGTATGTTCCTCCTGCAATTTTTTTGAAATAGAGGAAATAGCTGCTTCTCCGGCGAAATGTCCGAGGTGCGGGGAGAATACTTTGTTTGTCACGGCCTTTTTCATATGCAAAGACTGCGGCACAAAATTTGAAGGTTACAAGAATATTTTAAAGTATTCGAAAAAACAGCTATTAAGCTGGGAGATAGTGACTCTGGACGGGCATATAATAAATCCGCGTGATTCAAGGCAGAAAGCGGACTACAGGACTACGATCCAATGCCCCAAATGCTATTCGAAAAATGTCCGCTCGACAGAATTTACGGATGTGTCTCTGCCCGCGCTGTAAACCTTATTTTATTTTTGTGCCAGCCACAGTTTGAATTTTTTCACGGCGGTAAAATAACAGACCAGAAGGGCAATCCTGATTATAAAAGCGAATCCGGAACCTATTGAAAAAGATGCGACTCGCACCGCATCACCGGCGACAGCCGATGACTGAATTATTATCTGCCATATTCCTACCAGCACCGAGCCTATGGTGAAAGCGATGTTATAGTATGCCATTGTGATTCCCGATGGTTTTTTTGCGAGGAGGGCGATATTTGCCCATAGGCCGAACACCGCTATTCCTGCTCCGGTCATGACTTCGAAATACCCCGAAAAATATATGGGGTCATCCTTTTGCAGTGATATCATGCCGATGATTCCGAGCAGGACCAGAGGTATTCTTAAAGATGAAAAAACCAGGTCCATGATAAAAAAGGTTTTGCTGAAAACAGGGTAAGAATTTGAAACTGCTCCGGTTGCCGGGTTTTGGGTATTTTCCATTTCTCTCTCCTTTTTTACCTAGATTATAAATATATTTTTTTATTAAGCAATAATTATTTAGACAGAACGGTCAAACAGGTGAGGGTTAAATAAGTGAAATTTATCACAAAACAATCTTGACATATTGACTCTATATGGTATATTTGCTAAATTTATTGTGAAAGGAGTAACATAAATGGCTTCCAACAGAAATTGTGTAATAAGGCTTTCCAGGTACAAAAATGCTTTATACAGGTTTGAAAAACTTGGTTTTGTTAAGGTCTTTTCGGACAATCTTGGAGAAGCG
Source organism: bacterium UBP3_UBA6266 (assembly GCA_002440765.1). GTDB lineage: Bacteria > Auribacterota > UBA6266 > UBA6266 > UBA6266 > UBA6266. The sequence continues at coordinate 8,585 of DJVC01000032.1, read as the reverse complement.
CTGGGTGTTACTTCGTCACAGGTAAGAAAAGATTTTTCGCTTTTCGGAATAACGGGCAACAAGAGAGGCGGTTACCAGGTAAAGGCCCTTATTGAAAAATTGAATGAGATACTGGGCAAAGATGAACTTCAGAATGTGGTAATAGTCGGTTCCGGTAATATCGGGAATGCGCTGATTAAATATAAAGGATTTGAAAAAGAAGGCATAAAGATAATAGCGGCATTCGATATAGACCCCGCAAAGTTCAGGGAGAATCCGGAAGTACCGGTTTTATCTCTTGAACGCATTAAGGATTTTGTAAAAAAGAGCGGGGTGAAAATAGGTGTTTTGGCTGTTCCTGATATTGCGGCCCAGCAGGTTGCCGATATGATGATATCCTCCGGAATAAAAGGCATACTTAATTTTGCGCCTATTAACCTTAGGGCGCCCGCGGATATAATAGTGAATTATGTTAATCTGGAACTTGAGATCGAGAATCTGATTTATTTTGTAAACGCGATGGATAAGACGGATAAAAAGTCCAAATGAAGAAGAAAACCTTAAAAAGCAACCTGATAATCTCTTTTTTGACTGTGATAACCGCGCTGGGCATAGCTGTTGCTTTTATAGGTTTTTACCTTATTAAAACTGAAATTTTCGACAGGGCCCAGACTCAGGTCCAGAATGACCTTAAAATAGCATGGAGTGTTTACAAGGAAAAAATAGAAAAACTGAAAATTGCTTTTAATATGTTTGAAGAAAAGGAAAATCTCGAAGTTCTGAAGGAAAAACTCGGGCTGGATTATCTTTCCCTCGCGGATATTACAGTTAAGAACAGCCTGAAAAGCGAAATTGCGCTTAAGGCATTCGGCGGGACAGAGTGCGGCGGAACAAGAATTATCGGCAGGAAAGAATTAAGACAGATGGATGCGGATCTGGCAGGCAGGTGCACCATTGATCTTTTATATACACCGATGGCGGTTCCTACCGAAGAGACGGTTCTTGACAGCGTGATGTCCATAGAATACGCAAAACCTTTTTTTGATTCCGCCGGTAAGGTTAACAAGGTCATTTACGGAGGAAGGATACTTAATAAAGACAGCGCTGTCGTCGACAGGATAAGAGGCTTTGTTTTCGGGAATAAACAGTATAAGGGCATGCCCTTGGGTACAGTCACTATCTTTCAGGGAGATGTCAGAGTGTCGACAAATGTTCCCGATAAAGAAGGAAACAGGGCAACAGGGACAAGGGTGTCAAAAGAAGTTTATGAAAAGGTTATAAAAAACGGGTATTCGTGGTTTGACAGGGCTTTTGTAGTCACCGCCTGGTATATAACCGCATATGAGCCCATAAGGAATATTAACGGGGAAATAATAGGCATGCTGTATGTAGGCATCCTGGAAAAACCTTATGCGGATTTGTTCAGAAACGTGGGTTTGTTCTTTTTCATAGCTATTCTTATTGCGGTTTTTATAGCTGTTATCCTGGGCCTTATCCTTGCCGAATCCATTTCAAAGCCGGTAAGGGAAGTTTTATACTGCACCGGAAAATTTTCCGGAGGGGATTTAAGCTGCAGGGTTGACACCCAGACCAAGATAAAAGAGCTTAACCAGCTCGCGGAAGCGTTTAATGAGATGGCTAAAAAACTGAGCCAGAGGGATAAAAGCCTCAAGGTATCGAATGAAAAGCTGGATACCCTGAACAGAAGTTATATTGACCTTATCGGTTTTGTCGCGCATGAACTGAAGGGGATTTTGTCTTCCACCATGCTTAATGCCTATTCGGTACGGGACGGTTTTTTGGGATTGATTAATTTTAAGCAGAGAAAAGCACTTGATTCGGTTTGTAAAAATCTTGATTATTTTGCCGCCACCGTGAAAAATTATTTAAGTTTGAGCAGAATTGAGAAAGGTGAACTGAAAGTTTCCAGGACAGAGATTCTTCTCAAAGAAGATATTTTTGACGATTCAGTTGAGCATTTTCTCAAACAGGCGGCCGATAAGAACATTGAGATCCGCAATAATATTGAAAAAGACCTTACGGTGACGGCAGATCCGGATTTACTGAGGATGGCTGCGAATAATATAATAGGCAACGCTGTAAAATACGGGAGCAAAGACGGGAAAATAATTATTACGTCCGGCGTTAAGGGCGATATGATAGAAATAAGTGTCTATAACGACGGAAGACCGGTAACGGAAGATGAAAAAGGAAAACTGTTTAAAAAGTTCTCGAGGCTCGATGCGCCGGAAGTCAGGCGTGTCCAGGGCACGGGATTAGGATTGTTTATAACTATGCAGATAGCCGAAAAACACGGGGGGAAAGTCAGTATAGAACCCGGTAAAAAAGGGAATTCGGTCATATTCAGTATGGAAAGGGGGATTTAAATGATGAAACCCTTGGATATTATAAGGAAAAAAAGGGCGGAAGCCATTAACAGGATCGTAGGAAAAGGGTATCTGTCCACAAAGAGGGTATATGTGGGAATGGCGACATGCGAAATCGCGGCCGGTTCAAAGGAAGTTATGGAAGTGTTTAAGGAAGCCGTAAATAAAGGCCTGACGGATGTGTATCTCAGCCAGAAAGGCTGCGCGGGCCGGTGTAATCTCGAGCCTACAGTCGAAGTAATCGAGGAGGGTAAGATACCTGTTAAATACGGCAAGGTTAATGAAGAAAAAGCCCGTGAGATAATTGAAAGACATCTTAAGGGAGGCGAAGTCATTGAGGAATGGGTTATTAAATAAAGCGGGGTTTTATTTCTTATGAAGAAAAACAAGAGCAAAGAGAATTTTATTATTACATTATGCGACGGCCCGAGCTGTATTCATAACAAATCCAAGGAACTCAAGCGGGATATCGAAATACAGCTTGAGAAAAAAGGTCTTTCGGATAACGGAAGAATTATTTTATCGGGGTGTCTCGGGATGTGCAGCAAAGGGCCTATACTGATAGTGAATCCCGGATATACCATATACGGACATGTGACTGAAAAAGATATTCCGGAAATTGTGGAGAGCCATCTTGTAAAAGGGAAACCTGTTTCACGCCTTATCATTGACGAGGACCACCTGTACAACAGGTTTTTCAGAGTGTTCGGCGATGTCGGGTTTTTCGGCAAACAAATGAGAATAACATTAAGGAACTGCGGAATAATAGACCCGGAAAGCATTGATGATTACATTTCGCTCAGAGGTTATGAGGCGATTGCCAAGATCCTCTCGGATATGAAGCCTGAAGAAGTCATAGAAGAAGTAAAACGTTCGGGCTTAAGAGGGAGGGGGGGAGCCGGTTTCCCTACGGGCATGAAATGGGAATTTACGGCAAATCAGAAATCGGATGAGAAATACGTTATCTGCAATGCCGATGAAGGTGACCCGGGCGCTTTTATGGACAGGAGCGCAATCGAAGGAGACCCCCATACTGTAATCGAAGGAATGATTATAGGGGGATATGCGGTGGGTTCGGCTAAAGGGATTGTTTACATAAGAGCCGAATATCCTCTTGCCATAACAAGGCTTGAGAAAGCGATAAAAGACGCAAGGGACAGCGGTTTTCTCGGAGAAAATATACTCGGTTCGGATTTTTCTTTTGATATTGAGATAAGGCTTGGAGCCGGGGCGTTTGTCTGCGGCGAGGAAACAGCGCTTATACATTCCATTGAAGGGTCCAGGGGAATGCCGAGGCCAAGGCCGCCGTATCCCTCGGTAAACGGACTTTTCGGAAAGCCCACACTGATAAACAATGTGGAAACATGGGCGAATGTGCCGGTCATAATCCTGGACAGCGCGGACTGGTTCAGGAAAGTGGGGACAGAAAAAAGCAAGGGAACAAAAGTATTTGCGCTTGCGGGAAAAGTTAAAAACACGGGTCTTGTGGAAGTCCCTATGGGCACGACTCTGAGAGAGATAATTTTTGATATCGGCGGGGGGATTGAAAAAGGAAAGAAATTCAAAGCTGTCCAGACAGGAGGTCCGTCGGGAGGATGTCTGCCCGAAAAATATCTGGATACTCCGATAGATTATGAATCTTTGGCAAAAGCCGGCTCAATAATGGGGTCGGGGGGTATGATAGTCATAGACGAAGATTCCTGTATGGTGAACATAGCCAAATTTTTTCTTGAATTTACGCAGAACGAATCCTGCGGAAAATGCACGCCCTGCAGGGAGGGAACAAAGAGGATGCTTGAAATTCTTACCCGCATAACGGAAGGAAAAGGAGAACAGGGGGATATAGAAAAGCTTGAGCGGCTCGGGAACCTGATAAAGAAGGCTTCTTTATGCGGGTTAGGGCAGTCAGCCCCCAATCCTGTTTTAAGCACCTTAACCAATTTCAGGGAAGAGTACGAAGAACACATTAAACACAAAAAATGCAGAGCCGGCGAATGCCGGTTGCTGCTCGATTATGTTATAAACGATAAATGTGTGGGATGCGGCGCGTGCAAGAGGATTTGTCCGGCCGGGGCGGTAAGCGGGAACCCTAAAACTCCGCATGTCATAGATAAATCCAAGTGTATTAAATGCGGGCAGTGTTATGAAATATGTAAATTCGGTGCGGTTGATAAAAAATGATAACTATTGAAAAACAGGAGACAAGATGGAAAAAAAGACAATAACGATATATATAAATGATAAACCTTACCGGGTGGAGCCTGAGCAGACAGTGATGCAGGCGGCCGACAAACTGGGTTTTCACATTCCGCGTTTATGTTACCATCCGAAACTTTCCATAGAAGGAGCCTGCAGGGTTTGCATAGTGCAGGTTGAAGGCTTAAAAAATTATGCCGCTTCCTGCTCTTATCCGGTCAGCGACGGGATGAAAATTCATACGAATACGCAGGAGATAAGAAGGGCAAGAAGGGATATAGTGGAGTTGATTCTGGATAACCATCCCCTTGACTGCCATACATGCGACAGGGACGGAAACTGCGAACTTCAGCGACTGGCTTATTCAATGGGTATTAAAAAAAGGCATTTTGAAGGAGAAAAAAAGAGCTACGATAAAGATTTATCCTCTCCTTCCGTTGTAAGAGACCCCGATAAATGCATTCTATGCGGAAGATGCGTAAGGATATGTTCGGAGATACAGAAAGTTAATGCTTTAAGGCAGGCTTACAGGGGTTTTAAGACGGTGGTGATGCCGGCATATAACATGCCTTTTTCAGAAAGTGTGTGTACAACATGCGGCCAGTGCATCAATGTATGCCCGACAGCTTCTTTTATAGAGAAAAATTACACCCAGGAACTTTTTGAGAAATTGAGCGATAAATCCCTGATAAAGGTGGCTCAGGTTGCGCCTTCGGTCAGGGCTGCTATCGGTGAAGCGTTCGGCATCCCTCCCGGTACGGCAAAAGAAAAAGAGACCGCGGCGGCTCTCAAGCGGCTTGGTTTTGATTATGTTTTTGATACGCAGTTTTCGGCCGACCTGACGATAATGGAAGAAGCCAGTGAATTTTTGGACAGGCTGCAGGGAAAAGGCAGGCTTCCTATGATAACATCCTGTTCAAGCGCGTGGATGAAATGTATGGAGCAGTTTTATCCCGACCTTATCGAGAATATATCTACCTGCAAATCTCCGATGTCAATGATGGGGGCTGTGCTCAAGACTCATTTTCCTGAAAAAATCAAGGCCGCGCCGGAGAAAATTTTCAGTGTGGCTGTGATGTGCTGCACAGCGAAAAAATATGAAGCGCAGAGGCCCGAACTTAAAATTAACGGCTTAAACGGAGTCGATCTTGTTGTGACCACGAGAGAAGCGGCATGGATGATTAAATCTGCCGGCATTGATTTTCTGAATATAAAAGGAGAGGAATTCGACCATCCGCTGGGGCTTTCGTCGGGAGCGGGCGCTATATTCGGAACTACCGGAGGCGTTATGGAAGCCGCGATAAGAACGGCTTATGAATTGTACACCGGCGAAACGCTTCTCGATATAGAGGTTAACGAGTTAAGAGGCCTTAAAGGCATTAAAGAAGGCAAAATCGTAATGGACGGGAAAGAGATCAGAGTCGCTGTAGCCCATGGGCTGGGAAATGCCTGCGACCTTCTTGACATAGCAAGAAAAGAACCGGGGAAATATCATTTTATAGAAGTTATGGGATGTCCGGGCGGCTGTGTAGGAGGAGGAGGACAGCCTTATGCCGACGCCAATTCCATTCCTCTTGATGAAGAATGTCTGAAGTTAAGAGCGAAAGCGCTGTACGATCTTGACAGGAACCGGACTATCAGGAGAAGTCATGAAAACCCCGATGTGCAGAGATTATATAAGGAATTTTTAGGAAGACCGCTCAGCGAGCTTTCCCATAAAATATTGCATACCCATTATAAAAAGAAAGAACCGAAAGGAATAATACCGCGCGGGCTTGTGCGCGCGAGATAGGAGAGTATAAAGTCATGCAGACGTCTCTGGAAAATGACAGAATGGCGAAACTCAAAAAATATATGGCGGATGTCCTTGAAAAAACTGACAGGCCCGAATCATATCTTATTGCCGTGCTTCACCGGGCCCAGAACCTTTTCGGGTATCTAAGCCGTGACGTTATGGATGAGATTGCCCTTACCATGAATATTCCGACATCTCATATTTGGGGAGTTGCCACCTTTTATCATTATTTCAAGCTTAAACCCCAGGGAAAACACAGTATTGCCATATGCCTGGGCACGGCCTGTTATGTAAAGGGGGCCGGAGATATTCTCCGGACAATTAAAAAGGAATTGAAAATCGGAATAGGGGAAACGACGGAAGACGGCTTTTTCAGCCTGCATGAAGCAAGATGCCTTGGCGCGTGCGGACTTGCGCCTGTTGTTATGATAGATGATAAAATATATGGAGAATTGACCAATCAGAAAATAATTGAGATAATAAACAATTACAGAAAACGGGATCGAAAGAGCAAGGAGGGTTAAATGTCCGGGAAAATATTGATAGTTGACGACGATATTGATTTTGTCGAGGCTATAAAAACACTTCTGGAAACAAAAAATTATGAAGTGTTTTCGGCTGAAAACGGATCGGAAGGATTTAATCAGGCAAAGAATAACAAGCCCGATTTGATAATTCTTGATGTGATGATGGCAACCAAAACGGAAGGGTTTGATATTGCCAGAAAACTTCAGAAAGAAAGTTCGACGAAAGGCACTCCGGTGATAATGATTACAGGCATAAGGAAGGAAATGAGTCTGCCTTTCGGTTTTGAGCCGAATGAGGATTTTCTGCCGGTAAAAGCAGTATTGGAAAAACCGATAAAACCGGAAGTCCTTTTAAAGAAAATTGAGGAAAACATATAGATAAGTAATTTATTTTCCTGAGGAAAGGGTGTTGTTATCGCCTGATGCCGAGGGTTGTGCCGGAAAGCTGATAGCGGATTTTTGTCCCGGTCTTAACCTTAGGGTCAGGCCGGGATTTTTCTATGTGAGGGTGATTATGGGAAAAAGACTGGGTTTTGTGGGTATTATTATAGAAAACAGGGAAAAATCGTCTTCTCCGGTTAACAGGATACTTTCGCAATACGGCGGTATTATAGTTTCAAGGACGGGGATGCCCTATGAGAAAAAACGGTGCTGTGTCATTACTCTGATTGTGGATGCCACAACGGATGAAATGGGAGCGCTGACGGGAAAACTCGGCTCTGTCGAAGGGGTGACGGTTAAATCGGCATTGGGTAAAAAAATATAAAGGCAGTCGGTTCAACTAAAGGAGAGACAGATGAAATGCGCGGATACTGATGTAGAAACATGGATGAAAAACAGAATAAAGACCGATCAGATATATAAATATCTGGACGGCGGTAGAGATTTTATCGATGACAATAAAATCTTCGGTATTCTGGAGAAAAATTCCAATCCCGAACCGGCCAGAATCAGGGATATTATCAGGAAATCACTTGAAATAAAAACGCTTTCTCCCGAAGAAACCGCGGCTCTCATAAATGTTACCGACAGAGAACTGCTGGAAGAAATGAGGTCTGCCGCTGCAGAAGTCAAACGAAAAGTTTATGACAACAGGATTGTCACTTTTGCGCCTTTGTATACGGGTAATTACTGTGTCAACAACTGTCTTTACTGCGGTTTCAAGTCTGATAATAAAGACCTTGTCGAGAGAAAAGCTTTATCTATGGAAGAAATAAGGAGAGAATCTGAAATTCTCGCGGGAAAGATAGGGCATAAACGGTTGATCGCTGTTTACGGGGAACATCCGCTGACGGACACCGCATACATCGCGGAATCGATCAGGAACATATACGGCGTGAAAGTGAAGACAAGGAACGGGTTCGGGCAAATAAGAAGAGTCAACGTAAATGCCGCGCCCATGAGCATAGAAGACTTAAAAATACTGCGCGACGTAGGGATAGGCACATATCAGGTTTTTCAGGAAACTTATCACCACGGCACATACGGGAAAATGCATCCCCCGGGTACACTGAAGGGGAATTATAAATGGCGGCTTTATTCAATGCACAGGGCGATGGAAGCGGGAGTTGATGATGTCGGGCTCGGAGTGCTGTTCGGTTTATTTGATTGGAAATTTGAAATAATCGGGCTTATTTTACATGCGATAGAGCTGGAGAAAAAGTTCGGGATAGGGTCCCATACCGTATCTTTCCCGAGAAT